>NZ_JBQEQB010000027.1:0-70710 GCF_052046055.1 Pseudomonas sp. 22082
AACCCACGACAACGGGAGTCACAATCCCGTGCTCTACCAACTGAGCTACGCCCACCATATTGCGTGCCAAAGAAGCCAAACAACTTCTTTGTAGAACTTCACCCGGCCAATGGCATGAATGAAGCTTTGATTGGTGCGGATGAAGAGACTCGAACTCTTACGCCTCGCGGCGCTGGAACCTAAATCCAGTGTGTCTACCAATTCCACCACATCCGCAGATGAAGCTTTTAAAGCAAAGGCGCCAGACTGTTACATCTGGCGCCTTTCGAAATATGGGGTGGACGATGGGGATCGAACCCACGACAACGGGAGTCACAATCCCGTGCTCTACCAACTGAGCTACGCCCACCATATCGCGCTACTTGTGCCAATGCTGCCTAATGGCGCACCCGGCAGGACTCGAACCTGCGACCATCCGCTTAGAAGGCGGATGCTCTATCCAGCTGAGCTACGGGCGCCTTGTTAGCTGTACCCTTGGAGGACTACAAACTAAGTGCTTTCCAGTCTCGCAAAACGTTGATTTCGCTCGACCTTCTTAACCAGTGCTAGGCTGTGCCCGACAAGTGCGACGAATAGTATAGAGCGACCTGAAGGTCGTCAAATCCTTTTTGAAAAAAATTCATTTAATTAAAGGGCTTAGGGGAATTTGCTGACCAAGCGCCTTTGCCCTCACCGTTTGACATGCGAGAATGCGTTCTCTTTTTTTCCCCTCTCGATGGTTAATCACGCGCAATGACTGCACAACTAATCGACGGCAAATCGATCGCCGCCAGCCTGCGCCAGCAGATCGCCCAACGGGTTGCCGAACGTCGCCAGCAAGGTCTGCGCACGCCAGGCCTCGCGGTGATCCTGGTCGGCAGCGATCCTGCCTCTCAGGTTTATGTCTCGCACAAGCGTAAAGACTGTGAAGAGGTCGGCTTCCTCTCTCAAGCGTACGACCTGCCTTCCGAAACCACTCAAGAAGCGCTGACCGATCTGATCGATCGACTGAACGACGACCCGGCAATCGACGGCGTTCTGCTTCAACTTCCTCTGCCAGAGCACCTGGACGCCTCCAAATTGCTGGAACGCATCCGCCCGGACAAGGACGTCGACGGTTTCCATCCTTATAACGTCGGTCGTCTGGCCCAGCGTATTCCGCTGCTGCGCCCCTGCACCCCGAAGGGCATCATGACCCTGCTGGAAAGCACCGGTGCCGATCTGTACGGGATGGACGCAGTCGTTGTCGGCGCGTCCAACATCGTCGGTCGCCCGATGGCAATGGAACTGTTGCTGGCCGGTTGCACCGTGACCGTTACCCACCGCTTCACCAAGGATCTGGCCGGACACGTCGGCCGCGCAGACCTGGTGGTCGTGGCCGCCGGCAAGCCGGGCCTGGTCAAGGGCGAGTGGATCAAGGAAGGCGCGATCGTGATCGACGTCGGCATCAACCGCCAGGAAGACGGCAAACTGGTGGGTGATGTGGTCTACGAGACCGCCCTGCCCCGCGCCGGCTGGATCACTCCGGTACCCGGCGGCGTCGGCCCGATGACCCGTGCCTGCCTGCTGGAAAACACCCTCTACGCGGCAGAAACCCTGCACGCCTGAGTCGCGTTTTCCGCGCTCCGAGAACCCCGCCTTGTGCGGGGTTTTTCATGCCCTCGAAAAAACCTTTACCGTTCGCCGGAAACCCCTATTTTTACAGGGCTTTTCACGACTTTTTCATGCCTTGCGGACAACCATCGACAGTTCTTCAACCATACTCCTAAAATGCGTCGTTTTTACGACACAGGCCGTTACAAAGAACGGCATTTCCAACCTTCATGAGTTCGCCCGCGTGAATATTCGTCTGTCCATCCTGAGCCTGGTTTTTGCATTTTCAGGCACGCTCCTCACGCCAACGGTCAACGCCGCCGAAACCACCGCCGCCCCTCGAGATGCTTCGCAATTGAAGATTGCCTCCGGCAGCGCCCTGCTGATGGATCTGCAGACCAACAAAGTCATTTATTCCAGCAACCCGGACGTGGTGGTGCCCATCGCTTCCGTGAGCAAATTGATGACCGGTTTGGTAGTGGTCGAAGCGCACCAGAACATGGACGAATGGATTGACGTCGACATCAGCCACACGCCGGAAATGAAAGGCGTGTTTTCCCGCGTCAAGCTGCGCAGCGAACTGCCCCGCCGGGAGATGCTGCTGATTGCCCTGATGTCCTCGGAAAACCGCGCCGCCGCCAGCCTGGCTCACCACTATCCGGGCGGTTACGCGGCGTTCATCGCCGCGATGAACGCCAAGGCCAAGGCGCTGGGCATGACCAGCACACATTTTGTGGAGCCCACCGGCCTGTCCGAGCGCAACGTCTCCACCGCCCGCGACCTGAGCAAGTTACTGGTGGCCGCGCACAAACAGCCGCTGCTCATCGAGCTGACCACCACCAAGGAAAAGACCGTCTCGTTCCGCAAACCCAATTACACCTTGGGCTTCCGTAACACCGATCACCTGGTCAACAAGGCCGACTGGGATATCCGCATCACCAAGACCGGTTTCACCAACCCTGCCGGTCACTGTCTGGTGTTGGTGACCCGCATGGCCAACCGCCCGGTCGCCCTGGTGATTCTCGACGCGTTCGGCAAATACACTCACTTCGCCGATGCCAGCCGCATCCGCAGTTGGGTGGAAACCGGCAAGAGTGCCAACGTCCCCGCCGTGGCTCAGCAATACAAGGCCGACAAAAACCTCAAGAGTCGCCAGAGCGGCGTGATCGAAGCGTCCAAGTAATCCGTCCCCCCATGAAAAAGCCCCGAATCGTCGGGGCTATTTCATTTATGCACTCAGTCGTTGGGCAACGGCATCTTGTCGTCATCGGGAATGCCGTCACCAGCGCTCGGGTCGCGGGAATGCTCCGGCGTCACCACCGCCGGACGCGCCAACGGATCGCGCAGAGGGCTCTCAGGATCCAGCACCGGATCAACTTCCGGCTCAGGCGTGGTGGGCACACTGTCAGGCTTGTGGTCGTCGAAACTCGAATCGGTACTCATACGCACCTCGCTTCAAGGCTTGAGATCAGCCAAGGGATCGTAAGGCTTGGCCGGACGCTTGGGATCGTCGCCCGGCTGCACATCCTTCGGCGCCTTCGCCGGGCCAATGGGATCGACTTGCGGATCGTCCAGATCAGGCGAGTCCGGATCGAAGCCCAGGTCGTCGCCGCTCCCATGCTCGGAAGAATGCGGCCCGCTGGGTGAAGTTGGAATTGCCATATTCGCCTCCTGAAACTGGCCCGTAAAACACGGGACGCTACAGTTCAGAAGCGCATCCTCCGCCAGGGTGCCCGACAGGCGACGAACGGAACCTCAATGCGCCGCCAGCGCCTTCCTCGCCTGCGCCGCTTCCCGCTCCTGCCCGGCTTGCGCCAGTGCGTCGGCAGCCTTGAGCCAGCGCTGTTGATCGACCGCCGCCGGAATCTGCGTCGGCTTCTGGATCAACACTGCCCAGCCGCCGGATTTTTCCAGGGCCGACTCGAACGAGCTGAAGCTCATCAATTCACGGCGATTCATCCCGGCGCGCAGCAGCACCTTCTGCTTCAAGCGATCGTAGCCGGACAGGATCGCGTAACGCGGCTCCGCCCAAAACGCCGAACCTTCGCTGAAACGCACCATCACCGGATACCCGGCCGCCACCTGAGTCAGCAGCGCCGGCAAGTTGCTGTCCAGCGGATACACGACCATGCCGTATTCACGGGCAAGGTTCTGCAGATTCTGTTGCAATTTGTCCTCGGCGCCCGGCAAGCGCAGCGGTTTTTCCAGCAGACCCGGCGTGATCACGATGCCCTGCTGCGACAGCAGGCTGGCCAGCACTTGCGGCCCGCTTTGATAGGCCTCCCCGCGATAGAACGTACCGCTAAGCTCGACCCGCTCCGGCAGGCGCTTGACCTCCGGCGCCACACTGCCCGCACACCCCACCAATGCTGTCACGCAACCGGCCACCAGCAGCGCCGCGCGGATCCGGGAAAATAGCTGCACCATCATCACTCTCTTGATCAGTTACCGGTCATCGTGTTCCGGCTTGGTCGAGGATCATAGGACGGCGCCACGCTGCGGTATAGCCCAAAGCGGCAGATGCGTCGGCTGCATAGAGCGAACTGATTGGTCACCACCGACCTTTGGTCAATAGCCTGAAACACACCAGCGACTAGACTGTCATTCAGACAAGAGCCAAAGAAAGCGCGCCCGACGCAGGGCAAAGAGGAGGCACAGATGAGCCTGACCATGACCATCGTAATGCTGATTGCCGGCTGGCTGGCCGTTGCCGCCGCCATGCTGTGGGGCGTGTTGCGGATTTCCCGCCGCCATCACCACCCGGTACAACCCGCACCGACCAGGAAGATCGAGCAAAACGATGCCCGTCACGCCACCGCGCACTGATTTTCCGTAACCGACTCCAACAAAAAGGCCGCCTGGACTCTCGCAAGTTCAGGCGGCCTTTGGTTTTCCAGCGTTTACGCTTCGGCAGTCAGTTTCTTCTGCTTGGCGCGGCGCGACATCATGTTCAGCACTTCAATCGCAGCCGAGAACGCCATGGCGGCATACACATAACCTTTCGGTACGTGGGCGCCAAAGCCTTCGGCGATCAGCGTCATGCCGATCATGATCAGGAAGCCCAGAGCCAGCATGACCACCGTCGGGTTGTCGTTGATGAACTTGGCCAGCGGATCAGCCGCAAACAGCATCACCAGCACCGAGACCACAACCGCAATCACCATGATCGGCAAGTGTTCGGTCATGCCGACAGCGGTAATGATGCTGTCGATCGAGAACACCATGTCCAGCATCAGGATCTGCCCGATGGCGGCGGCGAAGCCCAGGGTCACCTTCGACGTCGCGGTCTTCGGATCTTCCGGTGCCGGGTCCATGCTGTGATGGATCTCGGTCGTCGCCTTCCACAACAGGAACAGGCCGCCGGCGATCAGGATCATGTCCTTCCAGGAGAACGCGTGGCCGAGGATCTCGATGACCGGCGCGGTCAGCTGAACGATGAACGCGATGGTGCTCAACAGGGCCAGACGCATGATCAGCGCCATGCCGATCCCCAGACGACGGGCCTTCTGCCGGTACTGCTCGGGCAGTTTGTTGGTCAGGATCGAGATGAAGATCAGGTTATCGATGCCGAGCACGATTTCCATCACCACGAGTGTGGCCAAAGCAATCCATGCGGTCGGGCTGGAAGCGAGTTCTAACAGGTATTCCATGGGTCAGTCCTGACTCTGTGTAAGACGGTTTAGATTTCCTGGGAGGACGATTCGGATTTTTCTTCGTCGTCTTTCGGTTCTTTCTTGCTGATCAGATTGCCGGTGGCATCGCTGAGCGCCTCTTCGGCAGCTTTATGCGTGTCGTCGATGGCTTGTTTGGCCGCCTCGGCCGCCTGCCCCATCAGTTGCTGGGCGCTCTTTTCGGCCTGGTCGCAACCGGCCAGTACCAGTAAAGACGCGATCAACAGCCCCGTAGTTTTTAGTTTCATGATGCTTCCCTCGATAGAACAGACAGCGCCGTACAGGCCAGCCGTCGATGGCTGGGCATTCTAGGGAGACAAACACTTCAGGAAAATTCGTATTTTTAGCGGCTATACTTCGATTTATACGAACTGTATTGGACGGACCGAACCCCATGCTCAATTACCGACAACTGCACTACTTCTGGGTGGTGGCCAAGACCGGCAGCATCGTGCGCGCCTGCGAGCAACTGAACCTGACGCCGCAGACCATCAGCGGGCAGATTTCCTTGCTCGAACAGACCTATGGCATCGAATTGTTTCAACGGGTCGGACGGCAATTGGAACTCACCGAGGCCGGGCGTCAGACCCTGCCCTACGCCGAGCAGATGTTCCAGCTCGGCGGCGAGCTGGAGCTGATGCTGCGCGCCCAGCCCAATGAACAGCAGATCCTGTTTCGGGTCGGCGTGGCGGACGTGGTGCCCAAATCCATCGTCTATCGCCTGATCGCGCCGACCATGGAGTTGAGCGAACCGCTACGCATCACCTGCCGCGAAGACAAGCTCGAACGCCTGCTGGCGGATCTGGCAATCCAGCGCCTGGACCTGGTGATCTCCGACAGCCCGATGCCCTCGCACCTGGACATCAAGGGCTACAGCCAGAAGCTAGGCGAATGCGGGATCAGTTTCTTTGCCACCGCCGAACTGGCCGCGCAATACGGTCAGGATTTTCCCCGCAGCCTGCACGGTGCGCCGCTGTTGATCCCCGGCGCGGAAACCGTGGTGCGCAGCCGTTTACAGCGCTGGTTCGCCGAGCAGCAGATTCAGCCGAGGATTGTCGGGGAGTTCGATGACAGCGCCCTGATGCAGGCGTTCGGCCAGTCCGGCAGCGGGATTTTCATCGGCCCGAGCGTGATTGCCGATGAGGTGAAGCGCCAGTACGGCGTCGAGTTGATCGGCCAGACCGATGCGGTGAGCGAGTCGTTCTACGCGATCTCGGTGGAGCGCAAGGTCAAGCACCCCGGCATCAAAGCGATTACCGAAGGTGCCCGACGCGAGCTGTTTACAGCCTTTTAAGACGGCGCGCAGACGTCGCGCGGCTTGAGCACCATCAGCACCATGGCGAGGAAAATCGACAGCAGGATGAACCCGGCGGCGGCGAAACCCACAAAGCCCAGACCGGCGCTGTCGATCACCCGACCACCAATGATCGCGCCCAGGCCGATCCCGAGGTTGGCCCCGGCAATGTTCAGCGACGCGGCGAAGGCCGGCGCTTCAGGAGCCGCTTTCATCAAGCGCACGTGGCTGACCAGAAACAGCGCCGCCTGGGTCACGCCCCAGATGCCCATCGCCGCCGCCAGACCCAGCGACGAATTGATGTTCGGCACCAGCGCCACCATCCCCGGAATCATGAACGCGCAGAACATCACCGAAGCCATCAGCGGATGACGATCCACCGCACGACCGCCCAGCGAGTTGCCGATCAGACCGACCGCGCCAAAGCCCATCAGGCACCAGCCGACCACGGTGCCATTGAAGCCGGCCAGCCTTTCGAGAATATCCGCCAGATAGGTGTAGGCGGTGAACATGCCGCTGAACACCAGGATCGACAGCAACACATGGCCGAGCATCAACGGGCTGCGCAGGATCTTGAACTGCGAGGCGAAACTGACCTGATGCTGGTGCAGGCTGGTTTTCGGCAGATAGACAAACAGCAGCAGCGCCTTGGCAAACGCGATCACCGCCAGAATGGCGAACGCGCTGCGCCAGCCGAACGCATCGGAAATCAGCGTACCGACCGGAATGCCGAACACGGTGGCGCAGACAATGCCGAAGCCGATCTTGGCGATCGCGCGACCGGCGAAGTCCGGGCCGACGATGTCCACCGCCGTTTCACTGGCCAGCGCCCAGAACACCGGCAGCCCCAGCGCCGGGATCAGCCGGGCAATCGCCATGACCCAGATGTTCGGCGCCAACGCCGCCACGGTATTGGCCAGACCGAACATGATCAGGATGGTGATGAACAGTTTGCGGCGCTCGAAGCGGGCGAAATACGCGGTCAGAAAAGGACCGAACATCGCTACGGTGAAAGCGAACAGCGTCACCAGCAACCCGGCTTGCGGGATGGTGACGGCCAGGTCGCGGGCAATCGCCGGCAGCAGGCCGACGATGACGAACTCCGTGGTCAGCACCGTAAACCCGGCGGCGGACAACAGAAGGATGGGCAACAGCATGAGGAACTCCAGCAAAACGACGACACCAGCGTTGACCCGAGGGCCCGCTGGCAGAACTTGAAAATAAGGATGCGCAATCTTAACAGAGTGTTTCCCGAGTGACTTGCACAAACCTGTCTAAGTTGTAGAGGGATCCGGTGGCAGATCGTCACAGGCCTGAAGGAATCGGACGACCCTGTGATAAAGTCCGCGCCCTGCAAAACGTACACCCTGTTCAACCACCCGTTTAACGGTGTGGCTGGCGCGTCAGTCCTTTCGGTTTGTGTCCGTGGCCTGCCCCCGATCAATCGCCCGGATCACGCAACCTTGCACCCTATAAAAAAACAGAGATGCCGTTCATGACCGCTTCATCCCCTTCTCTATTGCAACGTCTTAAAAGCCTCAGCCTGGTCACCCAGATCCTGATCGGCCTGATTGCCGGCATCGCCCTCGCGCTGTTCGCGCCGGAAGCGGCCAAAGGCACGGCCTTCATCGGCAAAGTATTCGTCTCGGCCCTGAAAGCCGTGGCGCCGATCCTGGTGTTCGTGCTGGTCATGGCCTCGATCGCCAACCACAAGCACGGCCAGGAAACCCACATCCGGCCGATCCTGTTCCTTTACCTGCTTGGCACCTTCGCCGCTGCCGTGGTCGCGGTGATTGCCAGCATGATGTTCCCGTCGCATCTGGTGCTGTCCACCGACAACATCGCCGTAAGCGCGCCGGGCGGCATCAGTGAAGTGCTGCAAAGCCTGTTGCTGAGCGTGGTCGACAACCCGGTGAGCGCACTGATGAACGCCAACTTCATCGGCATTCTGGCCTGGGCCATCGGCATGGGCGTGGCGATCCGGCACGCCGGCGACACCACCCGCGAAGTGCTGGGTGATCTGTCCAACGGCGTGACGCTGATTGTCCGGGTCGTGATTCGCTTCGCACCGCTGGGCATTTTCGGTCTGGTAGCGTCGACCCTGGCCACCTCCGGGTTTGGCGCATTGATCGGTTATGCGCACCTGCTGGCGGTACTGCTCGGCTGCATGCTGTTCGTGGCGCTGGTGATGAACCCGCTGATCGTGTTCTGGAAGCTGCGCCGCAACCCGTACCCGCTGACGCTCCAGTGCCTGCGTGAAAGCGGCATCACTGCGTTTTTCACCCGCAGCTCGGCGGCGAACATTCCGGTCAATCTGGAACTGAGCAAGCGCCTGGGCCTGCATGAAGACACCTACTCGGTATCGATCCCGCTCGGCGCCACCATCAACATGGCCGGCGCGGCGATCACCATCACCGTGCTGACCCTCGCCGCCGTGCACACCTTGGGCATTGCCGTGGACATCCCGACCGCGATCCTGCTCAGCGTCGTCGCTGCGATCTGCGCCTGCGGTGCCTCGGGCGTGGCCGGTGGTTCGCTGCTGTTGATCCCGCTGGCGTGCAGCCTGTTCGGCATCCCGAGCGAAATCGCCATGCAGGTGGTGGCCGTCGGTTTCATCATCGGCGTGCTGCAGGATTCGGCCGAAACGGCGCTGAACTCCTCCACCGACGTGCTGTTCACCGCCGCCGCGTGCCTGGGCGAAGAGCAGAAAGCCCAGCGCCCGGCGTAAAAAACCGGCGCAACAAAAAGCCCGCCAAGGCGTAAACCTTGGCGGGCTTTTTGTTGCAGAACGTTTTAGAACGCGCCCATGTAATCGCGCTTGCCCACTTCCACACCGTTGTGACGCAGCAGTGCGTAGGTGGTGGTGACGTGGAAGAAGAACTGCGGCAGACCGTAGCTCAGCAGATAAGCCTGGCCGCTGAAGCGCTTCTCTTTCGGGGTGCCCGGGCGAGTCACGATCTCGATGCCTTCCTTGCCATTGATCTGCTCTGGCTTGATCTCGCCGATGAAGGCCAGAACCTTGGCGATCAGCGCTTGCAGCTCGGCGAAGGTGGTTTCGGTGTCGTCATATTTCGGGATTTCGATTTCGGCCAGACGCGAGGAAACGCCTTTGGCGAAGTCCACGGCGATCTGCACCTGACGCACCAGCGGGAACATGTCGGGGTACAGACGCGCTTGCAGGAAGGCGTTCGGGTCGATGTTTTTCTCGGTGGCGTGGGCTTCAGCCTTTTTCAGCACATCGCTCACGGCGTTGAGCATTTGTTGAAAAACCGGGACGGATGCGGCGTACAGGGAAATGGTCATGGCAGTCTCACGTGGTGGCTGGGTGAATCGTGGGGGCGATTATAGCCATGCTCGCATGGCGGCGCGGCTTGTCTTTTATCCAGCAAGGATTAGGCTAGGCGCCTTCGACTGCAGAGGGAACGCGCGATGACCACAGAATTTGAAACCCGCTCCGACGAACCACGGCTCAACGCCACGGAAATCCGCATTCTGGGCTCGTTGATCGAGAAACAGGCTACCAGCCCGGAAACCTACCCGTTGACCCTCAACGCACTGGTGCTGGCCTGCAACCAGAAAACCAGCCGGGAGCCAGTGATGAACCTGACCCAGGGCCAGGTCGGCCAGAGCCTGCGCGCCCTCGAAAGCCGCGGCTTCACCAAACTGGTGATGGGCAGCCGCGCCGACCGCTGGGAGCACAAGGTCGACAAGGCACTGGAGCTGGTGCCGGCGCAATTGATCCTGACCGGGCTGATGTTCCTGCGCGGCCCGCAGACCGTCAACGAACTGCTGACCCGCAGCGGTCGCATGCATGAGTTTGAAGACGCCGAACAAGTGGTGCATCAGCTGGAACGCCTGATCGCCCGGGAGCTGGCGGTGTTGATTCCACGTCAGGCCGGCCAGCGCGAAGATCGTTATACCCACGCGCTGGGCGATCCGGCGGACATCGAGGCGATTATCGCGGCGCGGCAGAACCCGAGTGATCGCGGGGCTGCCAGCGGTGTGTCAGTGGAGCGCATCGAAGAGCTGGAAGCGCGGATTGCGGCGCTGGAAGAGCGTCTGGCCCGTCTCGAAGAATAAGTGCACCGGGGACGGTGTTATTCGCCGTCCCAGTAATCCACCCCGTCCGCCTGCCGCGCCACCGCCACGAAGCCCGAGGCATTGCCTTCGGCATCGACGCTGAAGTTGTCCATCACCGCGTATTTGTTGGAATCCGGGTACTCGCAGATTTCCGGTTGCTGCTGGGTGCTGACCGCCAGATAGCGCAGTTCCGCAGCACTGCTGTTGATGATCTGGTGCGCTGCTTCCGGGCCGCCCGGCGGGCAGGCGATCACGTCGCCGGCCCGGATCGGGAAACGTTCGGCGCCGAGGCGCACTTCCCCTTCCCCGGCCACCACGTAAAACATTTCCTCATTGACCCGATGACTGTGAAACGGACTGCCGCGCATGCCTGGCGGCAATGCATACAGCCGATAACCGAGTTTCTGCGCGCCAAGTTGCTGGCCGACCCGGGCGAACTTCTGCTGATAACGCCCGGCAGTTTCGCCCTCGGGGGCCAATGATTCGGGGAGTGGTTCGAGTTCGACGTCATTCAGGTTGAGAATGGGCGGATGCATGCAAGCCTCGGCTTTTTTGTGATGGGCAAGTCTGTGCTTGCCGAGCCGGCAGTATAGGCAAACTGTTCGGATCAAAAACCATGTCGCGGCCTTCGCGAGCAAGCCCGCTCCCACAGGGGANCATTTCAATGTGGGAGCGGGCTTGCTCGCGAAAAGGCCCGGTCAGGCACCGCACGACCCAAGCTCTTTAGCTGCGGGCAAACGCCACCGCCGCATCGAACTGCTCGACCGTCGGCCGCACGCCGGTGTACAGCACGAACTGCTCCAGCGCCTGGATCGCGATCACTTCCAGCCCGGTGATCACCTTTTTACCTTCGGCACGACCGCGCACGATCAGCGGGGTTTCCGAGGGGATCGCCACCACATCGAACACGGTGTCGGCAGACTTGATCACATCCACCTCAAACGACAGTTGACCCGCTTCCGGGCCACCGTCCATGCCGACAGGGGTCACGTTGATCAGCATCTGCGGGCGCTCGTCGCCCAGTTCCGCCTGCCAGCGATACCCCAGGGAGTCCGCCAGCGCACGCCCGGCGCGTTCGTTGCGGGCGACGATCAAACCGTTTTTGTAACCGCCATCGCGCAAGGCACTGGCCACAGCCTTGGCCATGCCGCCGCTGCCGCGCAGGGCGAAAGTCGAGTCCTTCGGCACCGCGTGGGTGTCCAGCAACTGGGCGATGGCGATGTAATCGGTGTTGTAGGCCTTGAGATGGCCGTTGGTGTTGACGATGGTGTTGATCGACTGGATCGCCGCCGCCGAGGCGTCCAGTTCATCAACCAGCGCAATGCTCGCTTCCTTGAACGGCATCGACACGCCGCAACCGCGAATCCCCAGCGCGCGGATCCCGCCGACCGCACCGGGAAGGTCCTGGCTGCTGAACGCCTTATAGTAGAAATTCAGGCCCAGTTGTTCATACAAATGGTTATGAAACCGCAGACCGAAATTCCCGGGACGCCCAGACAGGGACATGCACAATTGGGTGTCTTTGTTGGGGTTCATCTGCATGGGAGGCTCCTTCGAATGCACTTTCGGATGGACGGGATTAGCCAGGCCATCGGGTTCTGAACGATGATTAGGCGGTCTGTTCCGGGCATCACAGTCGATGCCGCAAGCTCGGTAAACAAACCGGTACAGACCTTACACAAAATTTACCCAGCGGCCGTGCTGTTTTTCAAAATGTTGCTGTCTTAGAAGTATCCCCGCGCCATTCCGGGCCTGTTGCAGGTTCGGACGCCGGGTCGAAGAACCGAGGAATTATCATGATTCGTAAACTCCCCATCGTGGCCTTGTTGATTGGTGCATTCGCGATCACGGGTCAGGCAGAAGCCCACGGCGGTGGCTGGCAGGGCCCGGCGGTATTTGGTGCGATCGTCGGCTCGGCCATCATCGGCTCGGCGCTCATCAACCAGGATCGCCCGGTGTATGTCCAACAGCCTGTTTACGCTCAACCGGCTCCGGTCTACGTGCAGCAACCGCCGCCACCGGTTTATTACCAGCCGGCCCCGGTCTATGTGCAGCAACCGGTCTACGTCCAACCGGCCCCGGTGTATTACGGCCCGCCGCGTGGTTATTACGGCCGGCCACACTACTACGGTGGCCCGCGCTGGTAACCGGCACACAAGGGCCCCGCTTGTTAGCGGGGCTTTTTATTGCGCGCATATTATTGCCGGCGGAAAAGCCAACCGTCCGTCGGCCAAGGTCTGAAAAAATCTCGCCAAGGTCGCTGTGGGGACAGTTTGAACCGTTAAAGTCGGCATGATGGACTCGACCGTCGGGGGCAACACACAAACGGTCATCTATTTGTCATGACGGAACCGCACTCTGAATCCGTCCGCAAACAACAGGTTGATAACAACAAGGACGACTTGAATGCCTACACAGAATCCGCACCGCATCGTCGGTTTATGCACCTCGAGCAAGGTCTACAACGCCCTGACCGAACTCAAGCACCTGGAAGGCCACCGCACGGCGAAGTTTCTCTCGTTGCTGGCAGAAAACCTGGTGCGTAAGGGTTTTCTCAACGAACACGAGATCGTGCACATGCTCGATCAAGTGGTGGATTGAGCCAGCCCTCAGCGGCGTCAATGACCACTATCGAAAGCGTTGATTGTCCCTGAAACGGCCAATTCCCTAAGGTAGCTCCACAGATTGATGGAGGTACTTTTCATGGCTCAGGTTCAAATCATGTCCGTTGTCGGCAGCGCCGTTCCCGCATCGCTCAGAGAGCTGGGGCTGCTCGCCTGCTGGTATCTGGTGCGCGACGGCGAGCCGGTCAGCGGCCCGCTCACGTCCTTGCCGGCGGCTCAAGCGCTGTCGCAACAACTGCTCAGCGGCCCGTTCAAGGCTTAAGGCAGCTGCACTTTCGGTTTGCTTTCGATGAACAGCGCCCAGCTCGACATGAACAGGGCCGCGATCAGCGGCCCGATCACAAAGCCGTTCAGCCCGAACACCGCCAATCCGCCCAGGGTCGAGATCAGGATCATGTAGTCCGGCATCCGTGTGTCCTTGCCCACCAGGATCGGGCGCAGCAGGTTGTCCACCAGACCGATCACGAACACCCCGAACAGCCCCAGCACCACGCCCTGCCAGATCATCCCGCTGAGCAGGAAGTAAACCGCGACCGGCACCCAGACAATCCCCGCGCCCACCGCCGGCAGCAACGACAGAAACGCCATCAATACCGCCCAGAGCAACGCACTGGGAATGTCGAGAAACCAGAAAATCGCCCCGCCCAGCGCACCCTGCGTGATCGCCACCAGCAGATTGCCCTTCACCGTGGCGCGTACCACGCGATTGAATTTCAACTGCAAGCGACGCTTGTGATGCTCCTCCAGCGGTATCGCTGTGCGCACCTTGCGCGCCAGTTCGGCGCCGTCGCGCAGGAAGAAAAACAGCAAGTACAGCATGATGAAAAAACTCACCACGAACTCGAATGTGCCCTGGCCGAAACTGAACGCCTGGCTCGCCAGCGCCTGACTGCCCTGCATGGCGGTCTTGACGATTTTTTCGCGCAAGGCATTGAGTTCGCCCATGCCGAAGCGGTCGAGCAAGTGCTGAAAGTAAGGCGGCAGGCTGTGCTTGAACTGCGCCAGATAAGCGCCGATATCGAGCTTGCCGCTTTCGATATTGTCGTAAAGCGTCGCCCCTTCCTGCACCAGCAGCACACTGAGGACGATCACCGGCAAAATCGCGATCACCAGGCAGATGCTCAAGGTACACAGTGATGTGAGGTTGCGTTGCCAGCCGAATTTCAGTTGCAACTGGCGCTGCATCGGTGCGAACAGGATGCCGAGGATCACCGCCCAGAACACCGCACCGTAGAACGGCAGCAGGATCCAGATGAAGGCGACCGTCACCAGAAACAACAGCACGGTGAGGGATTTGAATTGCAGACTCTTTTGGTTCATGTCCGGTCCAGGTCAGTCAGGCGCCACCCGCGCCCGTCCCGTTTAGTCAGCCAGCGTCAGCGCGAGTGCCCTGTTTCTTCATTGAGCATAGATCCAGATCAATAAACCCTCGGCGCAACTGCTCTACCCTGCCGCGCTTTTGCGACCGACGCCGCCATGACGACCTCCTTCACCCCCGAACTGCTCGCCCCCGCCGGCACCCTGAAAAACATGCGTTACGCCTTCGCCTATGGGGCCGATGCGGTGTACGCCGGCCAGCCACGCTACAGCCTGCGGGTGCGCAACAACGAGTTCGATCATGCCAACCTGGCGCTTGGCATTCGTGAAGCCCAGGCCCAGGGCAAGCGCTTCTACGTGGTGGTCAACATCGCGCCGCACAACGCCAAACTGAAGACCTTCCTCAAGGACCTGGCGCCGGTGATCGAGATGGCGCCGGACGCGCTGATCATGTCCGACCCCGGCCTGATCATGCTGGTGCGCCGCCACTTCCCGCAGATGCCGATCCACCTCTCGGTGCAGGCCAACACGGTGAACTGGGCGAGTGTCGAATTCTGGCAACAGCAGGGCTTGAGTCGGATCATCCTGTCCCGTGAATTGTCGCTGGAAGAGATCGGCGAAATCCGCGAGCAAGTGCCCGGCATGGAGCTGGAAGTGTTCGTCCACGGCGCGCTGTGCATGGCCTATTCCGGCCGCTGCCTGCTCTCGGGTTACATGAACAAACGCGACGCCAATCAGGGCACCTGCACCAACGCCTGCCGCTGGAAATACTCGGCGCAGGAGGCCAGCGAAAACCAGCTCGGCGAAATCGTGCAGACCTTCGAACCGCAACCGACCCTCGGCCTCGGCGCCCCCACCGATCAGGTGTTCCTGTTGCAGGAAGCCAACCGACCCGGCGAGCTGATGCCGGCCTTCGAAGACGAGCACGGCACCTACATCATGAATGCCAAGGACCTGCGCGCGGTGCAGCACGTCGAGCGCCTGACCCGCATGGGCGTGCACTCACTGAAGATCGAAGGCCGGACCAAATCGCACTTCTATTGCGCGCGCACCACCCAGGTCTATCGCCGGGCCATTGACGATGCGGTGGCCGGCCGCGAATTCGACCGCAGCCTGATGACCGATCTGGAATCCCTCGCCCAGCGCGGCTACACCGAAGGCTTCCTGCGCCGGCACGTGCATGACGAATACCAGAACTATCAGAACGGCAGCTCGGTGTCGGAGCGTCAGCAGTTCGTGGGTGAACTGACCGGCGAGCGCCGGGATCGTCTGGCCGAGGTCAAGGTTAAGAACCGATTTGCGCTGGGCGATCATCTGGAACTGATGACGCCCAAGGGCAATTTCCATTTTGATCTGCATGAACTGCAGAACCTCAAGGGCGAAGCCATCGACGTGGCGCCGGGGGACGGGCACACGGTGTATCTGCCGATTCCGGATGCGGTGGATTTGCGCTTCGGCTTGTTGATGCGCGATCTCGGCGCTGTTTAAAAGCATCAAAAAAACCCGGCAATCAGCCGGGTTTTGTTCAGCGCCTGTCATCGGACAGCGGTGTCGGCTCGTCAGCCGGCGGTATGTCTTCATCGGACGACGGATCCTTCCAGTCTTCCGGCCGGTCGGCATCGCTCAACGGGTCGCGCCCGGGCATGACGCCCGGCGGCATCTCGTGATCGGCCAGAGTCGGCTCATCCGTACCGGGGACTTTGCGGGTAGGGTCGGTTGGGGCCGTGCCTCCCTGAAACAGCGTATCGTCAGCCATGATTGCACCTCAGAGCATGAGGCCCGGAAGATCCGGGTCGTACTCGTTGGAAGTGCCGCCCCACAGGGCGTGCTATCGAACAGACCAGCGGCATTCAGCTCGTGGCCGAAAACCGGTCTCGACTGTTGGTCAGATGCAACCACATTGCTGCGCGCGCCGCGTCCGCGTCCTGACGTTTGATGGCGTTGAAGATCGCCTCATGCTCAAGATTCGCCAGTTGCCCGAGCTTGCTCAAATCCACCGCCCCGCGCTCGGCCGCATTGACCCGGGTGCGCGGGATCATCGCGCTGCCAAGGTGTTGCATGATTTCGGTGAAGCAGACATTGCCGGTGGCTTCGGCAATCAGCAAGTGGAAGCGCCGGTCGGCTTCGACGCAGCTGTCGTTATTGGCCAATAGACGCTGATAGTCGTCCAGCGCCTGACGCATCTGCACCAGTTGTTGCTCGGTGCGGCGCTGCGCGGCCAGCGCCGCCGCTTGCGTCTCCAGGCCCATGCGCAGCTCGAGAATGCTGCGCACCCCCAGCGCGGTGTCGACATTCAGCCGCAGCCCCTGCTCCGCTGCGCGTTCGATCACGAAGGTGCCGATACCGTGCCGCGTCTCCACCAGCCCTGACGCCTGCAACTTGGAAATCGCCTCACGCACGACGGTGCGGCTGACGCCGTGTTCCTGAACGATCGAGTTTTCCGACGGCAACTTGTCACCGGGCAGCATCTGACCGAGCAGGATGCTCTGGGTCAGTTTTTCCACCAGGTCGTGGGCCAGGTTGTGCGCGCGTTTACGGGCGGGGGCGTCGAAGTCGTCTTGCATGGTCGGTTCCGGTGATCGGGGCAAACCGATCGTAGCACTGGCGGCAATGACTTGTATGAGCTCCTATGAATTCCGGGATCCAGCTTGTATGACAACACTCAATTTTAGCTAGAAAATCTTCCACTGCGCCGAGCAGTCGCCCCACTTGCACTGGAACAAAACGCTCTACTACGCGTGCCAAAACTCCTACAAAAGCCAACAAACACGGCGCATAAAATCTGAAAAAGCATAAAAACCCTTTCCCGTAGACAAATTTGATTGAGCACTCCCGCTTGTAGGACAAAAAAATCTAGTTGTATGATGTCTATCAACAACGCAACACCAGCCACACCCCGCATAAAAATAACGAGTGGGAGAAAACCAAGTGAAATCGTCCATTGCCGGGATGAACGAGGGCGCCGATTCGGTGCTGTCCTCCGCCATTGCCAAAGTCAAACGCCACGTCCTGCCGCTGTTCGTCATCATGTTCATCGTCAATTACATTGACCGGGTGAACATCGGTTTCGTCCGTACCCACATGGAACACGACCTCGGCATCGGTGCCGCGGCCTACGGTTTCGGTGCCGGTCTGTTCTTCATCGGTTACGCGCTGTTCGAAGTCCCTTCCAACATGTTGCTGCAAAAGGTCGGCGCGCGAATCTGGCTGACCCGCATCATGCTCACCTGGGGCCTGGTGGCCGCCGGCATGGCGTTCATCCAGAACGAAACCCACTTCTACATCCTGCGATTTCTGCTCGGCGTGGCCGAAGCCGGGTTCTTTCCCGGAGTGATCTACTACTTCACCCGCTGGTTGCCGGGGGCCGAGCGCGGCAAGGCGATTGCGATTTTCTTGAGCGGTTCGGCCGTGGCCTCGCTGATTTCCGGCCCGTTGTCCGGCCTGTTGCTGCAGATCGAAGGTCTGGGCATGCATGGCTGGCAGTGGATGTATTTCATTGAGGGGATGTTTTCGGTCTGCCTGTGCGTATTCGTCTGGTTCTGGCTCGACGCCAAACCCCACGATGCGAAATGGCTGACCCGCGCCGAACAGGATGCGCTGGTCAAAGCCATCGACGATGAGCAGAAGGCCCGCGAAGCCGCGACCCCGATCCGGCCGTCGCTGGGCAAACTGCTCAAAGATCGCCAGATCATCCTGTTCTGCCTGATCTACTTCTTCATTCAATTGACGATCTACGCCGCAACGTTCTGGCTGCCGAGCATCATCAAGAAGATGGGCGAGATGAGCGACTTCCAGGTCGGCCTGTTCAACTCGATTCCGTGGCTGCTGTCCATCATTGGCATGTACGCGTTCGCTTCGTTCTCGGCGAAGTGGAAACACCAGCAGGCGTGGGTTGCCACTGCATTGCTGATCGCTGCTGCGGGGATGTTCATGTCCACCACCGGCGGGCCGATCTTCGCTTTTGTCGCGATCTGCTTTGCCGCACTGGGTTTCAAATCCGCATCGTCGCTGTTCTGGCCGATTCCGCAGGCTTATCTCGATGCGCGGATCGCCGCTGCCGTGATCGCGTTGATCAACTCAGTGGGCAACCTCGGCGGCTTCGTCGCTCCCACCACTTTCGGTTTGCTCGAGCAACACACCGGTTCGATCCAGGGCGGCCTCTATGGCCTGGCCGCGACCTCGATCATTGCCGCGATCATCGTATTCGCCGCCCGTATGACACCCAAATCCGCACCTGACGTCGCCGTGGCCGATGCCGCGCCGAAACACGCCTGAATCCGCTTGAAAGGACAACGCCAAATGACCGCACACGACATCGCCAAAGCTCCGATCATCACCGAAATGCAAGTCATCCCGGTGGCCGGCCACGACGGCATGCTGCTCAACCTGAGCGGCGCCCACGGGCCGTTTTTCACCCGTAACATCGTCATCCTCAAGGACAACGCCGGCCACACCGGCGTCGGTGAAGTGCCCGGCGGCGAACGCATCCGCCAGACCCTCGAAGACGCTCGCAGCCTGGTGGTCGGCAGCCCGATCGGTACTTATCAGAAGATCCTCAACCAGGTCCGCCAGACCTTCGCCGACCGCGATGCCGGCGGCCGTGGCCTGCAAACCTTCGACCTGCGCATCACCATTCACGCGGTCACCGGGCTGGAAGCCGCCCTGCTCGACCTGCTCGGCCAGCACCTCGACGTGCCAGTGGCCGCATTGCTCGGCGAAGGCCAGCAGCGTGATGAAGTGAAGATGCTCGGTTACCTGTTCTACGTGGGCGACCGCCGGGAAACCGACCTCGCCTACCGCAGCGAACCGGATGCCGACAACGACTGGTTCCGCGTGCGTCACGAGAAAGCCATGACCGCCGACGCCGTGGTGCGTCTGGCCGAGGCTGCGCACGCGCGTTATGGCTTCAAGGACTTCAAACTCAAGGGCGGCGTGCTCAGCGGCGATGCCGAAATCGAAGCGGTGACCGCACTGGCCGAGCGCTTCCCGGATGCCCGCATCACGCTCGATCCGAACGGCGCGTGGTCATTGAAAGAAGCGATCCGTTTGTGCCGCGACCAGCATCATGTGCTGGCCTACGCCGAAGACCCGTGCGGTGCAGAGAATGGTTATTCGGGCCGCGAAGTGATGGCTGAATTCCGCCGTGCCACCGGGCTGAAAACCGCCACCAACATGATCGCCACCGACTGGCGCGAAATGGGCCACGCGATCCAGTTGCAGTCAGTCGACATTCCGCTGGCCGACCCGCACTTCTGGACCATGCAGGGTTCGGTGCGCGTGGCGCAAATGTGCCACGAATGGGGCCTGACCTGGGGCTCGCACTCCAACAACCACTTCGACATTTCCCTGGCGATGTTCACCCACGTCGCGGCCGCCGCACCGGGCGACATCACCGCCATTGACACCCACTGGATCTGGCAGGACGGCCAGCGCCTGACCAAGGCACCGCTGCAAATCGTCGACGGCTGCGTGCAGGTGCCGAAAAAACCGGGGCTGGGCGTGGAACTGGACATGGATCAGGTGGCCAAGGCCCACGAACTCTATAAAGGCATGGGGCTGGGCGCACGGGATGACAGCGTGGCGATGCAGTTTCTGATTCCGGGCTGGACGTTCGATAACAAGAAGCCGTGTTTGGTGCGTTAAGCCTGCGCAGCCTCCAGCAACCAGTGTTTGAACGCCGCCATCGCTGACGTCTCCGGCCGAGACTGCAAGCGCGTCAGCCAATAGCTGCCGGTGCTGATTTCGATGGCAAAGGGTTGGCGGATCAGGTCCGCCGCCAGTTGCCGGGCAAACATCAACGGCGGCGCCAATGCCACCCCGCCGCCCTGCAACGCCGCTTCCATCATCGCCAGCGACGAGTCGAACACGATGCTCTGGGGCGGCGCAGCATGGGTCGCCAGACCGGCCGCGTGAAACCATTCCGGCCACTCGTCGGTGCGATAGGAGCGCAGCAAACGGTGCTGCAGAAGATCCCCCGGCGTGTGCAGTTGCCGGGCGATTTCCGGCACGCAGAGCACCGACAATGGCGCCTCCAGCAAACGGGTCGCTTCAATGCCGTGCCACGCCCCGGCGCCAAACCGGATCGCGTAATCCAGCCCCTCGGCGGCGACGTCCACCCGGTTGTTGTTGGTCGACAGCCGCAAATCTATGAGCGGATGTTTCGCCTGAAAGTCCGCCAGCCTCGGCAACAACCAGCCAACGGCAAAGGTGCCCACCGCGCCGACCGTGAGCATTTCCCGATATTGCCCGCCCGCCAGACGCTCGAGCATCTGCGCGATATGATCAAACGACGTGGTCAGCACCGGCAGCAGGGTTTCGCCCTCGCCGGTCAGCATCAGCCCACGGGGCAGGCGTTTGAACAGGATCACGCCGAGTTGCGCCTCCAGGCTTTTCACTTGATGGCTGACGGCCGCCTGGGTCACGCACAACTCCACGGCGGCGCGGGTGAAGCTCAAGTGACGCGCAGAGGCTTCGAAGGCGCGCAGTGCATTCAAAGGCAATTGAGGTCGAATCATGCCAAGTCCCAAATTTTTCTAATGGCTCGTCCGAGTTTTCATCGTTTGTCGAAAGACGCCGGACTGCCTAGATTTGGCGGCGCCGATCAGCCGGCCCGACGGAAAACGCTCGCAGTGTAGCGGGATAACACCATCAACACTCATGGAGAGTGGTTCAAGCATGCCTTCGATCAACCTGAACAAATTCAAGTCCTACAGCGCTTTCGGACTTTTCTTCAGCACCGCCACTTGCTTGGCCGCCCCGCCAACCGACGATCAGTTGCAGGCGCTGGTCAAGGCCACCGTGACCCCGGTCATGCAGCAACAGGACATCGCAGGCCTCGCCGTGGCCGTGACAGTCGATGGCAAGGCGCATTACTTTAATTACGGTGTCGCCGACAAAAGCACCGGGCAAGCGGTAAGTGAAAACACCCTGTTCGAAATCGGTTCGGTGAGCAAAACCTTCACCGCGACCCTCGCCGCGTACGCCCAGGCCAGCGGCAAACTGCAATTCTCCGACAAGGCCAGCCAGCACTGGCCCGAACTCAAAGGCAGCGCCTTCGACCACATCAGCCTGCTGCAACTGGGCACCTACAGCGCGGGGGGACTGCCGCTGCAATTCCCGGATGCCGCAGATTCTTCCGACAAGATGCTCGGCTATTACCAACAGTGGAAACCGACGTATCCGGCCGGCAGCCATCGCCTGTATTCCAACCCGAGCATCGGCCTGTTCGGCTACCTGGCCGCAAAAAGCCTCGGTCAACCGTTCAATCAGGTCATGACCGAAACCCTGCTGCCGAAACTCGGGCTCAAGCACACCTTCCTGTCGGTGCCGGCGTCTGAACAAAAGCTCTACGCCCAAGGCTATGACAAGAACAACAAACCGATCCGAGTCAGCCCCGGCGCCCTCGATTCCGAAGCCTACGGCGTAAAAACCAGCGCCGCCGACCTGCTGCAATACGTCCAGGCCAACCTTGACACCGCGAAACTCGAAACACCCCTGCAAAAAGCCATCGCCCTCACCCACACCGGCTACTACACCGTCGGCGACATGACCCAGGGCCTGGGCTGGGAACGCTACACCTACCCGATCAGCCTCGACCGCCTGCTGGACGGCAACTCGACGCCAATGGCCATGGAACCGCACAAGGTCAAATGGCTGAATCCGCCGCAGCCAGAACTGGCGAACGTGCTGTTGAACAAGACTGGCTCCACCGCTGGCTACGGTGCGTATGTCGCGTTTGTACCGTCGAAGAAAGTCGGGATCGTGATTCTGGCGAACCGCAATTATCCGAATGGAGAGCGGGTGAAGATTGCGCACAGGATTCTGGGTGAGTTGACCCGGTAATCACGCCATAAAAAACGGGCGACCTGAGAAGGTCGCCCGTTTTTATTTCAGGGTTTGAAAACTACGCCTGTAGCTTCCAGCCCAGTACATCCATCAGATCGCAACTGTCGCGCAGCGGGATTGCCAGCACCCGGGCGAAGTCCTGCAGCAGCAAGGCGTCGTGGCCGATGCCGTCGCTCAATGAAAGTGTTTCCAGCAACTGCGTCACGCTGCGCAAGCGGTAGGCGGCGGTGCCGTGGAGTACGTCTAACGGGGCTTCTCGGTCGATCAGGAGACAGGGAATCTGGCAGTCGATGCCGGTGATGGGGATGTAACGGGGTTTGGAATTAGCGATTTGTTCGCGGGAATCTGAATTCGTGGGAGTTTCTGGCCTGCTCGGATCTGCTTTTTTCATGTGTGAAGACCTCTGACGTTAAGGGAGAAAACTGCCGAGCTCCCTTCCACGAGAGGGTGGCAGCTTTGCGCAGGTGTGGAAGTCCGGGGCCAGAGAAACCCGGTGCACTTGAGAGTGCTCCTGCGCATAGCTGCCATAAACAACGATGGTGGCATAAAAAATACCAACATGTGGTCACAGGCGCACATACGCTTCCCTGTTATCCCCGGACTTCCACATCCGACCGCTGATTTTGCAGCGGCCCGATGAGGTTATCGGCGTACGACTCAAGCCACCAGTTCACCAACGCCGCCGCGTTTTGAAGGAAACTTCCGATGGGTTTGAAGGGTGTTGCCGCGTAAATTTCCGGGCACATTCAGCAATGATTTTCAAAGGTGACCGGCTCAAAGAGATGCATCTAAACTGCACCGCATTGCCGGGTTATCGCGGATGAAATGACGTTCGCCAAACACCTGACCGACTGAAACACAGAGGGGAATGAATGAAGATCGACAGCCTCAAACTCACGAATGTAGGTCGGTTCAATGACATCACCGTTCATTTGGCTTCTCTCTCCGGATCCCATTCCAACGTCACAGTTTTCGTGGGAATCAACGGCGCCGGTAAAACCACCCTGCTGAAAGCGCTCACCACCTGCCTGAGCTGGCTGATAGCAAGAATTCGCACCCAAAAAGGCAATGGCAGCCATATCGCAGAGGAAGACATTCGCAAAGAGACCCCGGCTGCCATCGTCTCGATCGCGGTAGCAGAACCTGCACATCCGCGAGTCAGTCCCGACTCTGATCCCGATGAAGAAGACGATGTATTCGTATGGGGTATGTCACACAGCAAGCAGGAAGGGAAAACGGCTCTGAGCAGCTCCCTGGAAGACGTAAATCTGCTCGCCGATCACTATCGCGTCCTGCTGACAGCCGATGACAACGCCTCACTCCCCCTGATCGCCTACTATCCGGTGGAGCGATCGGCTATCGAAATCCCGCTGAAAATCAAAAGCGGACAAACCTTCGATCAACTGGCGGGCTACGACGACTCACTGAAACACAGCACCGACTTTCGCCGCTTCTTTGAATGGTTTCGAGAGCGTGAAGACAGCGAAAACGAGTCCGGCATTTCCGATTCCGCATTGAACGAAATAGCTCAAAAGCTTGGTGCTTAGAGCGAAGCCTGGAAGACGTTATCCGAGCTAAAAGCTTCGTCCCGTGACGCCCAACTGACGGCCGTCCGCTGCGCCATCGCGGCCTTCATGCCGGGCTTCACCAACCTGCGAGTACAGCGACAACCTCGCCTGCACATGGCGGTCGACAAGGACGGCGTCACTTTCAATGTCGCCCAATTGTCGCAAGGCGAAAAGTCGATGCTGGCGCTGGTCGGCGACATAGCCCGCCGACTGGCCATGATGAACCCGTCACTGGACAACCCGCTCCACGGCGAAGGCGTCGTCCTCATCGATGAAGTGGACCTTCATCTGCATCCGGAATGGCAGCTCAACCTTATCCAGCAATTGAGCAAAACATTTCCAAACTGCCAATTCGTGCTGACAACCCAATCTCCCCTGGTCGTTAGCGAAGCAAAAGATGCACTGGTTTATGTGCTGAATGACGACGAGCTTTACGAGCGCAACAACCTTTAAAAACTCGATGCCAATCAGATGTGGATCAAAACCACAGGAACCGGCATCGCAGAACAGTGTTGGATTGTCCTCCATGACCGCCTGCGGTCATCTTCAGATCAAAACACCGTGGGCAAAAAAATGGCGACCGCTTGATAACGTTCGCCATTTTTATTCAGAGCCTGCCTCAATCAATCATCCGGCATTTCCGGCGGCTTGGCCGGTTTGGTCGGTTTCGCCGGTTTTATCCCTTTCGCACCCTTGGCCGGCGCCGGTTCTGCAGCAGCCGGGGCCGTGACCACGGTGGAAGTGGCTTCTTTTTCAGCGGCAGGCAACGCATCAATGGTGTCGAAGATCTTCTTCAGATCGACCGCCGCCGCTTCCTCTCCAGAAGCCGTCAGTTTGGTCTCTCCATCCTTGCCCACCAGGAAGACTTTCGGATACGCCCCGGCGCCCAGCTTCAGCGAGCGCAGCAGCGCCATGGTTTGCTGCTGCTCGAGGCTTTTGCCATCGACCTGACCGCTCATGCTCAGGATGGTGTAAACCTTGATCTTGCGGTCGGCGATGCCTTGTTTGTTGGCCGGGTCGTCCAGCGCTTTTTTCAGGCTGACCCAATAAGAATCGACTGTGCTGGAAGCGATCACGATCAATGGGCGGTTAATGCCCTTGTCGACGTCCAGAGGGGAATCGCCGTCGGCGGCGAACAGGGGGCCGGCAATCGCCAGCAAGAGTGTCAGGGTCAGTGACCTGATGAGCATGCGCATCTCCTTTTGATATCCACGCTCTAATGATTGCGCATCGCGGCGATTGTTCCGGGGGCTGCCCGGCAAAAGTGTTTCGCCTTGCCCAAAGCTTAGGTCAGCACCGATTTTGCGCAACCGGTTGGGCGCGACCCTGCGCCCATTTGTTTACCTTTCATGCCGCGTCAGCTGACGCTCGAGCCTTCGGGGTCATGGATGCTCGCCGATCAGAACGCCAGCTTGTAACCGATCAACACCAGCATCGTCGCCAGGCACGGGCGCAGCAGTTCATCGGAGACGCGGCCGGTCAGGTGGCTGCCGAGCCAGATGCCCGGCAGCGAGCCGACCAGCAGAAAGCCCAGCACGCCCCAGTCCATGTTGCCCATGCTCGCGTGGCCGAGGCCGGCGACCAAGGTCAGCGGGACGGCGTGGGCGATTTCGGTGCCGACCAGGCGGCGGGTCGGCAGCAGCGGATAGAGGATGAACAGTGCGACGGTGCCAAGGGCGCCGGCGCCGATGGAGGTCAGGGCGACCATGGTGCCGAGGATCAGACCGGTGATCACGGTCATGACATTCAGGCGCGCGCCGCTGGGGTTATAGTTGCCGCCGGCGCGTTTGTGGGCGAATTCCAGCAGGCGCTTCTTGAACAGAATCGCCAGCGCCGTGGCGAACAGCACGAAGCCCAGCGCTTGCTTGATGATGGCGTTCATCGCATCCGGCGCGGTGTGCAGGGTGCTGAGGAACCACAAGGTCATCGCCACCGCCGGAACACTGCCCAGGGTCAGCCAGCCGGTGATGGCCCAGTCGATGTTCTTGTTCTTCCTGTGCACCAGCACGCCACTGGATTTGGTGATGGCCGCGTACAGCAGATCCGTGCCCACCGCCGTGGCCGGATTGATGCCGAACCACAGCAGGATCGGCGTCATCAACGAACCGCCGCCGACACCGGTCATGCCGACGATGAACCCCACCACCAGCCCGGCAATCACCAGGCCGAAATTTGCCAATTCCATTAAGACGTCCAGACAAACCACAGGAAAATCCGGCCCGCAGCATAACCAGTTTTCTTATAACGCCCTATATCGATCGGATCTATCGTTATGCCATTTCACTGCACAGGCAAAAAATTCAAAAACAACAGGCTCTGGGCGTAATTCAAACCGATGCGCCGGTAGCGCTCGTCGAGCATCTGGGTCAGCAGATCCAGACGCGCCACGACTTTGCCGAACTCCGTGGCGAAGCTCAGGTTGCTGCCCTCCTCGGAAATCTCGTTGGAAAACAGCAGCGGCTGGCCATCCTTGTTCTGCCGCTGAGCGAGGATCCACGTGGCTTTCTCGATGTTGCGCGCGGCGTTGTTGACGAAGGTCGGGTTGATCGCATCGGTCATGTAGAACTCGGTGCGGTTGCCGTGAGCGGTGACCAGCATGCTGCCGATCGCATAGATGAACGCGCCGACCCGGTCGCCGAGGAATTCGGGGCTCATGGCATAGCTCAGCGCTGCCAGATCCTTTCTGCCGCCGAGGGTCGGCAAAGGTTGCTGCTGTTCGATGGCCAGCCGCACCTGTTTGACCGCCGTGCGAATGTCGAGAAAACCGGATTTGCGCAGTTCGTCCGGGTTGCGCAGGTACAACTTGCCCATCAAGCGGTAGAGGCTGTCGAGGTTGTCGCGCATCGCCAGTGTGGCCATGCGGTCGACGCTGGTCTGGAGAAATTCCTGAGGCCTGCCCTCGCGCATCTGGGTGATGAAATTGTTGCCGTCCTGATGGCTGCAACCGCCGAACAACAGGGTCGACAGGCAGGCCAGCAGCAGGCACGGGCGATGAATGAATGCAGCGATGGGGTGCAAAACTCTCGGCATGAATTCTTTGACGGACACGTTCCTGTGCGGCGGAAGTCACCGCACCCTGGCCATGGATAGAGCCGGGGAATTCGCAAAAGTGCAGTGCCGGCGTGGATTCCCGACCTTCGGCGCCCTTGGCTCAATCAATTTAGTCCGACTTTATTTTTGCATTAATCGTTTAATCCGCTATAAATTCCCATTCATCCATTAATTAGCATGACTATTTAAAGATTTTCAAAACAACAACAAAAAGGAAGGTCAACCCATGCTTCAATCCCGACACTCACTCTGCGGCCTCGGACTGTCCCTGATGATCGCCACCCTCTCCGCCCAGGCCGCCGGCCTGTCCAGCGAACACAAAGCCTTCGGCAAAACCAATGACGGCACGCCCGTCGAGCAATACATCCTGCGCAACAGCCACGGCATGCAAGCCACGGTCATCACCTACGGCGCGACCTTGCAGGCACTGCAAGTGCCGGACAAGCACGGCAAGCTCGACGACATCGTCCTCGGTTTCGATGATGTGCAGGGTTATCAGAAAGGCACCGCGTACTTCGGCGCAACCATCGGCCGCTTCGGCAATCGCCTGGCCGACGGTGCGTTCGAGCTCGACGGCAAACGCTACCAGGTGCCGCAGAACGACAAGACCAACGCCTTGCACGGCGGCACTCAGGGCTTCGACAAAAAGGTCTGGAAGGCGAAGGAAACCAAGGACAAGGATTCGGTCGGCGTGACCCTGACCTATCTGTCGGCGGATGGTGAAATGGGTTTCCCCGGCAACCTCACCACCGAGGTGACCTACCGCCTCACCGACAGCAACGAACTGCGCATCGACTACAAGGCCAGCACCGACAAACCCACTGTGCTCAACCTGACCAACCACAGCTACTTCAACCTTGCCGGCGCCGGCAATGGCGATATCCTCAAGCAAGTCGCCACCCTGCACGCCAGCCATTACACCCCGGTCACCGCCAAGCTGATTCCGACCGGCGAACTGGCGCCCGTGGCCGGCACGCCGATGGACTTCACCAAACCGACCGCCATCGGCCAGCACATCAAGGCCGACCATCCGCAGTTGAAATTCGCCGAAGAAAAACACGGCGGTTTCGATTTCAACTGGGCGCTGGACACCAAGGGAGACGTCAGCAAACTCGCCGCCGAAGTCAGTGACCCGCAATCCGGTCGCCACTTGCAGCTGTTCACCAACGAACCAGGCGTGCAGTTCTACACCAGCAACTTCCTCGACGGCACGGTCAAGGGCAAGGGTGGCAAGGTCTATCCGCACTGGGGCGCGTTCACCCTGGAGACTCAGCACTACCCGGATTCGCCGAATCAGCCGAACTTCCCGAGCACCCGGCTCGATCCCGGCCAGACCTACACCCAGAGCGTGGTGTTGAAGTTCTCCGCCAAGTAAGCACCTGACCTCCTTTCTGGAACCGGACGGAACCCGTGGGCTATTCTGCTGCCCACCCAAGGTATCGACCGTTTCAGAATGGAGGTTTGAATGCGTACCCTCGAATTGGCTGGCGTGCAGGTGCCGGTGATTGGCCAGGGCACCTGGCGCATGGGCGAAGACCGCTCGGCGCACACGCGTGAAGTCGCGGCCCTGCGCAGCGGCATCGAGCTGGGCATGACCCTGATCGACACCGCCGAAATGTACGCCGAGGGCGGTGCCGAAAGCGTGGTCGGCGAAGCCATTGCCGGCCTGCGCGATCAAGTGTTCCTGGTGAGCAAGGTCTACCCGCACAACGCCAGTCGCAAGGGCATTCCCCAGGCCTGCGAGCGCAGTCTGCGCCGGCTCGACACCGATTACATCGACCTCTATCTGCTGCATTGGCGCGGCCAGTATTCGCTGGAAGAAACCGTCGAGGCTTTCGAGCGTCTGCGCGAGGACGGCAAGATCGGCCGCTGGGGCGTGTCGAATTTCGACGTCGATGATCTTGAGGAACTGTCGAGTTCGGCCTGCGCGACCAATCAGGTGCTGTACAACCTGGAAGAGCGCGGCATCGAATTCGACCTGCTGCCGTGGTGCCAACAACAGCGCATGCCGCTGATGGCGTACTGCCCGATCGGCCAGGGCGGCGCGATGCTCGCCGAGCCGGTGTTGAAACAGATTGCCGCTCGTCACGGCGTGACCCCGGCACAGGTTTCGCTGGCGTGGATTCTGCGTCAGGATGGGCTGATTGCAATTCCCAAGGCCGTGCGCCCGGAACACGTGCAGCTCAATGCACAAGCGGCGCAGCTGCAACTCGATGGCGGGGATCTGGCGGCGCTGGACCAGGTGTTTCAGGCGCCAAAACGCAAGCAGCGGCTGGCCATGGTCTGAGCCACCGCCGACTGACAGAGGGCTTCGCCATGAGAAGCACTGATCAGGACGATCCATTCAACCTGCAACGCTTCGTGCTTGCCCAGGACCCGGTGTTCGAACGGGTCCAGCGCGAGCTCCGCGAGGGCCGCAAACGCAGCCACTGGATGTGGTTCGTGTTCCCGCAGTTGGCCGGGCTCGGCGGCAGCGAGATGTCGCGGCGGTTCGCGATCAACTCGGCGCCGGAAACCCGCGCCTACCTCGACCACCCGTTGCTCGGCGCCCGGCTGCGAACCTGCACGCAGCTGGTGCTGAACGCACAGCAGCGTTCAATTGCCGAAATCTTCGGCCATCCAGACGACCTGAAATTCCACTCATCGATGACCCTGTTCGCCCAGTTCGCTGACGACGACAGCCTCTGGCATCAGGCGCTGGAGCGTTTCTTCCACGGCATTCAGGACGAGTGGACCCTGCAACTGCTGGACTCAAAACAGGCCCAGTTGCCCCCCGATCAGGGTTGAGAAATCGTCGTCGACAAACGGCAGGATCGCATCCGCCACCGGTTGCAGCTGGCGAGTGATGTAGTGGTCGTAGTCGATGGCCGCGCGGCGCACTTCCAGCGGTTCGGGGCCGGCCAGGGTGATGACGTAGCTGATCCAGCCGCCGTTCTGATACTGGCGGGGGCGCCCGTGCTGCGCGTTGTAATCGTCCGCCAGCCGCGCGGCGCGGACGTGGGGCGGCACGTTGCGTTCGTAGTCATCGAGGGTGCGACGCAGGCGCTTGCGGTAGACCAGTCGCTCGTCGAACTCGCCGGCCAGGGTCTTGCGCACGTACTCGCGCACGTAATCCTGATACGGCTTGCGCTGGAAGATCCGCTCGTACAGCTCCTGCTGAAATTGCCGGGCCAGCAGTGACCAGTCGGTGCGCACGGTTTCCAAGCCTTTGTAGACCATTTCCTCGCTGCCGTCGGCGCGGGTCACCAGACCGGCGTAGCGCTTTTTGCTGCCCTCCTCGGCGCCACGGATGGTCGGCATCAGGAAGCGTTTGTAGTGGGTTTCGAACTGCAATTCGAGGGCGCTTTCCAGCCCGTACTGCTCGCGCACATGCTCGCGCCACCAGTCGTTGACGTGTTGCACCAGCGCCCGGCCGATGGTTGCCGCCTCTTCCTCACCGTGGCGGCGACGCAGCCAGACGAACGTCGAGTCTGTATCGCCATAAATCACCGCGTGGCCCTGGGCTTCGATCAACTGCCGGGTGCGCAGCATGATCTCGTGGCCGCGCAGGGTGATCGATGACGCCAGTCGCGTATCGAAAAACCGGCAGCCGCTGGAACCGAGCACACCGTAAAAGGCGTTCATGATGATCTTCAGCGCCTGGGACAACGGCGCGTTGTGCTCGCGCTTGGCGGTCTCGCGGCCCTCGGCGACCCGAGCGACGATGGACGGCAGGCAATGCCGGGTACGGGAAAAGCGCGCACCGCGAAAGCCCGGCACCGAGTCGCTGTCATCGGGATGCTGCAAGCCTTCGATCAACCCCACCGGGTCAATCAGAAAAGTGCGGATGATCGACGGATAAAGGCTCTTGTAGTCGAGCACCAGCACCGATTCGTACAGCCCCGGTTGCGAGTCCATGACAAACCCGCCGGGGCTGGCCTGCGGTGGATTGGTGCCAAGGTTCGGCGCCACAAAACCCTGGCGGTGCATCAGCGGCATGTACAAATGGGTGAATGCCGCCACCGAGCCGCCGCTGCGATCCGCCGGCAGGCCGGTGACGCTGGCGCGCTCGAGCAAAAACTTCAGCAACTCGGTCTTGGCGAAGATCCGCGTGACCAGTTCGCAGTCCTTGAGGTTGTACTTGGCCAGCGCCGGTTTGTCCTCGGCGAACATGCGGTTGATCTCGTCCATGCGCTGGTACGGATTGTCGATGGACTTGCCTTCGCCAAGCAGGGTCTGGGCGACGTTTTCCAGGCTGAACGAGGGAAAGCTCCAGGTCGCCGAACGCAGGGATTCGATGCCATCGATGATCAACCGCCCCGCCGCTGCCGCGAAGTAATGATTGCGGCTACCGTGCTCGCGCCACTGCATTTCCTCGCCGCCGCGCCCGAGTTTGAGCGGCACGCCGAGGCGCCGGGCGTGTTCGTGGAGGATACGCAGGTCGAACTGCACGAGATTCCAGCCGATGATCGCGTCTGGGTCGTGGCAGGCGAACCAGTCGTTGAGCTTCTTCAGGATCAGGGTGCGCGACTCGCAGTACTCGAGATCGAAATCGACGATGCTGGCATCGCCATTCGGTGCGCCGAGCATGTATACCTGGCGCTCGCCGCAACCTTCCAGGGCGATGGAGTACAACTCGCCCTGCTCGGTGGTTTCGATGTCCAGCGAGACCAGCCGCAGTTGCGGGCGATAGTCAGGTGAAGGTTTGAGGTGGGCGTCGAGCAACACGCCGTCGGCATCGGGCGTGCCGCTGAACCAGACGGGCGCGGTGATGAAACGCTCCATCAGGTAGCGCTCGGGCGGTCGCACGTCGGCTTCGAAGACATCGACACTGTGCCGGTTGAGCGCGGTTTCGAGGCGCATCAACTGACCGTGCTGCTGGCAATACAGCCCAAGCACCGGGCGATGCTCGAAATCCTGCAGGGCCAAGGGGCGCAGTTCGACGTTCTTTTCGTCCGCCAGCACCCGCTCGGCCTGCTCGCGCTGCGCCGCCGGGATGAACGCCACCGACGGCTGATGCGGCAGGCGCACACGGCGCGGCCCGGCGTCGGTCGCCAGCCAGAACTCGACTTCGGTGCCGGCCGGGGTGTCGCGCCAATGCCGGGTCAGGACGAAGCCCTGCTGTAAATCCACCACTGCAACCTCAGGAATTGATTCAGACGGGCATTCTACGCGGCATTGCCGCCACCCGTGACAAAGGCCTCGCCATGAAAAACCCGGTCAAATGACGTTTTTTGCGTGTTATCTGCCGTTTTGCGGCCTTGCCCTGCGCGCCTGCGTCTACGATGCTTGGAGAACAACGACAACACCTGAGTAACCGCCATGAAAACCGTCGCCCAGCTGCTCAAGCTCAAAGATCCGAAAAATCAGGAAGTGCACCAGATCAAACCCGATCACATGGTGCTCGAAGCGCTGATGAAAATGGCCGAGAAGAACGTCGGCGCCTTGCTCGTGGTGGAAGACGACAACGTGGTGGGCATCATCAGCGAGCGCGATTACGCACGCAAACTGGTGCTGCACGGACGCTCCTCGGTGGGCACGCCGGTGCGCGACATCATGGTGGCGAACGTGATCACGGTGGACACCCATCAGACCGTCGACACTTGCCTTGGCATCATGTCCGACAAACGCCTGCGTCACTTGCCGGTGGTGGAGAACGGCAAGCTGATCGGCCTGCTGTCGATCGGCGACCTGGTCAAGGAAGCGATTGCCGAACAGGCCGAACTGATCAAGCAGCTGGAGCAGTACATTCGCGGGGAGTGATCAGCCGGGCCAATGCCGCGCAAAGACCGGCGCCAGCACCGGGTGCCGGTCGATGCGCTGCAGCCACGCATGGAAACCGGGTCGGGCCTGGCGCAGGTGTTCGCGGGCACCGGCCCAGCGCGTGACCACCGCCGCCAGCACATCCAGTGCGCCCGGTGTTTCATCGTCCAGGTACAGCTCGGCCGAGAACTGATCGGCAAACACCTCCCAGCTCCAATGCAGTCGTTCCCGCGCACCCACCATCAGATTCTGTCGCGAGGCCTCGTCCGGCATCACCAGCCAGCGTTCCGGGTAATCAATGATCCCGATGGCCGCATAACAATTGCTGACGATGTACACCAGGCCCCGAATCGCCTGATCGCGGTCAGCGCCGTTGGCCGGCAGCAGGCCGGATTGCGCAAAGCTTTGCCCCAGATGAATCAGGATCGCCGCACTTTCGGTGATGACACTACCGTCCGGCAGTTGCAGGGTCGGGATCTGTTTGAGCGGATTGAGCCGCGCCAGCTCCTGCGCCGCTTCCGCACTGGCCTCGATATCGATGAAGCGGTAAGCCACCTGGCACAGCTCGAGCGCCGCCTCGATGGCCGCTGCTCCTGAGTTGCGGTGTCCGTAGAGCTGATACATATCCCCTCCTCCACTGCGAAAGGCATCCCGCCTGGCCCTATTTATAGCCGTTGTATCGAATTTGGCACGGATTGCGCATTCATCGGCAGCTTGCGAATCCCTGATCTCGCAAAACAGCGCTGGCGGTGCCCATCCCGCACCAAGAGCAATCAGCGAACGCTATCCGCGTTCTTGTAAGGTGCGATACCGAACCAAAAGTTCGCGTATCCGAGCTGGCAACAAGGAGTTCACCGCGTGAATCTTCATCTGCTGCGCCACCCTCTTCTCTCCGTGCCCGTTTACCTGCGCCGCGTTCGCCCGCCGAACAGTCCGTGCATTCCTTTTATTACCTGAACACCTTCACTATTTATTTTTTAAATAGCACGCAAGCAGTCATTGCGTGCGCGCTGCATTAATGAATGCCAGAACAGATTGTTCGACAATAACTTTCAGACAGCACACCCGTACAACTTTTGCTGTTTGGAGTTGATGCTCGAAGCGCACCAAAACTGCACTTCCAGTCATTACATCGTTCATGCGGAACGACCGACTTTACTTAAACAAGAACAAGGAACATCGCCTGTGACCCGCTAAAACCCTGACCCGCACCAAATCAGTCCGCCACGCACCATCACGCGCCCTGGCCGACACGAGAACAGCCGCTCTATCTCGCTGAACAGCGCGATACCGCGCCAGAGCTGTCTCGCCCTGAAAAAAGCCCTGCAAACAGGGCCCTCGGGACGACATGCGCCCAGGAAAACCGGCCTGTTTAATGAAACTTATATAAATGCGACATACGTATCATCCGTGAAATAACCGCTACACATTTTTTTACTGTTTGGCACAGCGGTTGCTATTGCATCAACCATGAGGGCAAGAAAGATGTTCGCCGCTCAATTGCACAATCACTTATAAAAGAACAGCCACGGACCGGATCAATGAACTATCGAAGTCGACGTTACTGAAGCAATAAGCTGCACAAGCCCTGTTCAATAGATAGTTCAACTATCGGCTTCTGCACACCCGTATGAAAGTTGCGACCACTCACTCGAACAACGCTGTGTTGTTCGAACGGCACCTTATTGCCCTTCATCCACTCGAGGGAGCTTTAATGAACGATGCGGTAAAGCACAGAACGCCGCCGGGGCCAGTACCGAACGCAGCGCTTGCGTCGGTGGCGGGTCGGCCCGTCTACAAGGCCAACACGTCGCAGCCCGGCGGCCTGAACAAACAGCAGATGCTGTTGCTGGTGGCGGTGTCGGCGTTGATACACGGCGGCGCCTGGTGGTTTTTCCAGCAGGCGCGGGCCGAGCCGCTGCCCACGCCACCGGAAATTCCGGAAATGACCGTCGAGCTGACCAGCCCGACACCGCCGGCCCCGCCGACACCGGAACCGCCGCCCCCGCCACCGCCACCGCCCGAACCAGAACAACCGGTGGAAGACGAGGACGCGGTCAAGCCGCCACCCAAACCGGTGGAGAAACCCAAGCCGATCGAAAAACCGAAACCGGTCGAGAAACCCAAACCGTTGAAAAAGGCCGAGCCACCGAAAGCGCCGCCCACCCCTGCGCAACCGGCAGCGCCTGCCGCCCCGGCCACCCCGAGCGCGCCACCGGCGCCTGCTGCGGCGCCGGGCCCGGTGAAAGAGTCGGCGGCAATTTCCGGCCTCGCCAGCCTCGGCAACCCGCCGCCGGAATACCCGTCGCTGGCCCTGCGACGCAACTGGGAAGGCAGCGTGGTGCTGCGGATTCAGGTGCTGGCCAACGGTCGCGCCGGCTCGGTGACGGTGACCAAGTCCAGCGGCAAGCCGCAACTGGATGACGCGGCGGTCGCGGCGGTGAAGGCCTGGAAGTTCATCCCGGCCAAACGCGGCGACACACCGATCGACGGCTTCGCCACCCAGACCATCGATTTCAAATTGCCGCAATGACGGCACAACAACCGAACTCACAACCGATTAACGCAAGCGAGGTGTAGCCATGAACGATTCCCTGTCTTCGATGATTGTCCCCGGCGTGCTCTGGGGGCTGGTGCTGTTTTCCGTGGTCAGTTGGGCGATCCTGCTGGTCAAGTCGGCGCAATACCTGCGCCAGAAAACCCAGAACAAGCAGTTCAGCAAAGCCTTCTGGGGCGCGCCGGACCTGCTCACCGCCGCCGAACACGCCAGCCAGTATCCGGGCTCCCTGGCGCGGATCGCCAGCAGCGGTTTCGAAGCCTTGCTGGTGGAAGAATCCCCTCGCACCACCCAACAACTGGCGCACACCATCAACCGTGCCGACCGCCTGGAACGCAACCTGCGCCAGCAGATCCAGAAGGAACGTCGCTCGCTGGAAAACGGCCAGGCGATCCTCGCCAGTATCGGCAGCACCGCGCCGTTCATTGGTCTGTTCGGCACCGTGTGGGGAATCATGGAAGCCCTGCAAAGCATCGGCGCCAGCGGTTCGGCCAGCCTGGAAACCGTGGCAGGGCCGATCGGCCACGCGCTGATCGCCACCGGTGTGGGGATTGCCGTCGCGGTGCCGGCAGTGCTGATCTACAACTTCTTCCTGCGGCGCCTGAAGCTGGCCTCGGCGGACATGGATGACTTCGCCCACGACTTCGACGCCCTCGCCTCGCGCAGCGCTTTCTCCATCAGCCGCCAGGCCATCGCCAAAACCACGGCCGCCGTGCGGGAGGCCAGCTGATGTCCTTTTCCACTCAAGACAGCGATGAAGTGCTCAGCGAAATGAACGTCACGCCGCTGGTGGACGTGATGCTCGTGCTGCTGGTGGTGTTCATCGTCACCGCGCCGCTGATGACCAACGCGATCAAGGTCAACCTGCCGAAGACCGACGCCGTCGCCCCCGCCGAAAAGAAGGATCCGGTGGTGGTCAGCGTCGATCAGGACGGCAAGTTCTTCCTGGCCAAGACCGAGCTGGCGCCGGAATCACTGGAGGCCAGCCTCAAGGAGGTCAAGGCCAAGGATGCTGACGTGCGCGTGCAGCTGCAGGCCGACTCCGCCGTGAATTACGGCCAGGTCGCCAAAGCCATGGCGTCCATCGAGCGCTCGGGCATCACCAAGATATCGGTGATGACCACCCGCTGACGGCGGTGCCGGGCGCGCAGTGAGGGACGCGCCCGACACCGTTCGTTGAATCCCGTCGCAATCGGCCGACCGAAAAAACGCAGCGCGTCTTCGGAGGGGATCGGCTTGCTTGAAGAAAGTGGTTTTCGCGGCGCGGCACCACCGTGCTCCGTGCAAAGAGGGCTCACAAGGCCATTTCGATAAACGTCTAACAAAGTCGGAAACAACCATGCTGATGAACACTCCACGCTTCACGCTCAAACCCTTGGTGGCGACGATTTCCCGCCACCGTTTCGTTCCGTTGTACCTGGTGGCCATGGGGATGGGCGCCGGGGTTCAGGCCGCCGAGGACGACAACAGCGTCCCGGCCGCCGCGGCGGTGGTCGCGCCGACCACGCAACTGCAACGGGTCGAAGTGACCGGTTCGGCGATCCGTCGGGTCGACGCGGAAACCGCGGTGCCGATCACCGTGCTCAAGGCCGATGAACTGCGCAAACAGGGCGTGACCACCACCGCCGAACTGGTGCAGCGCATCACCGGCAGCCAGTCGATCAACAACAGCGCAGGCTCGGTCGGCGCGGCCACCGGCGGCGCCTCGTTCGCCGACATGCGCGGCATCGGCGCGAACAAGACGCTGGTGCTGCTCAACGGTCGCCGACTGGCCAACAACGCCCTGTCGGGCACCAACTCGGCCGGCGGCGCGGTGGATCTGAACATGATCCCGTTTGCCGCGATCGAGCGCGTGGAAGTGCTGCGCGACGGCGCCTCGGCCCTGTACGGCACCGACGCCATCGGTGGCGTGATCAACTTCATCACCAAGAAATCCATGACCGACGGCCAGCTCACCCTCGGCGGTGAAACACCGACCCACAGCGGCGGCGGTGCGACCAAGGACATGAGCGCCAGCTGGGGCTACGGCGACCTGGAGCAGGACCGCTTCAACGTGCTCGGCGTGTTCAACTACAACAAGCAGCAGAACCTCGACGCCAACGATCGCTCCTTCGCCCGTGACTACGTGCCCGGCCGAGGTCTGGACCAGACCTCCGGCACCGCGTTCCCCGGCAACTACAGCCAGAACGGCAATGCCACCAACCCGCTGGCCAACAGCAATTGCAACGGCCCCAACCTGGTGGCCCGCGACGGCCTCTGCCGCTTCAGCACCCGGGAATTCATCGACCTGGTGCCGCAGACCGAGAAGACGTCGTTCTTCGGCAAGACCACCGGCAAACTGGCCGACGACCACAACGTCAACCTCGAATACTTCTGGTCGCGCAACAACAACGCCACCGCCGTCGGCCCGGCGCCATTGACCGGCCTGAGCCTGGATTCGTCCTCGCCCTACTACCCTGGCAACGGCATCACCCCGGCGCCCACCGGTTTCGCCCTCGACCCGACGCAACCGGTGGACGTGAACTGGCGCGAAACCGCCGCCGGCCCGCGTGAATCGAAAGACCAGAACACCAGCCAACGCTTTTTGCTGAGCTTCGACGGTCTGGTCGGCGGCTGGGACTACAACGTCGGCGCCTCGTACAACCAGAACAAGATCGTCTCCAGCGTCACCAGCGGCTACGTCAGCGATCAGGCGATGATCGACGGTCTGGCCAGCGGTCTGCTCAACCCGTTCGGCCCGCAGAGCAGCGCCGGTCAGCAGTACATCGATCAGGCCGCGTACCACGGCGCCTATTCCACGGCGGTCGGTCGGGTCGCCGGTTTCGACGGGCGGATCAGCCGCGAAATCGGTGACTGGTTTGGTGCCGGTCCGTCCGGCCTGGCCCTGGGCGGCGAGTACCGCAAAGAGAAATTCCACCAGGACTTCGAAGCCTTTGCCGGCGACATCCAGAGCCTGGGCATCGACCCGGCCGGCAGCGTCGAGGGCGACCGCAGCGTGAAAGCCGCCTACGCGGAAATCAACGTGCCGGTGCTCGACAGCCTGGAATTGTCCGCCGCCGTGCGTCACGACAAATACAGCGACTTCGGCAGCACCACCAACCCGAAATACTCGTTCCGTTATCAGCCGCTCAAGGAGCTGGTGGTGCGCGGCGCCTACAGTGAAGGCTTCCGCGCGCCGTCGCTGTATGAGCTGTATTCGCCGCGCAGCATCACCTACACCCAGGGCTACTACAACGACCCGGTACTGTGTACCGGCGGCGTGGTGCAACCGGGCGGCAACGGCGGGCGCGATTGCGGTCAGCAGTTCCTCAACCAGATCGGCGGCAACGAAGACCTGGCCCCGGAGAAGGCGCGCAACGTGACGCTGGGCTTTGTCTATCAGCCGGTCAGCAACCTGTCCGTGGGCCTGGATTTCTGGTGGATTCACATCTCCAACCAGATCCAGCCGTTTCCGGAATCCACCGTGTTCGATCAGGCCGGCAGCTACCCTGACCGCTTCGTGCGCAACGCCGACGGCACGCTCAACTACATCGTCACCGGCAACGCCAACCTGGGCATCGTTGAAACCAACGGCGTCGATGTATCGCTGGACTATCGCTTCCCGAACACGCCGTACGGTCAATTCGGTCTGGGCCTGCAAGGCACCTATGTCGACGAGTACGACTTCCAGAGCACCATCAAGGGCCCGTTCACCGACAAGGTCGGCGACTTCCGGGGTGACGGTGTGATCGCCCGCTGGAAACACAACCTGACCGGTTCCTGGACCTTCGGCGCGGCCCGTGCGGCACTGACCAACCGCTTCACCACCGGCTACAACGACTACGATCGCGAGACCAATGCGCGGGTCGCGTCGTATTCGGTGTGGGACCTGTCGGCCGGCTACACCTTCGACAAGGTGCTGGACGTCGATGCCGGGGTGAAGAACCTGTTCGACCGCGATCCGCCGTTCTCCAACCAGGCCTACAACTTCCAGAGCGGTTATGACCCGCGCTACACCGATCCGCTGGGCCGCACGCTGTTTGCGCGCATGACGTACCACTTCTGAGTCCCGGTCGGGGCCGCGCAAGACTCCGGCCGGCCCCTTCCCCTTGCGAATTCGCATCCCGCAGCGGCCTGCCGCCGCTTCGGGTTTTTCCGGCTCAGAGGAACGACTTCATGACATTCATGCGCAACATGGCCGGCCTGCTGCTCGGCAGCGCGCTGCTGTGCAACGCGGCATCTGCGCTGGCCGGCGGCAGCTACGCGATGACGGTGTACGGCGAAGCACCGAAATACGCCGCCGGTTTCCGGCACTTCGATTTCGTCAATCCCGACGCCCCCAAGGGTGGCTCGCTCAGCCGCGCTTCGATGGAGATCGGTCAGTACAACTACATCACCCCGTATGCCGATCAGGGCATTTCCGTGGTGCAGGTCAACGACTGGGTGTATTCGCCGCTGGCGTTCCGCTCGCTGGACGAGCCCTACACCGTCTACGGTCTGGTGGCGCAAACCATGGAGCGCGATCCCGACGGTCTGTGGGTGCGCTTCAACCTGAATCCCGAGGCGCGTTTCGCCGACGGCACGCCAATCACCGCCGAGGATGTGCGCTACACCTTCGAGCTGTTGATGACCAAGGGCAGCCTGAGTTATCGCCAGCAATACGCCGACGTGCAGGACGTGCTGATCGAAGGCCCGCGGCAGATTCGCTTCACCTTCAAGAACAACCTCAACCGCACCCTGGCGCTGGATCTGGCGTCGCTGCGACCGGTGCCCGAGCACTGGTGGAAAACCCGCGACTTCGCCAACGGCGGCGGTTTCGAACCCCCGCTGGGCAGCGGCCCGTACCGGGTGAGCAAGGTCGATGCGGGACGCAGCATCAGTTTCCAGCGTGACCCGCAGTGGTGGGGCAAAGACCTGCCGGTCAGTCGCGGGATGTACAACTTCGACAGCCTGACCGTGAATTTCTACGGCGACACCGACGTCGCCCGGCAACTGCTGCAGGCCGGCGCGTTCGACTACAACCGCGAGTTTTCCTCGTCCGGTTATGTGGTCGGCTACGACAGCCCGGCCCTGCGTGACGGTCGCCTGCAACAGGCGATTCTCGCCCCGGACAAACCGACATGCGCCCAGGGTTTCGTGTTCAACCTGCAGAATCCGCTGTTCAAGGATCGCCGCGTGCGTCAGGCGCTGAGCCTGCTATGGGATTTCGAGTGGATCAACAAGCAGATGATGCGCGGCTTCTACGTGCGCCAGAACAGCTACTGGCCGAAGAGTGAAATGGCCGCTACCGCACTGCCCGACGCCGGAGAACTGGCGATCCTCGAACCGTTGCGCGGACAGATTCCGGACGAGGTTTTCAGCCGCGTCTATCAGGCGCCGAAAACCGATGGCAGCGGCTACATCCGCGACAAGCAGTTGCAGGCCCTGAAGCTGTTGGCCGAAGCCGGGTGGACGCCGAAGAACAATCGACTGGTGAACGCCGCCGGCGAGCCCTTCGAATTCACCTTCCTCGACGGCCAGGGCGGCTTCGACCGCATGCTGCTGCCGTACAAACGCACCCTGGCGCAGATCGGCATCACCCTCAATCTGCGGCGCATCGATTCGGCGCAGTACATCAACCGGCTCAACGCCCGGGACTACGACATGATCGTCACCAGTTTCCCGCGCAGCGGCGATCCGATCGTCTCGCCGGGCCGCGAGTTGTACAGCCTGTACGCCTCACAGAGCGCCACGCAGGTCGGCAGTTCCAATTCGATGGTGCTGGCGGACCCTGCGGTGGACCGGCTGATCGACGGCCTGGTTCAGGCCAATACCCGCGACGCCATGGTGCGTTACGCCCGCGCCCTCGACCGGGTGCTGCAATGGGGTGACTACATGATTCCCAACTACTACTCCAAAGGCACGCCGACGGTGTTTCAGAACCGCTTCGGCAGGCCGCCGGTGCAGCCGATCTACAGCGAAGGCCTCGATACCTGGTGGGAGGTTTCGGCCAAGCCGCTGACCAACCAGCAGATGAGCGCCCTGCGCCAGCTCGCGGGGGGCCAGTGACATGTGGCGTTATCTGAGTCGACGTCTGTTGCTGATCATCCCGACGCTGCTGTGCATTCTGGTGGTCAACTTCGTCATCGTGCAGGCCGCGCCCGGCGGCCCGGTGGAACAGGCCATCGCCCGCCTGCAAGGCTTCGGCGGGCACAGCATGGGCGGCGCCAGTGAGGTCACCGCGATCGGCGGTGCCGGGCGCAGCAGCCGTGGCCTGGACCCGGCGCTGATCGAAGAGATCAAGCACCACTACGGTTTCGACAAGCCGATGCACGAACGCCTGTGGTTGATGCTCAAGAATTACGCGCAACTGGACCTGGGCAGCAGTTTCTTTCGCGGTGCCAAGGTCACCGATCTGATCGTGCAGAAGCTGCCGGTGTCGCTGTCCCTCGGCCTGTGGGCGACCTTGATCACCTACCTGATTTCGATCCCGCTGGGCATTCGCAAGGCGATCAAAAACGGCAGCGCATTCGATGTCTGGAGCAGCACGGCGATCATCGTCGGTTACGCGATGCCGGCGTTTCTGTTCGCGATCCTGTTGATCGTGGTGTTCGCCGGGGGCAGCTACGTCAACTGGTTTCCGGTACAGGGGCTGGTCTCGGACAACTTCGACAGCCTGAGCCTGTGGGGCAAGGTCGGCGACTACTTCTGGCACCTGGTGTTGCCGGTGACGGCGCTGGTGATCGGCGGTTTTGCGACGCTGACGATCCTGACCAAGAACAGCTTCCTCAACGAGATCAGCCGCCAGTACGTGATCACCGCGCGCGCCAAGGGCCTGACCGAAAGGCGCGTGCTCTACGGCCATGTGTTTCGCAACGCGATGCTGCTGGTGGTGGCCGGTGTGCCGTCAGCATTGATCGAGGTGTTTTTCGCCGGCTCGCTGCTGATCGAAACCATCTTCAACCTCGACGGCCTCGGGCGCATGAGCTACGAAGCGGCGGTGTCTCGGGACTACCCGGTGGTGTTCGGCACGCTGTTTCTGTTCACCCTGTTCGGCCTGTTGATCAAGCTGATCGGCGACCTCTGCTACACCCTGCTCGACCCGCGCATCGACTTCTCGGCGAGGACTGCCTGATGTTCACACTCTCCCCTCTGGGCCGGCGGCGCATCGCCCAATTCAAGGCCAACCGTCGCGGGCGCTGGTCGCTGTGGCTGTTCATCGGACTGTGCCTGATCTGCCTCGGCGGCGAACTGATCGCCAACGACAAACCGCTGGTGATCCGCTATCACCACGCCTTCTACTTCCCGATCCTCAGCGATTATCTGGAAACCGATTTCGGCGGCGAACTGCCGTTCCAGCCGGATTACGCCAGCCAGTACGTGCACAAACTGATCGAGGATCAGGGTGGCTGGATGCTGTTCCCGCCGATCCCGTTCAGCTACGACACGGTCAATTACGACCTCACGGAACCGGCACCGAGCCCGCCGTCCTCGAGCAACTGGCTGGGCACCGACGATCAGGCCAGGGACGTATTGGCGCGGGTGATTTTCGGCACGCGGATTTCGATCCTGTTCGCGCTGATTCTCACCGCGGTCAGTGCGCTGATCGGCATCGTCGCCGGAGCGTTGCAGGGTTATTACGGCGGCTGGGTCGACTTGCTCGGGCAACGGGTGCTGGAGATCTGGTCGGGGCTGCCGGTGCTGTACCTGCTGATCATTCTGTCGGGGTTCGTCTCGCCGAGTTTCTGGTGGCTGCTAGGGATCATGGCGCTGTTTTCCTGGCTGGCACTGGTGGACGTGGTGCGCGCCGAGTTCCTGCGCGGGCGCAGCCTGGAATACGTCAAGGCCGCGCGGGCCCTGGGCCTGACGGACAGCGAGCTGATGCGCCGGCACATTCTGCCCAACGCCATGACCTCCACCCTGACCTACCTGCCGTTCATTCTGACCGGCGCCATCGCCACCCTCACCGCGCTGGATTTTCTCGGCTTCGGCATGCCCGCCGGCACCGCGTCGCTGGGGGAACTGATCGGCCAGGCCAAGCGCAATCTGCAAGCGCCGTGGCTGGGGCTGACGGCGTTTTTTGCCCTGGCGCTGATTCTGTCCTTGCTGGTGTTTATCGGCGAAGCCTGCCGTGACGCGTTCGATCCGCGATCCTGATCCCCGGAGCTGAAATGACCGATAACCTGATTGAAATCCGCGACCTGCGCGTCGCCTTCACCGGGCACGAAGTGGTGCACGGCGTGAACCTCGACATCCGCCGTGGCGAATGCCTGGCACTGGTCGGCGAGTCCGGCTCGGGCAAGTCGGTGACAGCGCACTCGATCCTGCGTTTACTGCCGGCCAAGACCGTCAGCAGCACGGGCAGCATCCGCTACAACGGCGTGGACTTGCTCCATGCCAGCGAACAGCAGATGCGCGGCTTGCGCGGCAACCGCATCGCAATGATTTTCCAGGAGCCGATGACTTCGCTGAACCCGCTGCACACGGTGGAAAAACAGATCAGCGAAGTGCTGGAGATCCACAAGGGGCTCAAAGGCCGCGCCGCGCGCCAGCGCACGCTGGAGCTGCTGGAGCTGGTGGGTATTCGCCAACCGTTGCAGCGTTTGAAGGCTTATCCGCACCAGCTCTCCGGCGGCCAGCGGCAACGGGTGATGATCGCCATGGCGCTGGCCAACGAGCCGCAATTGCTGATCGCCGACGAACCGACCACGGCGCTGGACGTGACCGTGCAGCAGAAGATTCTGGAGTTGCTGATCGAGCTGCAGCAACGCCTCGGCATGTCGCTGCTGCTGATCACTCACGACCTCAATCTGGTGCGGCGCATCGCCCAGCGGGTGTGCGTGATGCGCCATGGGGAAATCGTCGAACAGGCCGATTGCGAAACGCTGTTCCGCGCCCCGCAGCATCCTTACAGCCGCCTGCTGATCGAGGCGGAACCGTCGGGCGCACCGGTGCCGAGTCGCTACGATCACAACCTGCTGGAGGTGGACGATCTGAAAGTCTGGTTCCCGCTGCCCAAGGCGTTGTTCAGCCGCACCCAGCAATACATCAAGGCTGTGGACGGCGTGAGTTTCCGGCTGCAACGGGGCAAGACCCTGGGGATTGTCGGCGAGTCCGGCTCGGGCAAGTCGACGCTGGGCCAGGCGATTCTGCGGCTGGTGGAATCCGAGGGCGATATTCGCTTCGGCAACAAGCATTTGAGCCTGCTCAATCAGCGCTTGATGCGCCCGTTGCGCCGGCAGATTCAGGTGGTGTTCCAGGACCCGTTCGGCAGCCTCAGCCCACGGATGTCGGTGCAGCAGATCATCGCCGAAGGCCTGCTGACCCACGGCATCGGCACGGCTGAGGAACGTGAGGCAGCGGTGATCCGCGTGCTGGAGGAAGTCGGCCTCGACCCGCAGAGCCGCCATCGCTATCCCCACGAGTTCTCCGGTGGCCAGCGCCAGCGCATTTCCATCGCCCGGGCGCTGGTGCTGGAACCGGCGCTGATTCTGCTCGACGAACCGACCTCGGCACTGGATCGCACGGTGCAGAAACAGGTGGTGGAGTTGTTGCGGCAGTTGCAGATCCGCCATGGCTTGACGTACCTGTTCATCAGCCATGACCTGGCGGTGGTGCATGCGCTGGCGCACGACTTGATGGTGATCAAGGACGGCAAGGTGGTGGAACAGGGAGCCTCGCGCCAGATTTTTGCGGCGCCGCAGCATGCCTATACCCAGGAACTGCTGAAAGCCTCCGGCCTGGCATTGGCAAAAACCGGGAAAGAGCTGGTTACAACAATCTGACTTTCAGTGCTCTCAGATTTATTTTCCGGCCACTGCATCCAAATGCCTCCGTCACGGGTAGTCCCTGTAACAGCCCTCTTTCGGCTGTCAGCGGTTTACCCTTTTCGGAGAAACACTGATGAACATCACCCAACTGATTGGCCTCACCGGTTTGCTCGCCGTCGCTTCGACAAGCTTTGCCCAAAGCAGTTATCCCGACGCGATCAAGGTGCCGGACGGCCACAAGATCGCGATGGAAACCACCGGGGTCGGCGAGATCACCTACGAATGCCGGGACAAGGCCAATGTCGCCGGCCAGACCGAGTGGGTGTTCGTCGGCCCGAAAGCGGTGCTCAACGATCGCAGCGGCAAACAGGTTGGCACCTACTTCGGCCCGCCCGCCACCTGGCAGGCGCAGGACGGTTCGAAAGTCACCGGCACACAGCTGGCCGTTGCGCCGTCGAGCCCGGGCAACCTGCCCTATCAACTGGTCAAGGCCAACCCCGCCGAAGGCAAAGGCGCCATGAGCGGCGTGAGCTACATCCAGCGCGTGGCGCTCAAGGGCGGCGTGGCGCCGGGTAGCGAATGCACGGCGGCGAACAAGGGTAAACAGGAAGTGGTGAAGTACCAGGCCGACTACATTTTCTGGGCGGCGAACTGAGCCTGACTGGACGTTTGGCCGATGCTTGCTAGATTGCAGGACATGCCATTACCCGAAACCGCGTTCGATTACGAAGCCCGCCTCGCCGCCTGTGCCCGCGGCGAGCGCGGGGCCCTGCGCGAATTGTATGTGCAGGAAAGTCCGCGGCTGCTGGGTGTGGCCCGGCGTCTGGTGCGTGACACGGCGCTGGCCGAAGACATCGTTCACGATGCGTTCCTGAAGATCTGGGCCGGCGCGGCGGGTTTCGATCCGGCGCGCGGTTCGGCCCGGGGCTGGATGTTCAGCGTGACCCGGCATCTGGCGCTGAATGTGCTGCGCAATCACCATCAGGAAACGCCGCTGAACGACAGCAACGAATTTCCGGCGATTGATGACGGGTTCGAGGCGCTGGCGCAATCGACCCGCATCCATCGCTGCCTGCATCAACTGGAACCGCAACGCCGCCGCTGCATCCTTCACGCCTACGTCGACGGTTACAGCCACGCGCAGATCGCCCAGCGCCTCGACACCCCGCTGGGCACCGTCAAAGCCTGGATCAAACGCAGCCTCAATGCGTTGCGGGAGTGCATGGGATGACCACCGAATCGGCGCAGGACCGCGATGAACTGGCCAGCGAATACGTGCTCGGCACCCTCTCGGCCGAAGCGCGCGCCGAAGTGCAACGACGCTTGCCCAACGAGCCCGAGCTGCAAGCGGCCGTGGATGCCTGGGAGCGACGTCTGCTGGAACTGACCGACCTCGCCCCGGCGCATCAACCTTCTTCGCAGCTGTGGCAACGCATCGAGCGCAGTGTCGGGCAACTCGCCCATAAAGTGGCGCCCGAGATTTCCTGGTGGAACCGCCTGTCACTGTGGCGCGGCTTGAGCGCTGCGGGGCTGGCCGCGACCTTGTTGCTGGGCTCGATCCTGTTGACCCAGACCACGCCGAAACCGAGCTTTCTGGTGGTGCTGGTCGCCCCGCAGGACAAGGCGCCGGGCTGGGTGATCCAGGCCAGCAATCCACGGGAGATTCAGTTGATTCCGCTGGGCGTGGTCGAAGTGCCGGCTGACAAGGCGCTGGAGTTCTGGACCAAGGCCGACGGCTGGCAGGGGCCGGTGTCGCTGGGGCTGGTCAAACCGGGCCAGGCGCTATCGATCCCGCTGGACAAGCTGCCGCCGCTGCAACCCAACCAGTTGTTCGAGCTGACGCTGGAAGGCGCCAACGGTTCGCCGATCGGCAAACCTACCGGGCCGATCCAGGCGATTGGCCGCGCGGTGAAGGTGCTGTGACAAACCATCATCGGCGTCGATGTTCACCATCACGTCAATGAAGTTCTCTTAAAAAATCCCGGGCGTAACATCCGCTCCATACCAAACAAACAACACCCCCGGAGCAAAAATCATGAAACGCCAAGTCATCCTCAGCATTGCCCTTTCGGTTCTGGCCTTCAACGCATTTGCCGCCAAACCGGCCCACACCATGATCGCCGAAGGCGGTTCGGATCGTCTGATTGAACGCCGCGTTGCCGAAGGTGGCTCGGATCGTCTGATCGAACGCCGTGTTGCCGAAGGTGGTTCGGATCGTCTGATTGAACGTCGCGTTGCTGAAGGTGGTTCGGATCGTCTGATTGAACGCCGCGTCGCTGAAGGTGGTTCGGATCGTCTGATCGAACGTCGCGTTGCCGAAGGTGGCTCGGATCGTCTGATCGAACGCCGTGTTGCTGAAGGTGGTTCGGATCGACTGATCGAACGCCGCGTTGCCGAAGGTGGTTCGGATCGTCTGATTGAACGTCGCGTTGCTGAAGGTGGTTCGGATCGTCTGATTGAACGTCGCGTTGCCTGAATGAATGGCTTGACCGCAACAACCCAGAAAAAACCCGGCTCCCGTCAGCCGGGTTTTTTTATACCTTTTTGATCGTCCTCAGCCCTTGGCCATGCAGCGCCGATAACGCTCGTCGACCCGTTTGGCAAACCACGCCGTGGTCAGTTTGCGGGTGATCTTCGGGCTCTGCAGCACGATGCCCGGCAACACCGCACGGGGCAATGTCTTGCCTTCCGCACGCTCCGCCAGTTCGAAGACCCGTTGATACAGTTTGGTCTCCTCGAAGGCCAGGCTATCGCCCTTCTCCAGTTGATCGCGGATCACCGGATTGCGCATGCCCAGGGATTTGCCGAGGGTGCGCACCGCCAGTTCGGTACTGCCCGGCATGATCGCACCCGGGCGGATCAGGTCGCCATCCAGCGCCAGCGGAATCCCCGACGCGCGGCTGACCGCGTTCTGAAACGCTGCGTTGCGACTGGCGTACCAGCCGGCGTTGAAGTCGGCGAAGCGGTACAGCGGTTCGCGATAACTCACCGGATAACCGAGCAAATGGGCGATGCCGAAGTACATGCCGCCCCGACGGCTGAACACCTCGCGACGAATGGTCCCGTCCACCGGGTACGGATAGTCCTTGGCGTGCTGCTCGGCGAATTCGATGCTGACCTGCATCGGCCCGCCGGTGTGCACCGGGTTGAAACCGCTGAACAGCGTACGACCCATCGGCACCGAGCCGATGAAATCATCGAAAATCGCGCTCAATTCCTTTTCGCTGCGGGCGGCGCTCAGGCGTTCGCTGTAGGTCTTGCCGTTGGGCGAGCGCACCTGCAAGGCGCCGCTGACCAACAGGCTTGGGATGTGCACCTTGGCGGCGCGGCGATCGATTTCGTCACGGGCAATTTTGCCCAGGCCAGGCACCGGCGGATCGACCTGGAAAGTGGATTCCTGCTCGGCGACGGCCAGCACCGAACACAGATTCTGCGTGGTCGGGCTGATGCCCTGGGCGGCGAACGCGGCGTAGATGTCAGTGGCCCAGCCCTGACGGTCGGCGGTTTTTGCCGGCAGCAGGCGCACGATCTGCGCCTTGACCTCGGCGGGCGGGCGCGGCGCCGGTTCTTCGCTGCGTTGACCGGCGCAACCGGCCAGCACCAGCAGCGCGGCGAGGCTGACGAATAATCGAGGGGTGTGCATACGCTTCATCCAGTCCGTTGAGCCGGGTTAACCCTACGCTCAATCGCAGGGTGCAGGATAGGACTGCGGGCCGGCGGCGCTGTTCCATCGCCCCGTTTGGCAGGCCGACTGGCCGCCCTCGCCGTCTGATCCATACTTGCTGCTGCAGTGGCAAGTCTCGGATCAGGACACGCGAGGAGCACAGACCATGAACCGCAGTGATGTTCTGATCATCGGCGCGGGCCCCACCGGGCTGGTGCTGGCCCTGTGGCTGAGCAAACTGGGCGTGCGCGTACGTATCATCGACAAGACCTCCGCCCCCGGCACCACCTCGCGGGCGCTGGCGGTGCAGGCGCGGACCCTTGAGCTGTACCGGCAACTGGATCTGGCCGATACGGTGGTGCGCAACGGTCATCGGGTGGCCGCGGCGAATTTCTGGGTCAAGGGCAAACCGGTGGCGCAGTTGCCGTTGAACCGGATCGGCGAAGGCCTGACGCCCTATGCCTTTCTGGAAATGTACCCGCAGGACGAACACGAGCGGCTGTTGATCGACCGACTCGAAGACTACGACGTGACCGTCGAGCGCAACACGACGCTGGAGAGTTTCACCGAAAACGGTGACGGCCTCACCGCGCACTTGCGCCTGCCGGATGGCGAGCAGGAAATCTGCCAGGCCTGCTATCTGGCCGGGTGCGACGGCGCTCGTTCAATCGTGCGCAAGACCCTCGACACCGGTTTTCCCGGCGGCACCTATCAGCAGATTTTCTATGTCGCCGATGTGCGGGCCAGCGGTCCGGCGCTCAATGGCGAGTTGCATCTGGACCTGGATGAGGCGGACTTTCTCGCGGTGTTCCCGCTGGCCGGCGAAGGCCGCGCGCGGTTGATTGGCACGGTGCGCGACGAGCGTGCGGATCGTGCCGAAACCCTCGAGTTTTCCGACGTCAGCAATCGCGCCATCGAACATTTGAACGTGCACGTCGAGGACGTCAACTGGTTCTCCACCTACCGCGTGCATCACCGGGTGGCTGATCACTTTCGCAAGGGCCGGGCGTTTCTGCTCGGCGATGCGGCGCACGTGCACAGCCCGGCCGGCGGTCAGGGCATGAACACCGGCATCGGCGATGCGATCAACCTGGCGTGGAAACTCGCGGCAGTGCTCGGCGGCGCAGCCACGCCCGGGCTGCTCGACAGCTACGAAACCGAACGCATCGCCTTCGCCCGGCGACTGGTGTCGACCACCGACAAGGTCTTCAGCTTCGTCACCGCCGAAGGCCGCATGGCCGACCTGTTGCGCACACGGCTGGCGCCGTTCCTGATTCCGAAAATGGCCTCATTCGAGAGCAGCCGCGAATTCCTGTTTCGCACGGTGTCGCAGATCACCCTCAACTATCGGGGCATGGCGTTGAGCGAAGGCGTGGCCGGGCACGTCCACGGCGGCGACCGCTTGCCGTGGGCCCATGATGGCGAGGGGGACAATTACGAGCCGTTGCGCCAGCCGTGCTGGCAGGTGCATGTGTACGGCGACACCAGCGACGAGATGATCGCCTGGTGCAATGAACATCACTTGCCGCTGCACGTGTTCGACTGGCGTCCGGCGTTTGAAACGGCGGGCCTGGGGCGCAACGGCTTTTACCTGCTGCGCCCCGATACCTACGTGGCGATTGCCGACAACAGCGCGGATCCGAAGGTGATCGAGCGGTATTTCCGTGACCACGGGATCCGGCCGTTTTTCAATTGCCCCTGAAAGGTCAGATCCCGGCCAGGGCCAGGTCCATCGCAAAGTAGGTGAAGATCAGATCCGCACCCGCGCGCTTGATCGCGCCGAGGCTTTCACGCACCACGCGATCTTCGTCGATGGCCCCGGCCTGGGCGCCGAACTTGATCATCGCGTACTCGCCGCTGACCTGATACGCCGCCAGCGGCAGGTTCGAGGCTTCGCGGATGTCGCGGATGATGTCCAGGTACGCGCCGGCCGGTTTGACCATCAGCGCGTCGGCGCCTTCCTGTTCGTCGAGCAACGATTCGCGCAGGGCTTCGCGGCGGTTCATCGGGTTCATCTGATAGCTTTTGCGATCGCCCTTCAGCGCGCTGCCACCGGCCTCGCGGAACGGGCCGTAGAGCGCCGAGGCGAATTTGGTCGAGTAGGCCATGATCGGAATCTGCGTGAAGCCGGCGTCGTCGAGTGCCCGGCGAATCGCCCGCACCTGGCCGTCCATCGCCGCCGACGGCGCGATCACGTCGGCGCCGGCACGGGCTGCCGCCACCGCTTGTTTGCCGAGGTTGATCAGGGTCTGGTCGTTGTCGACTTCATGGTTGTGCATCACGCCGCAATGGCCGTGGTCGGTGTACTCGCAGAAGCAGGTGTCGGACATCACGATCATTTCCGGCACGGCGTCCTTGGCGATCCGCGACATGCGCGACACCAGGCCGTTTTCGCGCCAGGTGTCGCTGCCGTTGGCGTCCAGGTGATGGGACACGCCGAAGGTCATCACCGACTTGATTCCGGCCCGAGCGTAACGCTCGATTTCGCCGGCCAGTTTGCGCTCGGGAATGCGCATCACGCCGGGCATGCTCTTGATCGGCACAAAATCGTCGATCTCTTCTTCGACGAAGATCGGCAGCACCAGATCGTTGAGGGAAAACTCGGTTTCCTGGAACAGGCTGCGCAGGCTCGCATTGCGGCGCAGACGGCGTGGACGTGCTTCGGGGAACTGACTGGACATGGGGCCTTTCCTGAAAACAGCGGATGAGACGAAAGTCGTAGGGGGCGAAGCTTATGCCTTGCGGGGATCGGGGTACAAACCTGGATCAATCAACAGTGCGTTACCGGGCACGCAACAATCTGCGCACCCGGTTCCCGCCGGGTCAGGAAGGAATGGTCAGCCCGCGCACAACCGCCGGCCGCGCGAGGAAGCGCTCCAGCACCCGGGTGACGTTCGGGAAGTTGTCGATGCCGACCAGATCGCCCGCCTCGTAGAAGCCGATCAGGTTGCGCACCCACGGAAACGTGGCGATGTCGGCGATGGTGTAGCGCTCGCCCATGATCCAGTCGCGCCCTTCCAGGCGGGTGTTCAGGACGCTGAGCAGGCGGCGGCTTTCTTCGACGTAGCGGTCACGGGGACGCTTGTCTTCGTAGTCCTTGCCGGCGAATTTGTTGAAGAAACCGAGCTGGCCGAACATCGGGCCGATCCCGCCCATCTGGAACATCAGCCACTGGAGAGTTTCGTAGCGCAGCGCGCCTTCCTGGGCCAGCAACTGGCCGCTTTTGTCGGCGAGGTAGATCAGGATCGCGCCGGACTCGAACAACGGCAGCGGTTTGTCCTCTGGACCGTGGGGGTCGATGATCGCCGGAATCTTGTTGTTCGGGTTCAGCGACAGGAACTCCGCAGACATCTGGTCATTGGTGTCGAAGCCCACGCGGTGCGGCTCGTAGGGCAGGCCGATCTCTTCAAGCATGATCGAGACCTTGACGCCGTTGGGGGTCGGCAGGGAATAGAGCTGAATCCAGTCAGGGTACTGCGCCGGCCATTTCTGGGTGATCGGGAACGCGGACAGATCAGTCATGTGTAGCATCCAGTCACAAAATGAAAGGCCTGAGCATAATCCACGATCAGCGCTCTGGCTCGGGTTCTTTACACCCTCGCCCGCCGGCTTACTTAAATCCGCAACATCCTGTGGTTAACCTTCCCTCCAACCGCACAGCCTCAACGGTAAAGTACGGCGCACTCAAGCGGATCGAACCAAACGGGCCTCAGGGGGCTCCAAGCAAGCCAGTGATGACAGGGAAAACAGCCGGCGCGCATTTACCGGTGCAGAGGTTTGTCAGCCTTAACCGAACAGACTGAAGAACCCTTATCTCATGACGAACTTGATGAAAGTCGCCAGACGCTTCAAACATCGCGCGTATGTGGCCCTGCCCACCCTGCTGGCGGTCAGCGCGCTGTTCCTGTCGCTGGAATCCAGCGAAAGCCGTGCGCAACCGGTGGACGGCACCCAGACCCTGGTGTTCCTGCGCCATGCGGAGAAACCGGCCGGTGGTCTCGGCCAGCTCAACTGCCAGGGCCTGAACCGGGCCATCGACCTGTCGACCCTGCTGCCGGAAAAATTCGGCAAGGCCGACTACGTGTTCGCCGCCAATCCGACGCGCAACGTCGAGGAAGGCGAACTGGACAACTCCTACAGCTACATCCGCCCGCTGATGACCATCAGCCCCGCCGCGATCAAACTCGGCCTGCCGGTGAACATCGAGTTCTCGGCCAACGACACCAGTGACCTGGCCCGGGAGCTGATCGACGACAAGTACCACAACTCGACAATCTACACCGCGTGGTCCCATGGCTACCTGCCGGAGCTGATCAACAAGGTGGCGGACAAGGCGGTCGGCGGGAAGCAGAAGATCACAGAGGATTGGGAATCCAGCGATTACGACTCGCTGTATGTGCTGACCCTGACCTGGCACAACGGCAAGGCCAGCCTGCAGAGCCACAGCTACAAACAGGGACTGGATAACGGCCAGGAAAGCTGTCCGACCTGAGTTTGTCCGGGGCCCGCTCGGGTCCCGTCAGGCCTTGGGTTTGACCCGCTCACGCAGGTACTCGATAACGGCCTGCCGCTCCCCCGCAAACTCGATCCGCCCGCCCTTCTTCTCGCGCTGAAACACATACATCGGGTCGTAATACTCACGCAGCAAACCTTCGATCCACGCGCGGTGCAACTCCACCGCCCCGCTGCGGCCCTGCTCCGCCAGCGCCTCTTCCATCAACCCCCGCATCCGTCGATGCCGCTCGCCGCCCAAGCGCTTGTGCACGTTGTCGAGGCTTTCCAGCAAGCGCTCGGAAAACCGCGCGAAACCCTCGTCGCCATGCACAGCCTGAAACTCGGCAGACAAATCCACCACGTAATCGCGCAGGATTCGCTCGACGCGCTGCTCGAAACGATCTTCCAGCCAGACCATCGAGTATTGCTGCATGCCCTGATACAGCGGCAAGGGCAGCGCGCAGCTCCCCACAACCCGGCTCTCATCCTCCAGCACAAATTGATCGATGCCGGCGGCACGCTTTTTCAGGAAGTCGATGGCCAGCCGGTTCTCGAAATCGATGTTCGACGGCTGACCGGTGGCGCGTTTGCCGAAACTCGAGCCCCGGTGATTGGCATGGCCTTCCAGATCCACACTGTTGCGCAGTTGCACCAGCACTTCGGTCTTGCCGGTGCCGGTCATGCCGCCCAGCAGTACGAAATCACAGTCGGCCAAGGTTGATTCGAGGGTGTCGATCAGAAAACCCCGCAGCGCCTTGTAGCCACCGCCGATACGCGGGTAATCGATGCCGGCTTCCGACTTCAGCCACTGCTGCACGATTTGCGAACGCAGGCCGCCACGAAAGCAATACAGATAACCCTCGGGATGCGTCCGGGCAAACGCCGCCCAAGCCTGGAGCCGTTCGGCCTTCACCGCGCCGGAGACCAGTTGATGGCCCAGTTCGATGGCGGCCTGCTGCCCGTGATGCTTGTAGCAAGTGCCGACCCGCTGCCGCTCGATGTCGTTCATCAGCGGCAGATTGACTGCCCCGGGAAACGCGCCCTTGTGAAACTCGACCGGCGCACGGGCGTCCATCAGCGGGCGGTCGTTGAGGAAGATGTCGCGGTAGTCGGTGAAGTCGGCGGTCATCAATTCACCTCGACCGCGTGGCTCTGTCGCGCGATCAATTCACCGACCGGCTCAAGCGCGAGGCCGAGTTCGGCAGCGACGGCGAGAAATTCGGCATTGCCTTCGGGGGTCACGGCCACCAGCAGCCCGCCGCTGGTCTGCGGGTCGCACAGCACGCGCTTGTGCAATTCCTGCACTCGCCCGACGCGGCTCGAATAACTGTCGAAGTTGCGCAAGGTGCCGCCGGGCACGCAGCCCTGTTCGAGGTAGTACTCGATGCTCGAAAGCCGCGGCACCCGGTCATAAAAAACCCGCGCCGTCAGGTGACTGCCGTCGGCCATTTCCACCAGATGCCCGAGCAGGCCAAACCCGGTGACGTCGGTCATGGCGGTGACCCCGGCCAGTTTGCCGAAACGGCTGCCGGGCTTGTTCAGCGTACACATCCAGTCCCGGGCCACGCCGATGTCGTCGGGGCGCAGCTTGCCCTTTTTTTCCGCCGTGGTGAGGATGCCGATGCCCAGCGGTTTGGTCAGGTACAGCAGGCAACCGGCGGTAGCGGTGTCGTTGCGTTTCATGAAGCGCTTTTCCACCAGCCCGGTGACGGCCAGACCGAAAATCGGCTCCGGCGCATCGATCGAATGCCCGCCGGCCAACGGAATTCCCGCGTCATCGCACACCGCACGGCCACCGCGAATCACGTCTCGCGCCACTTCCGGCGCCAGCACGTTGACCGGCCAGCCGAGGATCGCAATCGCCATCAACGGATCGCCGCCCATGGCGTAGATGTCGCTGATGGCATTGGTGGCGGCGATGCGGCCGAAGTCGAACGGGTCGTCGACGATCGGCATGAAGAAATCCGTGGTCGAGACCACCCCGCGCTCGGCATCGATTTCATACACCGCCGCATCATCGCGCGACGCATTGCCGACCCACAGTTTCGGATCAAGGTTCTGCGCCCCGCTGCCGGCCAGAATCACCTCCAGCACCTTGGGCGAAATCTTGCAGCCACAACCGGCGCCGTGGCTGTATTGGGTCAGACGGATGGGCTCGGTCATGGGGCAGTCTCCGGGAGGCGGTGGGAGGGATTTTAGCAGAGGGGTCGGCGGGCAAAAAAAAGCCGCCCTTGCGGGCGGCTGAAGTGCTTCGCTCCTGAATCAGAACCCGAGACTGAAGCTGATGGTCATCGCATGGTCGTTGCTCTCGTTCGACAGCTGCCCCGAATAGCCGATGCCGAGTTTACCGGTCGGGCTGATCTGGAAGTCCACGCCCGCTTCGACCACCGCACTGTCCTTGGCAATCGGCACGCCCTGGGTGTTGAACGAGGCGCCGCCGTCGATGAAGGTCAGGTCGGCGTCAGGCTTGGTTTCACCGAAGGCATGCCGCCAGCCGAGGGCCGCGCGCGGAGTGAATTGCCCGCCGTTGGCCAGGGTGATGACCTTGCCGGCGCGCACGCCCAGGGTCGAGAAGGTGATGTCCTGATCGGACTCGGCGCGCAGGCGCCCCACCCCGCCTTTCTCCTTGGCCTTGTCGCTGTCGTAGTTGACGTAGGCCAGACCGGCGAACGGTTCCAGGGCAATCCCGGCCGCTTCGATGGCATAGCCGACTTCACCGAACACCTGGGCGCTGCGGGCGTCGTAATTGGCTTTCAACCGATCGTTGTAGGCGCCGACGCTGACGTCGCGTTTGGTCTCGATGTCGTGCCAGCTGTACGCCGCACCAAGGCGCACCGCCAGGGCATCGAATTGCGAGTTGAGGTACGCCGCCAAGTGGTAGCTCTCGACCGTGGCATCCGAGCGACGATCATGGGCATCCAGATCGCTGCGGGTGTAGCCGGCGGCCATGCCGACGCGCCATTGGTCGTCGAGCTGCTTGTCGGTGCCGAGCATGAAGCCGCTCAGGTTGCGATCCAGCTTCGCACTGTTGCTGTTGCCATCCGACTCGCCCCAGGCGCCGAGTGCGCGGGCCCAGCCGACCATTTCGCCGTGGCAACCGTTGCTGCTCAGCTGGTTGTCGCTCGGGGCCAGGGCGCGGCGTGGATCGTCCGGCGCACTGCACGATGGCTGGCGCATACGGTCGTTGACCGCGTCCCGCACGTAGCGCGAATCCTCGAGGATCGCGCTGGCGGTGCTGGCATGGATTTCCCCCGACAGACTGTCGAAGGCGTTACGTGCCCCGGCCACGCTGAGGTTGATGATTTCGTCCTGCAACGCGCTGCCCGCCGCGCCGTTGCGCATCAACGCCGAGGCGGTGTTGCGCTGGTTGCGGGTGGCGGCGACGTCGACGAACGAGTTGCCGTTGCGGCTGACCACCAGGTTCACTGCGTTCGGGTCATACACCAGCGCCGTGTCGAGGAACGCATATTGCGGCAGGTCGGCGGCGCTGAAGGTGCCGGTCACTCCGCCACCGGCGGTGATCAGCGAGTACACGGTATTGCCGGTGAACGGTGCCAGGCTGTTGACCTGCAGACCGCCGCCCAGGGTGGCGGTACCACCGACCGCCAGTGGGGTGGCGGTCGGCGAACTGACGGTCAGGGCCAGCACACCGTCGGCGGCGTTGGTCAGGTTGCCGGCGACACTCAAGGTGCCAGCCTCGGCACCGGATTGCACCACGCCATGGTTGACCAACGAACCGACGCTGCCGTTACCGCTCAACCCGGCGCCGTTGGCCACGGTGACCTGCCCGCCGAGCGAAGCCCGAGCCGAACGGCTGCCGACCTGCAACACGCCTTGATCAACCGCCACCGTGCCACTGAACGGCTGATTACCGGTCAACAGCAGGGTTCCGGCCCCCCGCTTGGCCAATGCGCCGGTACCACTGAGCACACCGTTGAACTGACCATTGGTGTTCTGCTGGAACACCAGCAATGCGTTGTTGAGGATGTTGCCCTGCAGGCTGGTGATATTACCGATCAGCGTACCGCCGCTGACCGTAGTCCCGCCGCTGTAGGTGTTGGCGCCGCTGAGGATCAGGGTGCCGGAATCCAGCTTCTCGATGCCGCCACTGCCCACCAGCGGTACGGAGATTTCCGCACTGCCACCGGCATTCACCCGCACCGGCGCGAGGCTGCCGCCCGGGCCGTTGACCGGGATCAGCGTACCGCCGGCGCCTGGCACCAGGCTGTAACCGCTGGACAGGAACTGCAACCCGGTGAAGTTCTGATTGCCTTGCACCGTGACTATGCCGCTCTGCCCGCCGAACACGGCGAACTGACCGTTCGACGCCAGCGCCTGAGTACCGCTCGGATCGGTCCAGTTGGTGCCCGGCCCCCACACACCGCTGCCGCCACCGATGCTGCCGTCCGGATTGGTGGTGCCACCGTTCCAGAACTGCACTTCACCCGGGGTGTTCTGCACCAGCAGGTTGACCTGATTGGCCAGCGCGGTCTGCAGGGTCAGGTTGGCCGCCGACACCGGCAGGCTGCCGTAGACCAGACCGTTGTTGGTCAGGCTGCCGCCGTAGCTGAACAGTTGATAGACCCCGGTGCCGAAGCCGCCGGCGTTGCTGATGTTCAGCGTGCCGTCGAGGGTCAGGTTGCCGGCGACGTTGACCACCGTTGTAGAACTGGCGGCCGAGCCGAGGCTGAAGTCCAGGTTGGTGCCTGAAGACAATGCCAGCGAACCCACCGACAACGGCGTTGCAGTGCCGCCGCCGGTCAGCGTCGCACCGTTGGCCAGTTGCACGGCGCCGGCGAACACGCCGCTGCCGCCGACCTTCGCCCCGCTGGCTACGTTGACGCTGGCACTGTTGAGCACACCGTTGACGTTCAGCGAACCGCCCTGCACGGCGGTGTTGCCGGTGAAGGTGTTGTTGCCGGTCAGCAGCAAGGCGCCGGTGCCGGTTTTGTTGAGTGTGCCGGCGCCTGTCAGGTTGCCGGTGTAGCTGCCGTCGCTGTTCTGCTCGAAGGTCAGCGTCGCGTTGTTGGCGATAGCGCCTTGCAGGCTGCTGGTGTCACCACGGGTGCTGCCGCCGTTCAGCGTGGTGCCGCCACTGTAGGTGTTGGCACCGCTGAGGACGAGGTCGCCACTGCCGTTTTTCACCAGGCTGCCACTGCCGGTGATCGCCCCGATCAGCGTGGTGTTCTGGTTGCCGGCCAGGGTCAGTTGCGCCCCCAGGTTGATGGCGTTGGCCAGTTGCAGTGCGCTGGTGCTGTCGAGGGTGCCGTTGCCCAGCACGCTGAGGGCGCCGCTGCTGAGGGCGCTGTTGTTGCCCAGGATCAGCGAACCACCAGACAGTTGAGTGCCACCGCTGTAAGTGTTGCTGCCGTTGAGGGTCAGGCTCGACGCGCCGGTCTTGATCAGACTGCCGCTGCCGCTGACCACACCGTCGAGGGTCAACGCGTTGGAGCCGGCGACGGTGAGTCCGCCATTGAGCACCACATCGTTGGCCAGGCTGACCGCCGTGTTGCTGTCCAGCGCCGTGCCGTTGGCGGCGGTCAACACGCCGGTGCCGAGGGCCGCGTTGTTGCCGACCACAATCTTGCCGCCATTGAGCGCAGTGCCGCCGGTGTAGCCGTTGGCCGCGTTGAGCACCAGCGTGCCGGTGTCGTATTTGCCCAGCGTGCCGGCGCCATTGAGCGCCACGCCCACGGTGGCGGTGACGTTCGGGTCGACCCGCACGGTGGCATTGCCCAGCGAACCGTTGACCAGATTCAGCGACCCGGCCGTGCCGTTCTGCAGGCTGTAGCCATCGGTGACGAACTGCATGCCCGTGATGGTTTGCGCACCGTTGACGGTGACAGTGCCCGCCGTGCCCTGGAACACCGCGAAGTTGTTGGTCCAGGCCTGATTGGTGGTGCCGTTGACGTCGGTCCAGTTGGTGGTGCCGGTACCCCAGGTGCCGCTGCCGCCATCCACCGAACCATTGGCGACAAGCTGGTTGCCGTCCCAGAACTGCACGGTAACGCCCGGTGCGGTAACCAGCAGGTTGATCTGGTTGGCCAGCGCGGTTTGCAGGGTCAGGTCGCCCGGAGCGACGCTGCCCGGCACAGTGCCGATCAGCATGCCGTTGTCGGTCAGCCCGCCGGTGTAGTTGATCAAGCGGTACACGCCGCTGCCGAATCCACCGATGTCGCTGACGTTGAGGGTGCCGTCCAGGGTCAGGTTGCCGCCGACGTTGACCAGCGGGTTGCCGCCACCGGAGACCGGTGTGCCGAGGCCGACATCGAAGTTGGAATTGGCGTTGAACACCAGCGAATTCACCGAAAGCGTGCTGCCGGTGGCGCCGGCCAGATGACCGCCATCCGCCACGGTCACGGCTCCGCCGAGCGAGCCGCCGCCGGTCAGGGTGGCGCCGCTGTTGACCAGCACACTGGCGCTGTCCAGCGAGCCGCTGACGTTCAAGGTGCCGGCGTTGACCGTGGTGTTGCCGGTCAGGCTGTTAAGGCCGGTCAGGGTCAGCGTGCCGGTGCCGAGTTTGCTCAGTTCGCCGGTGCCGGTGAGCACACCGCCGAAAATGCTGCTGGCGTTGTTGCCGCCGATGCTCAGCGTGTTACCGCCGCCGATCAGTGCGGTGCCGCTGCCGGTCAGGCTGGCGAGGCTGCCCGAACCGCCGAGGTTCAGCGTCGCGGCATTGCCGAGATTGACTCCGGCGTTGCTGCCCAGTGCCGAGTTGCCCAGGGTGGTCAGGCTGCCGGACTGCACGTCGAAGGTGCCGCTGAAGGTGTTGTTGCCGGACAGCGTCAGGTCGGCCAGACCGTTCTTGGTCAGGGTGCCCGCCCCGGCGATCACGCCGCCAAGCGTCAGGTTGTTGTTGCCGGCCACGCTGAGGTTGGCATTGACGTTGAGGTTGTTGGCCAGCACCACCGGCGCCGTGGTGTCGAGGGTCGACGCGCCCGCCACGGTCACCGCGCCGGAACCCAGGCTCGCCGCGGTGCCGAGGGTCACAGTGCCGGCGTTCAGGGTGGTGCCGCCGCTGTAGGTGTTGATGCCGTTGAGGGTCAGGTTGGAGGCGCCGTTCTTGATCAAACCGCCAGTGCCGCTGACCACGCCGCTGAGGGCCACGTCGCTGTTGCCGGTGTTGGTCAGGTTGGCGTTGAGCACCACGTTGTTGCCCAGCGACACCGAAGTGTTGCTGTCCAGCGCCGAAGCACCGGCCACCGTCAGGTTGCCCAGACCGAGGGCGCCGTTGCTGCCGGCGGTCAGGGTGCCGGCGTTGAGGGTGACGCCGCCGAGGAAGTTGTTGGCCCCGCTCAGGATCAGGTTGGCCGCGCCATTCTTGGTCAGGCTGCCGGCGCCGTTGATCGCACCGCTGAGTGTCAGATCGTTGCTGCCGACGATGCCGAGGTTGCCCGCCAGGTTGATCGCGTTACCCGCCGTGACAGCACTGCTGGCATCCAGGGTAGTGCCGTTCGCCGCGTTCAAAGTGGCCGAACCCAGCGCGCTGTTCGACGCCAGAACCAGTCCGCCCGCGTTCAATGCCACCGGGCCGAGGAAGGCGTTGTTGCCGCCAAGGGTCAGGTTGGCCGAGCCGTTCTTGATCAGCCCGCCGGTGCCGTTGATCACACCGTTAAGGGTCAGCGCGTTGCTGCCAACGATCGTCAGGTTACCGTTGAGCGTGGCCGCGTTGGCCAGGGTCACGGCGGTGTTGCTGTCCAGTTGCGTGCCGGCATTGGCGATCAACGCACCGCTGCCCAGCGCGGTGTTGCTGCCGACCACGATTTTGCCGCCATCGAGTTGCGTGCCGCCGGTGTAGCTGTTGGCGCCATTGAGCACCAGGGTGCCGCTGTCGAGCTTATTGAGAATGCCGCTGCCGTTGATGTTCACGCCGACTGTGGCGGTCACGCCCGGATCAACGCGCATCGCCGTGGTGCCGCCGGCGCCGTTGACGGCGGTCAGCAGTCCCGAGGTACCGTTGACCACGTTGTAGCCATCGGTGAGGAACTGCATGCCGGTGAACAGTTGCGTGCCGTTGACCGATACCGTACCGGCCGTGCCCTGAAATACCGCGAAGTCGCCGGCCCAGGTCTGATTGACCAGACCATTGGCGTCGGTCCAGTTGGTGCCGGCGCCGTTCCAGGTACCGCTGCCGCCATCGACAGTGCCGTTGGCGATGGTCTGGCTGCCGTCCCAGTAACGAATGTCCGAATTCGGCGCCGAGACCTGAATGTTGATCTGATTGGCGACCCCGGTCTGCACCACCAGATCGCCCAGCCCATAACCGACCGGCACGCTGGCAACGTCCAGGCCCAGATTGGTCAGGGCACCGGTGTAGTTGAACAGACGATACACACCGACGCCGAAACCACCGGCATCAGTGACGTTGAGATTACCGTCGAGGGTGAGGTTGCCGCCGACGTTCATCAGCGACGTGGTCGAAGGTGCCCCCAGCGCCGCATCGACATTACTGCCGGCCGCGAGCGTCAACGAGCCGGCCGAAAGTGTATTGCCCGACGACAGGGCCAGGTGACCGCCGCTGTTGATGGTCATCGCGCCGAGTGCCGAACCGTTACCGGTGAGGGTGCCGCCGGTATTGACGTTGACCTGGGCACTGGCCAGCGAACCGCTGAGGTTCAGGGTGCCGCCGTTGACGGCGGTGTTGCCGACGATGCCGTTGATCCCGGTCAGGTTCAGGGTACCGGTGCCGACCTTGGTCAGACCGCCGTTGCCGCTGAGATCACCGTCGAAGGTGCTGGTGCTGCTCACCCCGCCCACGGTGAGGGTATTGCCGCCACCGATCTGCACGCTGCCGCTGCCGCTCAGGCCGTCGAGGCTGGCGCTGCTGCCGAGGTTGAGGCTGGCGCCAGCGCTGATGTTGGCGCCGGAGGTGTTGCCCAGCGCCCCGCTGCTCAGGGTGGTGACGCTGCCGGCGGCAATGTTCAGCGCGCCGGTGAAGGTGTTGGTGCCGCTGAGGGCCAGGTCGTCCAGACCGGTTTTGGTCAGGCTGCCGGCGCCGTCGATCACGCCGCTGAGGGTCAGGCCGTTGTTGCCGGCCACCGTCAACCCGGCATCGAGGGTGATGTTGTTGCCGAGGGTGAAAGCGCTGCTGTTGTCCAGCGTCGCGGCGCCACCGACGGTGAGCGTGCCGCTGCCCAATGCGCCGGGCGCGCCGACGGTCAGGGTGCCGGCGTTGAGGGTGGTGCCGCCGCTGAAGGTGTTGGTGCCGTTGACGGTCAGGTTGGCCGCCCCGTCTTTCACCAGTTGGCCGGTGCCGCTGAGCACGCCGCCGAGGGTCAGGTTCTGCGTGCCGCCGACGCTCAGCGCCGCATTCAGCACGACCGCGTTGGCCAGGCTGACCAGCGGCGAACTGCTGTCGAGGGTTGCTGCCCCGCCAACGGTCAAGGCGCCGGTGCCGAGCGCCGAGCTGTTGCCGACGGTCAGAGTGCCGGCGTTAAGAGTGGTGCCGCCGACGTAGGTATTGGAGCCATTGAGGCTCAAGTTGGCGGCACCGTTTTTCACCAGGCTACCGGCGCCGGCGACGGTTCCGGTGAGACTCAGATCCGCGCTGCCGCCCACATTGAGCGCCCCGGCGAGGTTGACCTGGTTGCCCAGAGTGACGGCGGTATTGGTATCCAGCGTGGTGCCGGCCGCTGCGTTCAGTGCACCGCTGCCCAGCGCGGTGTTGCTGCCGACGATCAGTTTGCCGACATTCAGCGCGGTGTTGCCGAAGTAGGTGTTGGCGCCGTTGAGGATCAGATCGGCCGGGCCACTTTTGATCAGGCCGCCGACACCTGAGACCACGCCCGCGAGCGTCAGCGCATTGCTGCCACCGATGGTCACGTTGCCGCCGAGGTTCACGTTATTGGCCAGGCTCGCCGCCGTGCTGGCATCCAGTGTGGTGCCGTTGGCGGCGTTGAGGATGCCGGTGCCGAGGGCGGTGTTGGAGCCGACGACCAACGTCCCGGCGTTCAGCGAAGTAGCGCCGGTGTAGGTGTTGTTGCCGGTCAGGGTCAGGCTCGAAGCACCGGTCTTGATCAGGTTGCTGCCGCCGCTGATCACACCGCCCAGAGTCAGCGGGTTGGCGCCGCCGGTGGTGAGGTTGGCGTTCAGCGCGATGGCGTTGTTCAGCGTCGCATTGGCGCTGCTGTTGAGCGTGCCGCCCGCCCCGCCCACGGTCAGCGTGCCGGTGCCGAGCGCCGCGCCGTTGCCGACGGTCAGGCTGCCGGCGTTGAGCGCGGTGCCGCCGGTGAAGGTGTTGGCGCCGTTGAGGGTCAGGTTGGCCGTGCCGTTCTTGATCAACTGGCTGGCGCCGCTGAGCACGCCTCCGAGGGTCAATGCACTGCTGCCGCCGATCGCCAGATTATTGTTGAGAATGACGTTGTTGTTCAGCGTCACCGCGGTATTGCTGTCGAGAGTCGCCGCGCCGCCAACAGTGATATTGCCACTGCCCAGCGCAGCGTTGGCACCCGCTGTGATGGTGCCCGCGTTCAACGCAACAGCACCGAGGAACGTATTGGTGCCGTTGAGAATCAGGTTCGCCGCGCCGTTCTTGGTCAGCCCGCCGCTGCCGCTGACCACGCCGCCGAGGGTCAGGTTGGCGCTGCCACCGATGTTCAGGTTACCGCCGAGGGCGACCGCGTTGCTCAGCGCCACGGCGGTGCTGGCATCGAGGGTGGCGCCCGCTGCCGTGGTCAGTGCGCCGGTGCCCAGCGCGGTGTTGGAGCCGACGATCAGCGTCCCGGCATTCAGCGCCGTGCCGCCGGAGAAGGTGTTGTTGCCGCTGAGGGTCAGGTTCGCGGTGCCGTTCTTGATCAGGTTGCCGGCGCCGCTGATGACCCCGCTCAAGCCCAGTGCCTGAGTACCGCCGATGGTCAGATCCGCCGCCAGCGCCACCGCATTGGCCAGGGTCACGGCGGTGGTCGCATCCAGCGTAGTGCCGGCCGCTGCGTTCAAGGCGCCCGTGCCGAGGGCGGTGTTGCTGCCGACGAGCAAGCTGCCGCCATTGAGCGCGGTGGTGCCGCTGTTGGTGTTGTTGCCGGTCAGGGTCAGGCTGGCGCTGCCGCTCTTGGTGATCGCGCCGGTGCCGGAGACGATGCCGGCCAGGGTCAGGGCATTGCTGCCGAGCACGTTCAACGCACCGGTGATGCCGACGTTATTGGCCAAGGTCACGTTGCCGGTGCTGTCGAGGCTGGTGCCGTTGCTGGTGTTGAGCACCCCGGTACCCAGGGCGTTGTTGTTGCCGACGCGCAAGGTGCCGGCGCTGAGGCTGGTGTTCCCGGTGTAGGTGTTGATGCCGTTGAGGGTCAGGCTGCCGCTGCCGGTCTTGGTCAGGTTGCTGGCACCGCTGATCACCCCGCCCAGGGTCAGCGCTCCGGTGCCGGTTGCGGTCAGGGTGCTGTTGAGCGTGATCGCGTTGGCCAGCGAAATCGGCGTCGTTGCCGAGATGCTCGAAGCGCCGCCAACGGTGATGCCGCCGGTGCTGAATGCCGAGTTATTACCCACTAGCACTGTGCCGCCGTTGAGCACAGTGTTGCCGGTGTAAGTGTTGATGCCGTTGAGGTTGAGCTGACCGCTGCCGATCTTGGTCAGACCGCCAGTACCGGAAATCACGCCGTTGAGGGTCGTGCCGTTGATGCCCTGCAGGGTCAGGCCACCGGCGCCCAGACTGATCTGGTTGGCCAGCGACAAACCGGCATTGCTGGCCTGAAGAATCCCGCCGTTGGACGTCAGCACACCGCTGCCGAACGCGGCGTTGTCGTTGAACTGCGCGACACCGCCATTGAGTGTGGTCGCCCCGCTGACCAACGGCCCCTGCAAGGTCCAGGTGCCGCTGTTGAGGGTCAGGTTGTTGAAGTTGACGTAGGTCGCGCTGGACGCGGTGCCGGTCCCGGTGACGCCACCACCGACGCCGATCGGGTTTTGCAGGATCAGCGTGTTGGTGCCCCCCGCGCCGCCATCGATGGTGCCGGTCGGGGCGAAGGTCAGGTTGATGCCGACCAGGCCACCGAGGCCGACGGACACTTGCACACCGTCACCGACGTTAACGCTGGAACCGGTGATCGCGTAGAAGGTGTTGGTGCTGCCCGCGCCCATCGACACACCGCCGGTGATGTTACCGGCGTTGGTGAAGATGTTGCCTGCTGCCGACGTCTCGAACGCGATCCGGCCGTTGATCGTGCCGCTGGCACTGTTGGTCATGTTGACTTGCGAACCGCCATACACCCCGACCACCGGGGTATCGGCCAGGGTGATGCCGCCGACCGAGAGCCCGGTGGACGTAATGGTGCCGTCGTTGGTGATACTGGTGGTGCCCCCCGCCGCGTTGTTAACGCCGATGGCCAGGCCGTCGATGCTGGTCAGATTGAGGCCGAGCAACATCCCGGTGCCGCGCATGATTCCGCTGGCATTGTTGACCACGCTGACCGTACTGGTCGCGCCGGTGCCGATGAATGCACCGCCACTGAGGACCGAAACCAGACCCAGCAATGCCGGGTCGAGGGTGCCGGAGTTGTTCAGGTTGATGTTGACCCCGGTCAGGCTGAGCACCTTGCCGCCGAGGGTGGCGTTCATCTGCGCGCCGGAGTTGACGTTGACCGTCAGACCGTTGGTAGCACTGCTGAAATTGTTCAGAAACAGCGGCAGGCTCGGCACACCGGTACAGGTGACCGTCGAACCGGCCGTGGAACACGTGGCCAACGCTGGAGTGCTCATCCCGCCGAACAGAAAGCCGGCGACACTCAGATGCACGGCGAGGGAAAGTGGGGAAAAACGCGAAACGAGGGCGACACCAAACCTTGCTTCCACGGGCTACTCCTTTCGTGGCCGATTTCGTCCTTGAAGGCGTGTAACAGCTGCAAGATCCAACACGCGTATCAAGCGTATGACGGTCATCAGATAAACCGTCCTATTCCAGACACACGCTAGTTGATGCCCTGCGATGGGACACCGGTTAAATAGTGTTAATACTTTTGTGCGATAAGGCCCTGCGTCGATACTTCCGGCTGTTCTGAGCAAGGGCTAGAGGATGATTTGAGACGCTTTTGAGGGGAGTTGACCGAGTCGCCAGGTAATCCCACCAATCAATCGATTTTTCAGCCACTTGAGAAACTGGTACGGCTTGTGCAAACGTTTGCTCGTTGCTGTTGACCGCCTTTTCGTTACAAAACCGTACAGGCCCCATGATCCGGGTCTTGATCCGCAAAAAGGACTTTGAATGCACGCTTCTTCCTGCCACCGCCTTCGCGGTGCGCGCACTTTTGCTGTTTCCCTGCTACTGGCCGGCGTTACCGGAGTTCTCAGCCACACCGCGCTGGCGCAACCTGCCCTGCCGGATGAATCCGCCCAGGGTGAAGCCCTCAGCTCCGAAGCCAGCCCGCCAAAAAAAGGCGCGTACCTGTCGGACTGGTACAACCAGGACCTGATGCTGATCGGCAGCAAGGACATCAGCTTCGGCCCGCAACCGGCCGACGACATCTACCTGGAATATGAATACTTCGGACGCAAGGGCCCGTTCGAGCTGTACGGCTACATCGACATCCCGAAGATCTTCAACATCGGCAACAGCCACGACAAAGGCGTGTGGGACCATGGCTCGCCGGTGTTCATGGAGCACGAACCGCGCATCTCCATCGACTACCTCGCTGGCCGCAGCCTGGCCATCGGGCCGTTCAAGGAATGGTACGTGGCGTTCGACTGGATCTACGATCACGGGAGCCGCAAAGAGAACCGCGCCAACACGCTCTACAGCGGTTTCGGCACCGACATCGACACCCATTCAAGGGTCAATCTGTCGGCCAACCTGTACGGGCGCTACCAGTGGGAAAACTACGGCGCCAGCAACGAATATTCGTGGGACGGCTACCGCGCGCAACTCAAGTACATCGTGCCGATCGACACATTCAGCAACGGCGCCTCGCTGACCTACATCGGCTTCACCAACTTCGATTTCGGCTCGGACCTGCACAAGGACAACCCGGCGCGCACCGCCAATGCCACCGTGGCGACCAACGTCTTGCTGTACTCGTTCACCCACCTGCGCTTCACCCTGGTCGGCCGTTATTTCCACAACGGCGGCAACTGGGAGGACGGCAGCGAGCTGAACTTCGGCGACGGTAATTTCCGTGCGCGTTCCAATGGCTGGGGGTATTACGCGGGGGTTGGGTATCAGTTCTGATGCGATTGCAAACCCGCCAAAAAAATGTGGGAGCTAGCCTGCTAGCGATGGCGTCAGCACAGTCAATATTTTCTTCGACTGAACAAGCGCTTTCGCTAGCAGGCTAGCTCCCACAGGGTTTGTCACTATTTCTGAAGACTCAAGGAATCAGAATGACCTTGTCGCCACTGCCCTGATTCACATCGGCATACCGCGCCAGCCCTTCGGCCAGCGGCGCTTCGACAAGCCCTTGCGGCAGTGGCAGCAGGTCTTCGTCGAAGAACCGGCCGAACTGTTCCAGCATCGCCGCGCAGGCTTCAACGCCATACAGCAACGAGTTGATGCCGACCACCGAACCGCCCTTGCGATACAGCGCTAGCGCCGGCAGTTGCACATGCCCATCGACTGGCGCGGCGATGATCGCGATCCGGCCGAAGGTCGCCAATGCCGCCACCGAAGCCGGCAGCCAGAAACCGGTGGTGTCGAAGATCACGTCGGCGCCGCCGCGATACACCGCGTTGACCTGCGCACCCAGATCCTCGGGTTTATCCAGCTGAATCGTCTGATAACCCTGCGCCTGCAAATCCTTGACCTGCTCCGGCCGCCGCGCCGCCGCCAGCAACTGCGCACCGCGCACTTTGGCCAGCGCCAGCGCCGCCGTCGCCACCGCCCCGCCGCCGATCACCAGCAAACGGGTTTCGGCACTGACCAGGCTGCGCTCCAACGCATCCCACGCCGTGGTGTAAGGCACGCCGAGGCTGGCGGCCTGGGTGAAACTCAAATGCGAAGGCTTGTGCGCCACGCCATTGGCCGGCAGTTTGACGAACTGTGCGTGGGAGCCGTCGGCGAAGAAGCCCAGCTCACGCCCGGTGCCCCAGACCTCCTGACCGATCAACGCCTGCGGACCTTCGACCACGACACCGGCAAAGTCCCGACCGGGAATACGCGGCAGCGTGGTGTACGGGAAACGCCCGAGCACGTTCTTCACGTCGCTGGGATTGAGACCAGCAGCCTTGATCTGCACCAGCACCTCGTCAGCGCCCGGCACCGGCGTCGGCACCTCGACCAAGCGCAGGGACGACAGGTCGCCGGTTTTATCGAATTGCAGTGCTTTCATGGAAATCTCCGAAAGAAAAAGACAGGACTCAGGACAGCCAGCCACTGACCAGTTGCCGACCCATCGGCCACAACTGCTCGCCCGCCAGCATGCCCAGCAGACCCACCAGCGCGATGGCCGGCGGCGCCGGAGAACGGACATCCAGCGCGCCATACAGCAGGCCGACACCCAGACCGACGGCCAGTGAAATCAGGTAATTCATGGGATCACTCCGCCACAAAAGGAATGGGCAAAGTCTAGGGAAAGGCGGCGACCGGCATCGGCCAAGGACTTCTGAATTTCGGCCAAATCACCGGAAGGCACCGCTTCCCTTGTGAGAGCTGCGGTGCGACGATTCGATTTGCCGGCGATAGCGGTACATCTGCCGTAAATGTATCGACTGGCACGACGCCTTCGCGGGCAAGCCCGCTCCCACATGGGTTTTATGGTGTCAGGAGGAAGTCGTGCTGAATTGCGAAGGGGCGACACCCAGTTCCCGGCGGAACATGTCGCTGAAACTGCTCGGCGAATAACCCAGCTCGCGGGCAATCGCGCTGACCGGCACACCCTGGATCAACTCCGCCACTGCCGTCGCCAATTGCACCTGACGCCGCCATTCGGCAAAGCCCATGCCCAGCCCTTCCTTGAACAACCGTGCAAGCGTACGCACGCTGGCCCCGGCGTTTTCGGCATGCTGCTCGAAAGGAATGTCCAGCGACGGCGCGGCCATTACCGCCTGACACAGGCTCATCAGCCGCCGGTCGGCATCGTCCGGCAGCGGGATCTTCAGCTGTGAACGCCTTGCGCGTTTCAGCTCCAACAGCGCCAGCCCGACCAGCGCCTCGTAATAGTCCGGATCGCCGCTGTCGCCCTCTGCCACCAGCCCGACAATCAACTCACGCAGCAAACCGCCGACCTCGATCACCTGCACCGTCTCATCCAGCGTCGCCGCCAGCGCCGGGCGCAAGTAGATATTGCGCATCTGCAAATCCGACACCACCCGAATCCCATGCGGCACCCCCGGCGGCAACCACACCGCCCGCTGCGGCGGCACCACCAGCGCCTCGTGGGGCGTCTCGACCCACATCACCCCGCTCATCGCGTACAGCAACTGCCCCCACACATGCTCATGCGGCTCGATGAACAACCCACGCGGATACGTACGCGCCAGCGGCTGCACCGGCACATCGGTATCACTCAGATCAGGGGGCGCAGCGAGGGCCATGGCGAACATTCATCGGGGTTGGTGAGAGCGCCATGGTAACCAGTGCGCCTCGTTCCTTGCCATTGATAGATACCGTCGGACAATCCGAGTGAATTTTCCCGCAGCCCAGCGATCCTTCTATTACCACAGGGAGGAAGATGGGCTTTATGAACAACGCAAAACTGTACGTCATCGATTACACCCTTCACGGCACGCCAAAGTCGTTCATTATCCGCTCGGACAAAATGGACAACACCGAGGCGTGGCACTGGGCAAGCTGCGACGCAGGGGTCGGCCGCATCCCCCGTTTTGGCCGGGAGAAAGTGCAAAAGACCAGCAAGCCGATGGCAGAAAAATTCGGCGTGGAAAACGTCACATGGCGACCGGCCAGCTAAGCTTGCGCGCAGGCGGGGACACTTTTGGGGGAACTCACATGACAACCATCAACAGCCCGGCACACCTGGACTACGGCCTGGACACCCTGTTCGGTCGCATCACCAAAAGCGTCGACTGCCCGGTTGGCCTGGAACCCGTCGAAAACGACCCCTACCGCTTCGCCCTGCGCGTCCCGGCGCCCTTGCCGGAAGACCTTGAACAGGCCAAGACCATCGTCGTCAACGTCGAAGGCCGCCGCCTGCACGGCAACGTCCGCCACACCGAACGCCTGGACGACGACAGCCTGAAACTGGAAGTGGAGCCTGATTAGGCTCCACCTTTTCAATACCCGAGATTACTTGGGATGCGCACACTGACACCCCTTGCCCGAACATTCCTCACCACTCTTGTGATGATGCGCACAAGCCTCACAGCAATAATGCTTACCGTGCGCCACATAAGAATGCTCACCCTCCTTGATCGTGCAACGACATCCCGGACAATCGCATTTTCTATCTGCCATGAAACAGACTCCTCTGGTGGTGGTTGTCTGAGGCCGAAAGAACAAGCCGTGCTACCAGTGTAGAAGGTGCTGGTCACGATGAGCGTTAGCTCGAGAAACGCTTTTGCCGTGCCGGCCCCTTCGGAAGGCTGAGTGGAGGGATTTATCCGGGGGTGGGAGCGCAGCGACCGT
>NZ_JBQEQB010000027.1:70760-89568 GCF_052046055.1 Pseudomonas sp. 22082
AAACCGTAGGCGATGCCCCCGGATGAATCCCGGAACGAAGGAACCCCGAGCCCCAGCGAGCGGGCCGTACGCCGGGGCCCAGACCTTTGGTTACTTTGGGCTGGGCCGGCATTCCGGCGTTTGCCAAAGTGACTCGCTGTAAGAGCGAAACCGCCAGCGGCCGCACCCGAAGAAACGGATATGCACTCAATAACCCTGGAACCTGGTCGGCCCAACGGCCGCCGCGTTCAATCAGCCTGACGCACGCTACTGCGATACATGAACACCAACGCCAGCCCCAAACAAACCATCGCCAAAACCCGACTCGAAGACAACTCAATAGCGGGATTCCCCAACCAGCCAAAATTATCAATCAACATCCCCATCCCCAACTGCCCGACAATCACCGCCACCGTCGCCACAGCCGCACCAACGCGCGGCACTGCACCAACCATGACCATCATATAAACCACCCCAAACAGCGCACCGCTAAGCTGCCACTTCGGCACCTCCAGCAAACTCACCGCCTGAGCAGGCTCAAAAAACAAAATCAACAACCCCGTAGAAACAGCGCCGACGACAAACGTCAACAAACTGCTGCGCAGAACACCAACGGTCTCCCCCAATCGCCCATTGATCGCCGCCTGCACACTCAACACCGCACCCGCCAACACTACGACCGCCAACAAAATAACCAGACTCATCGCATCACCCTCGCGCAATCAAAACCAAAGCCGCCACAATCAACCCCAACGCCAGCCACCGCTCAGCATTGACCTTCTTGCGCGTAGCCCCAAACCACCCGAAATGGTCAATCAGCACACTCTTGCCAACCTGCCCCGACAAAATCGCAATCATCGTCATCGCAATCCCGATATGCGGCGTGGCCAGCGTCAGCACCACCACATACATCGGCCCCAGAAACCCGCCGATCAACTGCCAGCGCGGCAGATCCGTCAGCGCCGGCCCTTTCTGCGGCCCCGCAAACAGCAACAGCAAAAACAGAATCGCCGACCCAACCCCGAAAATGCTCAAGGTCGCCCACAAATGCCCGACCTGCTCACCCAACGGCCCGAGCAACCCCGCCTCCACCGACAACCCCATGCCGGCCAGGATCACCAGCGGCAACAGCAACAACCGCAAACCGGGCCGGGCGATCGGGGCCGGCGCGGCACTCACTTCATCTAACGACTGCATCTGAAAAACCTCTGAAGGAAACGATGGCGCGGATTATCGGCTGGCGCAGCTGTGCGATAAATGGGAGCATCCGGACAACACTTTTGCGCAATTCGCACAGCAGGACACAGAATGCACGGGCTCAACGAACTGGGATTCAAGGCGCTAAGACTGTTTGTGGCCGTGCTCGACCACGGCAGTTTTTCCGAAGTCGCCCGCCGCGAGGGCGTGGCGCCCTCCTCGATTTCCCGGCAGATCCAGTTGATGGAACAGGCGCTGAACCAGCAATTGCTCTACCGCCACACCCGTGCGGTGACGCCGACCGAGGCCGGGCGCATGCTCGGCCACCACGCGCGGCTGGTGCTGGTGCAACTGGAAGAAGCCGAACAGGCCTTGCAGGAACAGCACAGCGAACCGACCGGCCTGGTGCGGATCAACGCCCCGGTGGTGTTTGGTCAGCGCCATCTGGCGCCATGGCTGGGTCGTTTGTGCGAGCGTTATCCGAAGCTGCAACTGGATATCCAGCAGACCGACCACTACATCGATCCGTTGCAGGAAGGCGCCGACCTGCTGTTTCGCATCGGTCCGTTGCACGACTCGAGCATGCAGGCGCGGATCCTGGCACCGCATCGCTTTCAGGTCGCGGCCAGCCCGGCGTATCTCGAGCGTTTCGGTACGCCACAGCAGCCCGCTGACCTCGCCCGCCACCAGTGCCTGGCCTACAAGGGCGCGACCGGCCTGCAGCGCTGGTTCTTCCGGCAGGATCAGGGCGAGTGGACGCCGTATTCAGTCAAGGGCCCGATCACCGGCAACCACGCGGACACGTTGACCCAAGCCGCGGTGCAAGGCTTGGGGCTGGTGATGTTTCCGTCATGGCTGATCGGCGAGGCGGTGCGTGCGGGCACGCTGGTGCAGGTGCTGGAGGATTATCAGGTGTCGAACAGTGTCGAGCCGCAGCAGATTTCGGTGCTGTGGCCGGGGAGCCGGCGGTTGTCGGTGAAGGTGCGGACGGTGATTGATTTCTTCATGGAATGCTTCGGCGAAGTGCCCTACTGGGACAGAGCATGAGCCTTACACAAAACCCAATGTGGGAGCGGGCTTGCTCGCGAAGGCGTCGTGTCAGTCAGCCATTCTGTATCTGACACAGCGCATTCGCGGGCAAGCCCGCTCCCACAACGTTTTTGCAGCAACCTTTAAATACGGAACTGGCCCACCAGTTTGCCCAGTCGCTGGCCAAGTTCGGCCAGACTACGCGAAGTCTGCGCCCCCAACTGGGTCTCATCCGCCACGTTATCCACCGCCACCGCAATCTGATGCACGCTGCGGTTGATCTCTTCGGCCACCGCCGTCTGCTCCTCGGCGGCACTGGCAATCTGCGCGTTCATCGAATTGATGGTCGCAATCAGATCCGCCATCGCATCCAGCGATGCCCCCGCCTGATTGGCCTGGGCCGACGTGCCGTCACCCGCCTCGCTGGAACGGCGCATGGCCTCGACCGCCGACTGCGTCCCCGCCTGCAAGCGGTCGATCATTCCCTGAATTTCCTGCGTACTGATCTGCGTGCGCGAAGCCAGCGCCCGCACCTCGTCCGCCACCACCGCAAACCCGCGCCCGGCCTCGCCGGCCCGCGCCGCTTCAATCGCAGCGTTGAGCGCCAGCAGGTTGGTCTGTTCGGCGATCGAGCGGATCACCCCGAGCACGCCGACAATCGACGACACGTCCTGTTGCAAGCTATCGAGGGACACGCCGCTGCTGCGGATATCGTCCACCAGCGCATGAATCTGCTTGATGCTGCCGGCCACCACGCGCTTGGCGGTCTGGCCTTCTTCGTCGGTCTGCTGCGCGGCGACGGCGGCGTTCTGCGCGCTCTTGGCGACTTCTTGTGCGGCCGCAGACATTTCGTTGATCGCCGTGGCGACCTGATCCGTCTCGTGACGCTGACGCTCCATGGCCTGATCGGAGCGCTGGGCCTGATCCGACACTTGCGTCACCAGCCCGGTCAGTTGCGAGGTCATTTCGGTGATCTGCCGCACCAGGCCGTGGATCTTGTCGACGAAACGGTTGAACGAGCCGGCCAGTTCGCCGAGTTCGTCCTGGCTGGTGATGGTCAGGCGCCGGGTCAGGTCGCCCTCGCCCGCCGCGATGTCATCGAGGTTGGCTTTCATCAGGGTCAGCGGTCGCAGAATGGTGTTGGCCAGCAGCATCCCCGCCGCCGCGATCACCAGCAGCACCACCACCGCCACGCCGACGATGCTCAGCACCACGCCCTGCATGCGCTCCTGCACCTTGGCCTCGACAACCGCCACTTGCGCTTCGATGCCATCGAGGTTGACCGACGTACCCACCGCCATGTCCCACTTCGCCAGGTATTCGGTGTAGCCGAGTTTCGGCACCAGCACTTTCGCGTTGCCCGGCAGCGGCGAGCTGTATTGCAGGTAGTGGGAGCCGTCCTTCGCGACTTTCACCAGGTCGCGGTTGACGTAGACGCCGTTCGGGTCGCGGTTGTCCTTGAAGCTTTTGCCCACGCCTTCGGGGTCGTTGGCCTTGAACAGGCGCACGGTCTCGGAGTCGTAGCCGAAGAAGTAGCCATCCTTGCCGTACTTGATGCTCGACAGCAGTTTGATCGCTTGCGCCCGCGCCTCGGCGTCGCCGGGAGCGGCAGCGTCGTACAACGGTTTGATGGTGGTCATGGCGACGGCGACGTAGCTGGCCAGCGTAGCTTTGGCGTCGCCGAGCAAGCGTTCGCGGGTCTGCTGGACTTCATTGCGCGCCTGTTCCTGAAGGATGAACAGCGTGGTCAGGCTGATCACCAGTGCAAAGAGCAGCACCGGAAGGACGGCAAGGGACAGGACTTTAGCCTTGAGACTCAGGCGCATGGGGGCTCACTCTTTTGGTTTTATTGGCGTGGTTAAAGGCTTTAACGGCACGCGGAACCAAAAGTTGAGCCTGGAGACACCTCATGTCCTTGTGGGAGCGGGCTTGCCCCGGGCGGCGATCCGACGATAGCGGTGTTTCAGTCACATAAATATTGAATAGGCGGACGCCATCGCGGGCAAGCCCGCTCCCACAGGGAATTTGGGGGTTACAGGACCATCGCAGCCACCCAGCCAAACGCCAGCAGCGGCAGGTTGTAGTGCAGGAAAGTCGGGACCACGGTGTCCCAGATGTGATGGTGCTGGCCGTCGATGTTCAGCCCGGAGGTCGGGCCGAGGGTCGAGTCCGACGCGGGCGAACCGGCATCGCCCAAGGCACCGGCCGTGCCGACGATGCAGACAATCGCCATCGGGCTGAAGCCCAGTTGCACGCACAGCGGCACAAAAATCGCCGCCAGGATCGGCACCGTGGAAAACGAAGAGCCGATGCCCATGGTTACCAGCAGCCCGACCAGCAGCATCAGCAAGGCACCGATGCCTTTGCTGTGGTTGATCCACGACGCCGACGACTCGACTAGCGTCTGCACCTCGCCGGTGGCCTTCATCACTTCGGCGAAGCCGGAGGCGGCGATCATGATGAAGCCGATCATCGCCATCATCTTCATGCCTTCGGTGAACAGGTCATCCGTTTCGCGCCATTTGACGATGCCCGACGCCGAAAAGATCAGGAAACCGGCCAGCGCCCCGATAATCATCGAATCCAGCAGCAACTGAATAATGAAGGCTGCGGCAATGGCGACGCCGGCGATCAACAGGCTGCGCGGGTTGTACTGCACTGCCACCTGCTCGACCTGCTCGATTTTTCCCAGGTCGTAGACGCGTTTCTTGCGGTAACTGATAAAGGCGATACCCAGCCCTGCCAGCATGCCCAGCGCCGGAATTCCCATGGCATGGGTGACGTTGATCCCGCTGATGTCAACGCCACTGCGGGCAACGTTGGCCAGCAGGATTTCATTAAGGAAAATGTTGCCGAAGCCCACCGGCAGGAACATGTACGGCGTAATCAGGCCGAAAGTCATGACGCAGGCGATCAACCGGCGGTCCAGTTGCAGCTTGGTCAGTACATAGAGAAGCGGCGGCACCAGCAGCGGAATGAACGCAATGTGGATCGGCAGGATGTTCTGCGAAGCGATCGCCACCACCCACAGCAGGCCGATCAGCAGCCATTTGACGCTGCCGCCACCGGTCGCATGCTGGCGATCAACCATCGCCAGAGCCTTGTCGGCCAGCGCATGGGCCAGGCCGGACTTGGCAATCGCCACGGCGAAAGCGCCGAGCAACGCGTAGGACAACGCCACCGTCGCCCCGCCGCCCAGGCCACTGTTGAAAGCCTTGAGCGTGGCGTCGATACCCAGACCACCGGTCAGGCCACCAACCAGCGCACCGACGATCAATGCGATCACCACATGCACCCGGGACAGGCTGAGGATCAGCATGACGCCGACCGCAGCAATCACTGCATTCATTTCACTACCTCAAAAACACGACGGTAAAACCATTCACCGCCAGACAGGATGAGTCCGGCCGACAAGCCACGAGGGTCGCCAGCGGATTTGCATAGAGGGTCTTATTAGAAGGGCGCGCACTGTGCCGCAGCGCGGGCGCAGTGTCAAAGCGACTGGTCGCAACACTGTGTAACTTTCCATGATCAATCCGCTGAACAGGGCATATCCGCCACAACATGCGTCAATTCGCCCTATTGCATTTACGCCATAAAGAAAGCCGAAACGCGGCCGTTACAGTGCAAAGTCTCAGATATTTATCGAATAAGGACGTTTCCATGTCACTCAGACAACTTTCCATCCAATGGAAAATCACCCTGCTCGCCGGGCTCTGCCTGGCCGGTATCGTGACCCTGTTGGTAGGTCTTTCGCTGTATCGCATGGAGCACAGTTCCGAACTGGTGAAAGCTTCGAGCATGGAAATGCTCACCGAGTCGGCCCAGGCCCGCATCGAATCCCAGGGCGAAGTCCAGGCAGCGGGCATTCGCCAGCAGTTCATGGATGCCTATCAATATGGCCACGGTTTCTCGCGTCAGGTGCTGTTCCTGCGTGAGCAGGCCGAGAAGCGCTTCCTTGATGCCTTCGATCTGCGTGAGGACATGACCCGTCAGGTGAAATCGGCCTTGCAGGCCAATCCGGATCTGCTCGGCCTGTCGCTGGTGTTCGAAGCCAACGCGCTGGACGGCAAGGACGAGCTATTTGCCGGACAAGGTGAATTAGGCAGCAACGACAAGGGCCGCTTCGCCCTGTACTGGTCGCAGCCGACTCCGGGCAAAGTGACCTCGATGGCCCTGCCGGAAAGCGACATGAGCGACACCAGCACCGGCCCCAGCGGTCAGGCCGCCAACGCCTGGTTCACCTGCCCGCGCACCACGCTCAAGCCATGCGTGATCGAACCCTACTTCTATGTGATCGACGGGCAAAAGGTGCTGATGACCAGCATCGTGTTCCCGCTGATGGTCAACGGCAAAGTCATCGCCTCGCTGTCGGTGGACATCAACCTCAACAGCCTGCAAGCGATCAGCCAGAGCGCCAGCAAAAAGCTCTACGACGGCCAGACCGCCGTGAGCATCGTCAGCCCCGCCGGCCTGCTCGCCGGTTACAGCCCGAACGCCAATAAACTCAGCCAGCGCCTGGATGCCGTGGACACCACCAGCGGCGCCGAACTGCTGCGTCTGCTCGCCTCGAGCAACGCCGTCAGCAGCCTGCACAGCAACGCGCAACTGAAAGTGCTGTCGCCGTTCCAGCCGATTCCCGGCGGCCCGTCCTGGGGCGTACTGCTCGATGTGCCGGAAAAGGTTCTGGTCAGTCGCGCCGAAGCACTCAAGCAGCAACTCGATGCCAGCAACACCTCAGGCACCCTGATCGAACTGAGCCTCGGCGTGCTCGCTGCGCTGATCGGCCTTTTGCTGGTGTGGCTGATGGCGCGCAGCGTGACCAAACCGATCCTCGGCGTGGCCCACATGCTGGAAGACATCGCCAGCGGCGAAGGCGACCTGACCCGCCGCCTGGCCTATGACAAGAAAGACGAACTCGGTCAACTCGCTGGCTGGTTCAACCGTTTCCTCGACAAGCTGCAACCGATCATCGCCGAGGTGAAACGCTCGGTGCAGGACGCGCGCAACACCGCCGACCAGTCTTCAGCGATTGCGACCCAGACCAGCGCCGGCATGGAGCAGCAATACCGTCAGGTCGATCAGGTCGCCACCGCGTCCCACGAAATGAGCGCCACCGCCCAGGACGTGGCCCGCAGCGCGGCACAAGCCGCCGAAGCGGCCAAGGATGCCGACCGCGCCACCCGTCAGGGCCTGACCGTGATCGACCGCACCACCGCCAGCATCGACACCCTCGCCGCCGACATGAGTGCAGCGATGGTGCAGGTCGAAGGCCTGGCCGCCAACAGCGAGAAGATCGGCACCGTGCTGGAAACCATCCGCGCCATCGCCGAACAGACCAACCTGCTGGCCCTCAACGCCGCCATCGAAGCCGCCCGCGCCGGTGAAGCCGGGCGCGGTTTTGCGGTGGTCGCCGACGAAGTGCGCAACCTCGCCCGCCGCACCCAGGAATCGGTGGAAGAAACCCGCCAGGTGATCGAGCAATTACAGAACGGCACCCAGGACGTGGTCGGTTCGATGGGCAACAGCCATCGCCAGGCCCAGGGCAGCGTCGAACAGGTCGGCCAGGCCGTGACGGCGCTGCGCCAGATCGGTGATGCGGTGACGGTGATCAGCGACATGAACCTGCAGATTGCCAGCGCCGCCGAGGAACAGAGCGCGGTGGCTGAAGAGATCAACAACAACGTGGCGACGATTCGTGATGTGACGGAGTCGCTGTCGGGGCAGGCGAATGAATCGGCGCGGGTGAGTCAGTCGCTCAATAGTCTGGCGAATCAGCAGCAGAGTCTGATGGATCAGTTTCGGGTCTGACGCTCAAGCCCGCTCACCACAAACCTCGTGGGGGCGGGCTCACCGTCGAGGCAACTGAATCTCCACCTTCAACCCGCCCCACTCGCTTTCGCCCAGCACCAGCACCCCGCCCCAGGTGTCGACGATGTCGCGCACAATCCCCAGCCCCAAGCCATGCCCGTCGGTCTGCTCATCCAGCCGCGTCCCCCGGCTGAATACCTGAGCCCGCTGCGCCTCGGGAATCCCCGGCCCGTCGTCTTCCACACTCAGCACAAAACCATCAGCCGTTTCGACCACACTCAGCCGCACCTCGGCATCCGCCCATTTGCAGGCGTTGTCCAGCAGGTTGCCGAGCAGTTCCAGCAGATCTTCACGATCCCACGGCAATTGCAGGCCCGGCGGGGCCACGTAACTCAGTTCCAGATGCTCGCCATGGATCATGTTCAACGTCGACAGCAACCCCGGCAGCTCGGCGTCGCAATCGAACAGCGCTCCCGGCAACGCATCGCCAGAGAGCCGCGCACGGTTGAGCTCGCGGTTCAGCCGTTGCTGAACCTGCTCCAGTTGTTCCTTGAGGATCTTGCGCAGTTCCGGGTGCGCGTCGAGCCGTTCACTCGACGCCAGACTCAACAGCACCGCCAACGGGGTTTTCAGCGCATGCCCGAGATTGCCCAGAGCGTTGCGCGAACGCTTCAGGCTGTCTTCAGTGTGCGCCAGCAAATGGTTGATCTGCGCCACCAGCGGTTCCAGTTCCGCCGGCACTTGTTCATCGAGTTGCGAACGCTGGCCCTGCTGCAACTGGGCGATCTGCTCGCGGGCCTTTTCCAGCGGCCGCAACGCGCGGCGCACGGTCAGACGTTGCAACAACAGAATCAGCAGCAACCCGGCCAAACCGAGGCCGAGGCCGATCTGGCGCATGCGCTGGAAACTCTCGCGCACCGGCGTGTAATCCTGAGCCACGCTGATGGAAATCGACTGACCGAGCCGTCGATAGTCCGAGCGCAGTACCAGCAATTGCTGGCCGTCCGGCCCCAGTTGCAAGTTGCTGTGCAGGCCGGAGCGTTCGAGCAACGGCAGGTCCTGATCCCACAACGAGCGGGAGCGCCAATGGCTGTCAGCGAAGTCGATGCGGAAGTAATGCCCGGAAAACGGTCGCTGATAAGCCGGTGACAGGTGCCGCTCATCCAGCTGCAAGCCTTGCGGCCCGCGAACCAGCGCCACCAGCAGGCTCTCGCTGTCGTTGCGCAGCCCGGCTTCGAGATAGCGCTGCAATCCCACTTCGAACAGCCACAGGCTGGTTTGCGCCAGCAGCACACCGACGACCACCAGCACGCTGATCAACCCCAGGCTCAAGCGGCGCTGGATCGATCTCACGAAGCCTGTCCGCCAAACAGATAACCCTGACCGCGACGGGTTTCGATCACGCTCTTGCCGAGCTTGCGTCGCAGGTGATTGACGTGAACTTCCAGCACGTTGGAATCGCGCTCGGTCTCGCCGTCGTAGAGGTGCTCGGCGAGGTGGCTTTTGGAGAGGATCTGTTCCGGGTGCAGCATGAAGTAGCGCAGCAGGCGGAATTCGGCAGCGGTCAGTTGAATGTCGGCGCCGTCGCGCACGACACACTGGCGGCCCTCGTCCAGGTGCAGTCCTGCGGCCTTGAGCGTCGGTTGGTTGGCCTGGCCCTTGGAACGGCGCAGCAGCGACTGGATGCGCAAATACAGCTCTTCCGGGTGGAAGGGTTTGGTCAGGTAATCGTCGGCACCGGCCTTGAGGCCTTCGATACGCTCGGCCCAGGAATCGCGGGCAGTGAGGATCAGCACCGGAATCGTCAGACCGCCGGCACGCCACTGCGCCAGCACCTCCAGCCCCGGCACGCCGGGCAGACCGAGGTCGAGGACGATCAGGTCGTAGGGCTCGCTGCTGCCCTGATAGACCGCATCGCGCCCGTCCGCCAGCCAGTCTACCGCGTAGCCCTGACGTTGCAGGCCGGCGAGCAGTTCGTCGGCCAGCGGTACGTGGTCTTCCACCAGAAGCAAGCGCATCGGTCAATCTTCCTTGTCTTTCACGAGTTCGCCGGTATCGGCCTTCAAGTGCAGCTCGCGGGCCACACCTTCGACGGTCAGCAACTCGACTTCATAAATGTAGACGTCGTGTTTTTCTTCCAGCTCGACCTCCAGCAGTTTCGCGCCGGGATAACGGTCCATCGCCTGCTGCAATACCTGCTCCAGCGGCAGGATCACACCCTGCTTGCGCAGATTGAGGGCTTCGTCGGGACCCAGGTCGCGGGCCATGGCCGTCGAGCAAAACATCACCAGCGCCAATGCCGTACGGCGGGTGGCGCGAACATTCACCTTCATTACGTATCCTGATGATCCTTGAGCACTTGCCCGCTCACCGCGTCCAGTTCCAGATCCCATTCCAGCCCCTGCGGATCACGCAGCTCGATCTGGTAGATGTACTTGCCGTACTGTTCTTCCAGCTCGGTGTCGGTGATCGTCGAACCCGGGTGTTTGGCCAGCGCGGTGGCGTTGAGCTTCTCGAAGGAGACGATAGTACCAGCGTCACGCAGGCGCAGGGCTTCATCCGGGCCGAGATCGCGGGCGTGAACGGTGCTGGCGGTGAGGCCGATGATCGAGGCGATGGTCAGGGCAGTCAGGGTTTTCATGGTGTCTCCGTATTTTTATGTGTCGCTACGGGCCGCACCTTAACGGTGCGAACTTAACTGAAACTGAATTGCCATCATTGGGCCTGCTCCTGCAGCCACGGCAACATGTGCTTATAATCTTTCGCTTGCTAACGATCGAGACCGGTATGACCGCCATTCACATCAAGTTCCCGTCCCTCACCCTCAAGGCCGGCCCGCGGGCCATGGCGCGCATTCGTGCCCAAGGCCTGAACGCCGCCGACGTCGGCACCCTGCCCGGCGCTGCCGGTGGGCCGAAGGCATTGGGGATTCAGGGGCTGGATCTGGCGTTGTTCGGCGAGTGGCTGCCGGCGGCGCCGCGCGAGCGTTCGCTGATCGGTGCGTCGGTGGGTTCCTGGCGCTTCGCCAGCGCTTGTCTGCCGGACGCCGCCGAAGGCATCCGCCGCCTCGGTCAGCTGTACACCGAGCAGAACTTCAACAAAGGCGTGACCATTGCCGAGGTCAGCCGCAGTTCGCAGCGCATGCTCGATGACCTGCTCGACGGCCGAGACACGAGCCTTCTGACCAACGCCCATTACCGCTTGAACATCATGGTGGTCAAAAGCCACGGCGGGCTGGCGGAGGATCATCGCGGCCGGCTCGGGCTGGCGCTGGGTTCGGTGATCGCCGACAACCTGCGCGGCCGCGCGCGGCTGTCGCGGCACTTCGAACGGCTGATCATCCACGACCCGCGCCTGGCGCCACCGGTGCATGCGCTAAATGACTTCCCGTCGCGTTTCGTCGCCCTCGACGCCGGCAACCTGCGCCAGGCGCTGCTGGCATCGGGTTCGATCCCGATGGTCATGGAAGGCGTGCGCGACCTGCCGGGCGCCGGTGCCGGTACCTTCCGCGACGGCGGTCTGCTGGACTACCACCTCGACCTGCCCTACAGCGGCGACGGCATCGTGCTCTATCCGCACTTCACCGACCGAGTGATCCCGGGCTGGTTCGACAAGACTCTGCCGTGGCGCAAGGCGTCGGTGGAACGCTTGCAGGACGTGCTGTTGCTCGCACCGTCGAAGGAATACCTGGCGCGTCTGCCCTACGGCAAACTCCCCGACCGTAACGACTTCAAGCGTTTCATGGGCGATGCGCCGAGCCGACAGAAATACTGGCGCGCGGCGATGGACGAGAGCCGCCGCATGGGCGACGAATTCCTTGAGCTGACTGCCAATGGTCGCCTCGCCGAGCGCTTGCTGACCCTTTAGTCAGCACAGCCCTGGACAAGCTGGTAAACTCGCCGCCTGCCCAAATTCGCTGCGGCGAACGCCATCTGAACAGAGCTGAAATCACTGTGGAAATTTTCAAAGAGTTCACCTTCGAATCCGCCCACCGCCTGCCCCACGTACCGGACGGCCACAAGTGCGGACGCCTGCACGGTCACTCGTTCAAAGTGGCGATTCACCTGAGCGGCGACCTCGATCCGCACACCGGCTGGATCCGTGATTTCTCCGAGATCAAGGCGATTTTCAAGCCGCTGTACGAGCGTCTGGACCACAACTACCTGAACGACATTCCTGGCCTTGAGAACCCGACCAGCGAAGTGCTGGCCAAATTCATCTGGAATGAATTGAAGCCCCTGCTGCCGGAACTCAGTGCGATCCGCATCCACGAGACCTGCACCAGCGGTTGCATCTATCGCGGCGAGTAATTCCCGCGACACAAAAAAACCACCGAGACCGGTGGTTTTTTTACGCCTATGCTTTTTGGCTCGAACCCGCCAAGAGGACAGGCCCATGACGGACTGGCTGCTGGATCAGGTCTTTGATTTCAACGGGCGACAGATTCGCCACGGGGTACGCGGCGACGGCCCGCCGCTGATATTCGTGCACGGCACGCCCTTCTCGTCTTACGTGTGGCACCGCATCGCGCCGCACTTTTTTGCCACGCATCGGGTGCATTACTTCGACCTGCTGGGCTACGGGCAGTCCGAGCAACCGGATGCCGACGTTTCCCTCGGCGTGCAGAACGAATTGCTCGTTCAGTTGCTCGATCACTGGAATCTGCAACGCCCGGACGTGGTCGCCCACGACTTCGGCGGCGCCACCGTGCTGCGCGCTCATCTGCTCAACGGCAAGGATTACCGCAGCCTGACCCTGATCGACCCGGTCGCGCTGACACCCTGGGGTTCGCCGTTCGTGCAGCACGTGCGCCAGCACGAAGCGGCGTTCAGCGGCCTGCCGGATTACATCCAGCGCGCCATCGTACCGACCTACATTCGCGGGGCGATTCACCGGGAGATTCCCGATGACGAACTGGCGCCTTACGTGCAGCCGTGGCTGGGCGATCCGGGGCAAGCGGCGTTCTACCGGCAGATTGCGCAGATGGATCAGCGCTACACGCTGGAGGCGCAGCCGCTGTACCCGACGATCCGTTGCCCGGTGCAGATTCTCTGGGGTGAAGAGGATCAGTGGATACCCATTGAGCGCGGGCGCGAGTTGCACAGGATGATTCCAGGATCGCAATTTCATCCGATCCCGAATGCCGGGCATCTGGTGCAGGAAGATGCGCCTGAAGCCATCGTCGCCGCGCTGCTGCGGTTTCTCTGATCCAATTCCGTGACCCTGTGGGAACAACTGCTCCCACATGGTTCGGTGTGGCGCCCGATGCACTGCTTTCGCGCCGATCATCCGTGTCTCGTCTATAAATACCCGCAACATCGCGTTTGGCACGACCGCTGCAACCACTTCGCGTCCTCCCCTTTCCAGCAAGGAACGCCCCATGACGCAAAACGATCCCGGCAACGATTACCCCCTCAGCGAAGTGCCGATGCACGCGCGCAAAGGCCTGGCCTCCACGGCGATGGTGCTGCTGGGGTTCACCTTCTTCACGGCGACCATGTTTGCCGGCGGCAAGCTCGGCGTGGCGTTCAACTTCGGCGAAATGCTCGCCGTCATCGTCATCGGCAATCTGCTGCTCGGCGTGTACGCCGCAGGCCTGGGTTACATCGCCTTCAAGAGCGGGCTGAATTCGGTGCTGATGGGGCGCTTCTGTTTTGGCGAAGTCGGCAGCAAGCTCAGCGACCTGATCCTCGGGTTCACCCAGATCGGCTGGTACGCCTGGGGCACCGCGACGGCGGCGGTGGTGCTCGGCAAATATTTCGATCTGAATGAAGCCACGGTGCTGGGGCTGATGGTGCTGTTCGGCCTGGTGTTCTGCGCCACGGCGTATGTCGGTTATCGCGGACTGGAGATTCTGTCGTACATCGCGGTACCGGCGATGATGTTGCTGCTGATGCTGTCGATGTGGGTCGCCACCGTGAAAGTCGGCGGCCTCGACGGTTTGCTCAGCGTCGTGCCCAGCGGTTCGCTGGATTGGTCGACGGCCATCACGCTGGTGTTCGGCACCTTCGTCAGCGGTGCGACCCAGGCCACCAACTGGACGCGTTTTTCCCGTTCGGCGCGGGTCGCGGTGCTGGCCAGCCTGATCGGCTTTTTCATCGGCAATGGCCTGATGGTGCTGATCGGCGCCTACGGCGCAATCGTCTACCAACAACCCGACGTGGTCGAAGTGCTACTGTTGCAAGGCTTCGCCATGGCGGCGATGGCGATGCTGTTGCTGAACATCTGGAGCACCCAGGACAACACCATCTACAACTTCGCCGTCGCCGGCTGCAACCTGCTGCGCACCGGGCGCCGCAAGACCGTGACCCTGGCCGGTGCCGTGATCGGCACGGCGCTCGCGCTGCTGGGCATGTACGACATGCTGGTGCCTTATCTGATCCTGCTGGGCACGGTGATCCCGCCGATTGGCGGGGTGATCATGGCGGACTTTTTCTTCCGCTGGCGCGGGCGTTATCCGCGTCTGGCCGACGCACGGTTACCGGCGTTCAACTGGCCGGGGCTGGCGGCTTACGCGGCCGGAACCGTCGCCGCGTTCGGCTCGCCGTGGGTCGCGCCGCTGGTCGGCATCGCCGTTGCCGCGTTAACGTATATCGCAGTGACCGGCCTGCTCGGCGCCCGCAACGCGGCCGCCCCTCTACAAGATCTATAAAAGGATTCGCCCGATGCACATCATCAACGCCCGACTGCGCAACCAGGAAGGTCTGCACGAATTGCACCTCGAAGACGGCCTGATCAGCAGCATCGCTCGCCAGACCGAAGCGCCGACTCTGGGCCCCGACGACCTCGACGCCGGCGGCAATCTGGTGGTGCCGCCCTTCGTCGAGCCGCACATTCACCTCGACGCCACCCTGACCGCCGGCGAGCCGCGCTGGAACATGAGCGGCACGCTGTTCGAAGGCATCGAGTGCTGGGGCGAGCGCAAAGTCACCATCACCCAGGAAGACACCAAAACTCGGGCCAGGAAAACCATTCAAACCCTCGCCGCCCACGGCATCCAGCACGTGCGCACCCACGTCGACGTCACCGACCCGCAACTCACCGCGCTCAAAGCGATGCTTGAAGTACGCGAGGAAAGCCGTCACCTGATCGACCTGCAGATCGTCGCGTTCCCCCAGGAAGGCATCGAGTCGTTTCGTAATGGTCGCGAGCTGATGGAAGAAGCGATCCGCATGGGCGCGGACGTGGTCGGCGGGATCCCGCATTTCGAATACACCCGCGATCAGGGCGTCAGTTCGGTGAAATTCCTGATGGACCTTGCCGAGCGCACCGGCTGCCTGGTGGACGTGCACTGCGACGAAACCGACGACCCGCATTCGCGCTTCCTCGAAGTGCTGGCCGAAGAGGCTCGCAGCCGCGACATGGGCGCCCTCGTGACCGCCAGCCACACCACCGCGATGGGCTCCTACGACAACGCCTACTGCGCCAAACTGTTCCGCCTGCTCGGCCATTCGGGGATCAGTTTTGTCTCCTGCCCGACCGAAAGCATTCACCTGCAAGGTCGCTTCGATAACTTCCCGAAACGCCGGGGCGTGACCCGCGTCAACGAACTGCTCGAAGCCGGCATGAACGTCTGCTTCGGCCAGGATTCGATCGTCGATCCGTGGTATCCGCTGGGCAACGGCAACATCCTGCGGGTCCTCGAAGCCGGCCTGCACATCTGCCACATGCTCGGTTATCGCAACCTGCAGAGCGCGCTGGATCTGGTCACCGATAACAGCGCCAAGGCCATGCACCTCGGTGAGCGCTACGGCCTGGAACAGGGCCGCCCGGCGAACCTGCTGATCCTGTCGGCGGACAGCGATTACGAAGTCATCCGCAGCCAGGGCCTGCCGCTGTATTCGATTCGCAACGGCAAGGTGCTGATGAAGCGGCAGATGCCGGTGGTGGAATTCGTCTAAGGTGTAGAAGTCGGCGCTGCAACGGCGCCGACTTCTTCCGATGGACGCACTGTCATGCCGTAGTTCGCGCGTAGTTGCTCCGCTGCCATCCTCATTGATCCGTGAGGACGCGACATGAATCAAAAGACCACTTCCGATCCCATGGCCACGCTTTACCAGGAAGGCCGCCATACGTTTGTCGAACTCGTACCCGATGGCGGGGCCAGGCTCGACGCCTTGTTTCATACCGTTCCCGCATTGGGCCAACTGGCCGTCGGCGTGGTGTACGGACATTTACACTCACGTCCCGGTCTTGATCCGCGATTACGCGAAGCGGTGTCATTTGCCGCCATTGTCGCCTCGGGCATGGTCGGACCACCGCTGAGCGTGCACTTCAAAACCGGCCTGGCATCGGGCCTCGCACCGGGTGAATTGACTGAAATACTGCTGCAGGCTTCGGCCTTCGCCGGTTTCCCCCGAGCGGTCAGCGCTGCGGAGCAGCTCAATCATCTGTTTGCAGACGCGGGCCTTGAATCACCACCGCCCCCTACCCCGAGAGAAGTCACTTCGAGATTTTGCTCTGACGTTCGCGAGGGCCATTCACCAATTCCGTTGAGTGCCGCCGTGAAACGCCAATTGCGGCACGCAGACCGTTTGGCGCTGCAAGCCTGCACAGCACAGGCTGTGATCGTCGAGTGTTTTCAAAGCCCCGAAACGCAGCCCAAAGCCCTGCTGTATGTGACGGTGGACGATGACATTGTTGTAGCCGTGAAACTGTTCAAGGGCCAATGAACGGTTTCATGGTTATGGATCGGGGCGGCTTTATCGCCAAACGATAGAGCCGACCTGTCAGATCTGACAGGCGACAAGCGCCGCAGGCCGGCCCACAGTAAGTCCCAAGGGATCAATCGTTCCCGGGGGGACGACCATGAAAGGGACTTCACCTTTTTGTCCGATGTGCGGTGCCAAACAGACGCACGCCGAGCAGCTCGCCATCGCGCTCTTCCAGTAAAATCGGCGCCGTACCACCCGGCATTACCACCTGCACCTCTCCCGCCGACACCCAGCCTACCCGCCATGCCGCAGACGCCACCGCACTGGCGCTGGTGCCGGAGGACGCCGTCGGCCCCTCGCCCCGTTCGAACACCCGCGCCACAATGCGTTGATCGCCAGCGCGCATCGCCCATTGCAGGTTGATCCCGGCCGGGCACGGCTGGCCGGCGCCGGTGGGCATGGCGTAGGCGATGGCGGTCAGACAGTCTGCCAGCGGCGATTCAAGCATCTGTGCGTTGCTCGGCAATGCGGCTTCATCCTGCACCAGGGTCACGCAATGCGGATTGCCGATGCGCACGAACTGGCTGTGCGCCCAGGCAGGATCGAGTTGCGCCAGCGGTCGAACACCGCTGACTTGCACACCATTGAAAGGGTGCGACTCAACCCCGAGCGCACCGACCGCCGCCGGGCCGAAACCGGGCTGGCCGAGGTCCAGCCAGAAGCCCTGCACGCCCGCCACTTGCGCCGGTTTCACCGAGGTCGGCACGGGCGATAGTGCGTCCTGTTTGTCGTGATGCACCCGCAGCGCCGCGCCCTCCTCCGGCATCACCCCCTGTTCGAACAGCGCCTGGGAGAAGATCGTCAGGCCGTTGCCGCTGCGCTCGGCCAGCGTGCCGTCGGTGTTGACGATCAGCAGGTCGAAGGGTGGCGAGGATTGAAACGGGCCGATCAGCAAGCCATCGCTGCGATGATGCTTGACGCCGGTGGGGCGAATCCCATCCGGCCATTGGCAGAATGTCGCGATAGCGTGCTCGCTCCAGATGGCTCTGGATGACGCCGCCTCCTGTGCGTTGGTCGGCAGGTCGATACCCACCTCACGTACCTGCTGGGGTGAAACCACACCATAGATATTGCCGCGCGCATCGTAGAACTTTGCCATCTCGTTTCCTGCGTTCAGGTTGCTGTCAGCGCTCCACTGTATCGCCTGACGGGATCGTCAATCACGTGGAAATATCAGCAAAAGCGATATCACTTCGCCACGAAACATTTAGTAGCAACTTCAAGAAGACCATATGAACCGTGGCTTTCCGGGCATGTGCGCAACTTTTTGCGCAACTTTAAGCCTTTATGATCCGACTCGGTTCTGGATCAGGCTTTCGCCGAGGTTAGAACTTTCAGGAGATTTCGTTTCACCTCAAGGAGCGTCAAATGTTCAGTCCAGCCAACGAAACGCACTTCAGCCTGACGGTCGACGGCTCTCAAGGCGGGCAGGTGGGCGACCTGCAAGTGCTGTCGTTCACCGGCACCGAAGGCATCAGCCAGCCGTTTCGTTTCGACCTCGAACTGGTCAGCGAAAACCCGGATCTGGACCTCGAACAACTGCTGCACAAGCAAGCCTTCCTGGCGTTCGATCCACAAGGCTCGGGCATTCATGGCCAGATTTACCGAGTCGCCCAGGGCGATGCCGGCAAGCGCCTGACCCGCTACAAGGTTTCGCTGGTGCCGCAGCTGCAATACCTGCATCACCGCACCAACCAGCGCATCTACCAGCAGATGTCGGCGCCGAAAATCATCGCGCTGATCCTCGACGAGCATGGCATCAAGGGCAACGCCTACAGCTTCCAGCTCAGCCAGCCGTGCCCGGATCGCGACTACTGCGTGCAGTACGACGAAACCGATCTGCACTTCGTCCAGCGCCTGTGCGAAGAAGAAGGCATTCACTACCACTTCCAGCACAGCAAGAAAGGCCACCTGCTGGTGTTCGGCGATGACCAGACCGTGTTCCCCAACCTCGGCCAACCGACCGCGTATGTACAGGGCAGCGGCATGGTCGCCGAAGAACCGGTGATCAAAGGCTTCAAGCTGCGCCTGGAAACCCGCACCAGCCGCACCACCCGCCGCGACTACGACTTCGAAAA
>NZ_JBQEQB010000028.1:0-57829 GCF_052046055.1 Pseudomonas sp. 22082
ATGGAACGCGGAGCGTCCCGGGCTGCATTCCCACGCGGAGCGTGGGAACGATCAAGCAGTACACAGCTACCTTTTGCTTCCTGCTTCCTGCTTCCTGCTTCCCGCTTCCCACTTCCCACCACTCAACACGATGAGCGTTAGCTCGAGTAAAGCTCTTGATCTTTTGGCCCCTTCGGAAGGCTGAGTGGAGGGATTTATCCGGGGGTGGGAGCGCAGCGACCGTGCGGCGCAGCCGCATGCATCGAGAGGAGGTGCAGCGAAGCAAACCGTAGGCGATGCCCCCGGATGAATCCCGGAACGAAGGAACACCGAGCCAAAGCGAGGTGCCGAACGCCGGGGCCCAGCGTTTTTGGTTACTTTTTTGGCGTTTGAAAAAAGTGACTCGCCGTAAGGGCGAAACCGCCAGTGGCAACACCCGAAGCAACGGATATTCACTCAATCCCAAAACCAAAAAACCAAAAAACCCGCTGAAATCACTTCCAGCGGGTTTCCCGTATCAGCAGCCAAGGAAGATCAAAAATCCTCCAACCGCCAAACTTCATAAGCCGGTGTCTCGTAGGGATGGCTCAACTTAAGAGCCGCCACTACCGCGCGAATCAACTCATCGCAAACGACAAGCTCAACCTTCCACTCCTCGACCCGCTCAACCTGCCCAGCCTGACCAATGAACGGCTGACTGCCGTCCAGAGGCCGAAACTGACCAGAGCCAAGCACCTGCCAAGCACAGTGGTCATAGTCACCAATCCGCCCACCACCGGCAGCGAACACAGCGTCCTTGACCACCTCGACATGGCTGTCGGGAACAAAAAACGCGAGCTTGTACACAGCGCTTAGTTCACCCACACACGAGCATTACGGAACATACGCATCCAAGGTGCGTCTTCGTTCCAGTCTTCCGAACGCCACGAGTTCTGCACGGCACGGAACACACGCTCCGGGTGCGGCATCATGATCGTCACGCGACCGTCGCGGCTGGTGAGGCCGGTGATCCCGCGCGGCGAACCGTTCGGGTTCGCCGGGTAGGCTTCGGTGACCTTGCCGTGGTTGTCGACGAAACGCATCGCCACGCAACCCGACAGATCGGCTTCCAGCAGTGCCTCTTCGCTTTCGAATTCGGCATGGCCTTCACCGTGAGCGATGGCGATCGGCATGCGCGAACCGGCCATGCCCTGCAGGAAGATCGAGTTCGACTCCTGAACCTGAACCATCGCCACGCGCGCTTCGAATTGCTCGGAGCGGTTGCGCACGAAGTGCGGCCAGAACTCGCTGCCCGGGATCAGCTCGTGCAGGTTGGACATCATCTGGCAACCGTTGCACACGCCGAGGGTGAAGCTGTCGTTACGTTCGAAGAAGCCCTGGAACGCATCGCGGGCACGGCTGTTGAACAGTGCGGACTTGGCCCACCCTTCACCGGCGCCGAGAACGTCGCCGTAGGAGAAACCACCGCAGGCCACCAGACCCTTGAACTCGTTCAGGTCGACGCGGCCGGCCAGAATGTCGCTCATGTGCACGTCGATCGCGTTGAAACCGGCGCGGTCGAACGCAGCCGCCATTTCCACCTGACCGTTGACGCCCTGCTCACGCAGTACCGCAACCTGTGGGCGGATGCCTTTCTTGATGTAAGGCGCGGCGATGTCCTGGTTGACGTCGTAGCTCAGCTTGACGCTCAGGCCCGGGTTGTCTTCTTCCAGCAGCGCATCGAACTCTTGCTCGGCGCAGTCGGCGTTGTCGCGCAGACGCTGGATCTGGTAGCTGGTCTCGGCCCACTGACGTTGCAGCAGACGACGCTGGCCTTCGAACACGGTGTCACCGTTGAAGGTGATGTTGATCTGGCCATTGTTGATCGGCTGACCGATCACCGACACGCAGTCGCCCAGACCAGCCGCGCTGAATTGGGCGAGGATGTCCGGGGTCGCGTCCTGACGAACCTGGATCACGGCACCCAGTTCTTCGTTGAACAGGATGGCGGCGATTTCTGCCGAGGATTCAGCAACGCTGTCGAGGTTCAGGCTCAGACCGCAGTGACCGGCGAAGGCCATTTCCACCACGGTGGTCAGCAGACCGCCGTCGGAACGGTCGTGGTAAGCCAGCAGATGACCGTCGGCGTTGAGGCCCTGGATCACGGCGAAGAACGCTTTCAGGTCTTCGGCGTCGTCGACGTCCGGAGCCTGCTTGCCGAGCTTGCCGTGAACCTGCGCGAGGATAGAGGCGCCCATACGGTTCTGACCGCGACCGAGGTCGATCAGGATCAGGTCGGTGGTGCCCTTGTCCATGCGCAGTTCCGGAGTCAGGGTCTGACGGATGTCAGCCACTGGCGCGAAACCGGTCACGATCAGGGACATCGGCGAGGTGACGGTCTTGTCTTCGCCATCGTCGTTCCAGCGGGTGGCCATGGACATCGAGTCCTTGCCAACCGGAATGGTCAGGCCCAGTTCAGGGCACAGTTCCATGCCGACCGCTTTCACGGTGTCGTACAGACGCGCGTCTTCGCCCGGGTGGCCGGCAGCGGACATCCAGTTCGCCGACAGTTTGATGTCGGAGAGCTTGTTGATGCGCGAAGCGGCAATGTTGGTCAGGGTTTCGCCGATGGCCATGCGGCCCGACGCCGGAGCATCCAGCAGTGCCAGCGGAGTGCGCTCGCCCATCGCCATCGCTTCACCGGTGTAGACGTCGAAGCTGGTGGCGGTGACGGCCACGTCGGCCACCGGAACCTGCCAAGGGCCGACCATCTGGTCACGGGCCACGAGGCCGGTGATGGTGCGGTCGCCGATGGTGATCAGGAAGCTTTTGCTCGCCACGGCCGGGTGGTGCAGGACGCGTTCGATGCTTTCACTGATGTCGAGGTTCGACGGATCGAAGTCATCGCCCAGCTCGGCTTCGCGAACCACCGAACGGTGCATGCGCGGCGCCTTGCCCAGCAACACTTCCAGTGGCATGTCCACCGGGTTGTTGCCGAAATGGCTGTCGGTCACGGTCAGTTGCGGCTCGGCGGTGGCTTCACCGACAACGGCAAACGGGCAACGCTCACGTTCGCAGATCGCCTTGAAGCGCTCGAAGTCGGCCGGGCCGACCGCCAGAACGTAACGCTCCTGGGATTCGTTGGACCAGATTTCGTGCGGGGCCATGCCCGGCTCGTCGTTTGGAATATTGCGCAGTTCGAAACGGCCACCGCGGTCGCCGTCGTTGACCAGTTCCGGGAAGGCGTTGGACAGACCGCCCGCACCCACGTCGTGGATGAAGCTGATCGGGTTCTTGTCGCCCAGTTGCCAGCAACGGTCGATGACTTCCTGGCAGCGACGTTCCATTTCAGGGTTTTCACGCTGAACGGAAGCGAAGTCCAGATCCGCCGAGCTGGTGCCGGTGGCCATGGAGGAAGCAGCGCCGCCGCCCAGGCCGATCAACATCGCCGGGCCGCCGAGCACGATCAGCTTGGAGCCGACCAGAATCTCGCCTTTCTTGACGTGTTCTTCACGGATGTTGCCCATGCCGCCAGCGAGCATGATCGGCTTGTGGTAACCGCGAACTTCATCACCGTGCGGGGTGGTGATCGATTGTTCGAAGGTACGGAAGTAACCGGTCAGGGCCGGACGGCCGAATTCGTTGTTGAACGCAGCGCCGCCCAGCGGGCCTTCGATCATGATGTCCAGCGCGTTGACGATGCGCTCGGGCTTGCCGTACGGCACTTCCCACGGCTGTTCGAAGCCCGGGATCTGCAGGTTCGACACGGTGAAACCGGTCAGGCCGGCCTTCGGCTTGGCGCCACGACCGGTTGCACCTTCGTCGCGGATCTCGCCACCGGAACCGGTGGACGCGCCCGGGAACGGAGCGATCGCGGTCGGGTGGTTGTGGGTTTCAACCTTCATCAGGATGTGCACCGGCTCCTGCACCGCGCCGTACTGGCGGGTTTCCGGATCCGGGAAGAAGCGGCCGGCGACGTTGCCGACGATCACCGAGGCGTTGTCCTTGTAAGCGGACAGCACGCCTTCGCTGTGCATCTGATAGGTGTTCTTGATCATGCCGAACAGGCTTTTTTCCTGGCTCTCGCCGTCAATATCCCAACTGGCGTTGAAGATCTTGTGGCGGCAGTGCTCGGAGTTGGCCTGGGCGAACATCATCAGTTCGATGTCGTGCGGGTTGCGCTTGAGACCGTTGAAGGCGTTGACCAGGTAATCGATCTCGTCTTCGGCCAGGGCCAGGCCCAGTTCGACGTTGGCTTTTTCCAGCGCGGCGCGACCGCCGCCGAGGATGTCGATGGCGGTCAGCGGCTTCGGTTCGGCGTGGCTGAACAGACCGGCGGCCTGCTCGAGGTTGGCCAGAACGATCTGAGTCATGCGGTCATGCAGTACATCGGCAATCTGCTGCGCTTCGGTTTCGCTGAACTGACCGGCCACGTAGAACGCGATACCGCGCTCCAGGCGCTGGATCTTGCTCAGGCCGCAGTTGCGGGCGATGTCGCTGGCCTTGCTCGACCATGGCGAGATGGTGCCGAAACGTGGCAACACCAGGAACAGACGACCGGTCGGCTCTTGAACCGGAACGCTTGGACCGTACTTCAGAAGGCGCGCAAGCACCTGCTGTTCGTCGCCGGTCAGGACGCCGGTGACTTCGGCGAAGTGAGCGAATTCAGCATACAGGCCGCTGACAGCTGAAACCTTCTGGCTCAGTTGCTCAAGGAGTTTGCTGTGGCGAAAGGCAGAAAGGGCAGGAGCGCCGCGCAGGATCAACATCTTCGGGACAGCCTCGGGAAGGGGTGTGCTTTGAGGCCGTGCATTCTAGCCTAAACCGCCCTCAACATCACCCGAAACGCTACGCACGGTTGCACCCGGATGTCGAGTGGTGTTCCTGCCTTGAGGGTCAAATTTATGGGGTGTTGCAAGGCGGGTTATTTTTTCTGTCACAAAATGCCTTTCGGGCCCGTTTCTGCGGGGTTTCGCGCGGTTTTGTGATGCCTAGCAGACAACCCCTCGACTGTCGAGATATGGCGCCCGTTGTCCTTTGCGTATACTGCGCACATGTTTTCCCCAACGGCTTTGCGTCCGCGATACGCCAAATGGCTGATCGCTACCGGACTCTTCCTGATGCTCAGTGGCTGTGTTGATAAACCCAACACACTCGAGCGCGTAAAGGAGGATGGCGTGCTGCGGGTGGTCACCCGAAACAGCCCCGCCACCTACTTTCAGGATCGCAGCGGTGAAACCGGCTTCGAATACGAGCTGGTGAAGCGCTTTGCCGACGATTTGGGGGTCGAGCTGAAGATCGAAACCGCCGACAACCTCGACGACCTGTTCAATCAGGTCGGCAAACCGAACGGTCCGGTACTGGCGGCCGCCGGCCTGGTCAGCAGCGAACAGCGCAAGAAGCAGGTGCGCTTCTCCCGCTCCTACCTCGAAGTCACCCCGCAGATCATCTACCGCAACGGCCAGTCACGCCCCACCGACGCCGGCGATCTGGTGGGCAAGAAGATCATGGTGCTCAAGGGCAGCACCCACGCCGAACAACTGGCGGAGCTGAAACAGAAATATCCTGGCATCCAGTACGAAGAGTCCGACGCCGTTGAAGTGGTCGACCTGCTGCGCATGGTCGATGAGGGCCAGATCGACCTGACCCTGGTCGACTCCAACGAAGTGGCGATGAACCAGGTGTACTTCACCAACATCCGCGTCGCCTTCGACCTCGGCGACGCGCGCAGCCAGAGCTGGGCCGTGGCGGCCGGCGAAGACAACAGCCTGCTCAACGAGATCAACAGTTATCTGGACAAGGTGCAGAAGAACGGCACCCTGCAACGTCTGAAAGACCGCTATTACGGCCACGTCGACGTCCTCGGCTACATGGGCGCCACCACCTTCGCCCAGCATTTGCAGCAGCGGCTGCCCAAATACGAACAGCACTTCAAGGCCTACGCCAAGAAAGAGAAAGTCGACTGGCGCCTGCTGGCGGCGATCGGTTATCAGGAATCGCTGTGGCAACCGGCGGTCACCTCGAAGACCGGCGTGCGCGGGCTGATGATGCTGACCCAGAACACCGCCCAGGCCATGGGCGTGTCCAACCGCCTCGATCCGAAGCAGAGCATCATGGGTGGCGCCAAGTACCTGGCCTACATGAAGGATCAGCTCGACGAGTCGATCCAGGAACCGGATCGCACCTGGTTTGCCCTGGCGGCCTACAACGTCGGCAGCGGTCATCTGGATGACGCACGCAAACTGGCGGCCAAGGAAGGGTTGAACCCGGACAAGTGGCTGGATGTGAAAAAGATCCTGCCGCGCCTGTCGCAGAAGCAGTGGTACAGCAAGACCCGCTACGGCTACGCCCGGGGCGGCGAACCGGTGCATTTCGTGGCGAACATCCGTCGCTACTACGACATCCTCACCTGGGTGACCCAGCCGCAGCTTGAAGGCGATCAGGTGGCCGAGGGCAATCTGCATGTGCCGGGGATCGACAAATCGAAACCGGCTCAAGAGCCCGCCCCGCTTTAACCCATCCCCAAAACAAATGTGGGAGCAATTTGCTCCCACGAGATGTTGAAACTTAGTGTTTGGCAGCCGCCAGAATCAACGCCTTCATCTCCGACACCGCCGACTTGAAACCGACGAACAGAGCATGCGCCACCAGCGCATGACCGATGTTCAGCTCATTGATACCCTTGATCGCGGCAACCGCCTCGACGTTGTGATAGTGCAGGCCATGGCCGGCATTGACGATCAGGCCCTGGGCCAGACCGAAGGCCACGCCGTCCGCGACACGCTTGAGTTCTTCAGCCACTTCGGTCGGTGTTTCGGCATCGGCGTAACGTCCGGTGTGCAGCTCGATGGCCGGTGCGCCGACGCGCTTCGACGCAGCGATCTGCCGCTCGTCGGCGTCGATAAACAGCGACACTTCGCTGCCGATCTTCGACAAACGCTCGACCGCCGCCCTGATCCGCTCTTCCTGCCCCGCCACATCCAGACCGCCTTCGGTGGTCAGCTCCTGACGGGTTTCCGGCACCAGGCAGATGTGCGCCGGACGAATGCGCTCGGCGAACGCCATCATTTCTTCGGTGACGCCCATTTCGAAGTTCATGCGGGTTTGCAGCACATCCTTGAGCAGCAGCACGTCGCGCTCCTGAATGTGCCGACGGTCTTCGCGCAGGTGCACGGTGATGCCGTCAGCGCCCGCCTCTTCCGCGTCCAGCGCAGCCTTGACCGGATCCGGATAGCGCGTGCCACGGGCCTGACGCAGGGTGGCGACGTGGTCGATGTTCACGCCAAGAAGAATGCGATTGCTGGTGGTCACGGATGCGCTCCTGAATGGAAAGATTCGGCGCACAGCATACGGTGAGATCAGGGCTTGCGAAACAGCTCGCGACTGACGAGGGGACGACCGCCCAGATGCACGGCCAGCGCTTGTCGCATCAAGCGCTTGGCGGCGGACAACGCGCCGGGGGCCGACCAGTCGGCTTCGGCCATGGCCAGCAGTTCGGTGCCGTTGAACAGACCGGGTTGCAGCAGATAGACCCGTTCGAGCCCGGCATCCACCTGCAAGCGGTATAGGCCATCCGCAGCGATGGGTTCGTCATTGATGTCGGTGTTCAGGGAAAAGCCATAACCGAGGTCGTCGAGCAGCCGCCATTCGAAGGAGCGCAACAGCGGTTCCAGCGGCCGCCCCTCGGCCAATGCCAGCAACGTGGCAGCGTAATGATCGAACACCGCAGGATGCGGATCTTCGGCGGGCAACAGGCGGATCAACAGCTCATTGAGATACAGACCGCTGAACAGCGCCTCGCCGACCATCCACGTGGCGTTGCCGACACTCTCCATGCGCCCGACGTTCTTCAACTCACCCTTGCCGCGAAACTCCACTTCCAGCGGCACGAACGGTCGTGCCAGCGTCCCGGCCTTGCCCCGCGCACTGCGCAACACCGCCCGCAGCCGACCTTGCGGCGTGAGGAAGTCCACCAAGGCGCTGGTTTCGCGGTAGGCGCGCGAATGCAGGACGTAGGCGGGTTGGGCGGGAGGCGGGCTTTGCGACATTGAGTTCTCGATGACGAAACGCAGTTTTACACACAAACCCAAAACTAATGTGGGAGCGGGCTTGCTCGCGAAAGCGGTAAGTCAGTCAAAACATATGTCGACTGATACGGCGCATTCGCGAGCAAACCCGCTCCCACAGGGGGTTCTCTGGTGCAGCAGAAAACCGGTGTTACAGGTCGCCGTAACCCAGCGAACGCAGCGCACGCTCGTCATCGGACCAGCCGCCCTTCACCTTGACCCACAGGTTGAGCATGATCTTGGAGTCGAACAGCAGCTCCATGTCCTTGCGCGCCTCGGTGCCGATGCGCTTGATGCGCTCGCCCTTGTCGCCAATGATGATTTTCTTCTGGCCGTCGCGCTCGACGAGGATCAGCGCATGGATGTGCAGCGTCGCCCCCTGCTGCTTGAACTCTTCTATTTCCACAGTGATCTGGTACGGCAGCTCGGCGCCGAGCTGGCGCATGATCTTCTCGCGCACCAGTTCGGCGGCGAGGAAGCGGCTGCTGCGGTCGGTGATCTGGTCTTCCGGGAAGAAGTGATCGTTCTCCGGCAGATGGTCGGCGATGACCTTTTCCAGGGCGTCGAGGTTGTGCCCGTGTTGCGCCGAGATCGGAATGATCTGCGCGTTCGGCAGCTGTTCCTGCAACCACGAAAGGTGCGGCATCAGCTCGGCCTTGTCTTCGATGCGGTCGGTCTTGTTCAGTGCGACGATCAGCGGGCCGGTCACGTACTGCACGCGCTCGAGCACCATCTGGTCTTCTTCGGTCCACTTGGTGCGGTCGACCACGAAGATCACCACGTCGACGTCTTTCAACGCCGCCGAAGCGGTCTTGTTCATGTAGCGGTTCAGGGCTTTTTCGCCACCCTTGTGCATGCCGGGGGTGTCGACGTAGATCGCCTGCACATCGCCCTCGGTCTTGATCCCGAGCATGTTGTGGCGAGTGGTCTGCGGCTTGCGCGAGGTGATCGCCAGCTTCTGGCCGAGGATGTGGTTCAGCAGCGTGGACTTGCCCACGTTGGGACGGCCGACGATGGCAACATAGCCACAGCGCGTTGCGTTTGTATCAGTCATTGCCATTCTCCACACCCAGGGCAATCAGTGCTGCGGCGGCCGCTACCTGTTCGGCAATGCGACGGCTCACACCCTGACCCCGGCTTTTTTCATTCAATAGGACAACTTCGCACTCGACGAAGAAGGTACGGCAGTGCGGCTCGCCCTGGATATCCACCACTTCATAACGCGGCAGTTCGCAGCCGCGCGATTGCAGGAATTCCTGCAGGCGGGTCTTCGGATCCTTGTTGGTGTCGACCAGCGTCAAGCCTTCGAACTCGCCGGCCAGCCAGGCCAGTACGCGCTCGCGGGCGACTTCCATGCCGGCGTCGAGGTAGATCGCACCGATCAGTGCTTCCAGGGCGTCGGCCAGAATCGACTCGCGACGGAAACCGCCGCTCTTCAACTCGCCGGAACCCAGACGCAGGTAATCGCCCAGATCGAAACCGCGGGCCAGTACCGCCAGCGTCTCACCTTTTACCAGCCGTGCGCGCAAACGCGACAACTGGCCTTCGCGCGCCAGCGGGAAACGGTCGAACAAGGCTTCGCCGGCAACAAAATTGAGGATCGCATCGCCGAGGAATTCCAAACGCTCGTTATTGCGTCCGGCAAAGCTGCGGTGCGTAAGGGCCAGGACCATCAGTTCCTGGTCCTTGAAGGTGTAACCGAGCTGACGCTCGAGACGGCTTAGAGAAACGCTCACGGTTTACCCACGCTGAGTTCGTGGCTGGATTCCACTGCCATCGCCGGGATACGGCGCAGGCCTGGGACAATTAACGCTGTGTTCAAAAATGACGTCCTGAATATCGTGGCTTCATGCCCCGGAGCCGGTTGTGCCGACGCCAGAAATGCATTCGGCGCTGTGGTCAACAGCGCCGTGTTTGTTTACTTGATCAGGCCGACCCGCGAGAAGTTCGGCAGGTGGCTGAGTTTCGGTTCCGGCCAGCTCATCCAGACCGCGAAGGCTTTGCCGACGATGTTCTGGTCGGGAACCATGCCCAGCAGATCCTTGGGAATGTTCGGATCATCCCAGTAGCGACTGTCGTTCGAATTGTCGCGGTTGTCGCCCATCATGAAGTAGTGCCCGGCCGGCACGGTCCAGGTATGGTCCGGCGTGGCGCGGTAGCGGCTCATTTCCTTGCGGATCAGGTGCTCGGCGGCGCCGAGTTTTTCCTTGTAGAGTTCCGCGCTGCCCAGCGTACCCGGCTCGGAGCCGACCAGTTGCTCGGCAATCGACTCGCCGTTGACGAACAGGCGCTTGTCGGCGGTGTACCGCACGGTATCGCCCGGCAGACCGACTACACGCTTGATGTAGTTGACGTTGGGGTCGCTCGGGTAGCGGAATACCATCACATCGCCGCGCTGCGGGTCACCGACTTCGATGATCTTCTTGTCGATCACCGGCAAACGGATCCCGTAGGAAAACTTGTTCACCAGAATGAAGTCGCCGACGTCCAGGGTCGGTTTCATCGAGCCGGACGGAATCTGGAACGGTTCCACCAGGAACGAACGCAGCACCAGGACGATGAACAGCACCGGGAAGAACGACTTGCCGTACTCGACCAGCAGCGGTTCCTTGTTCAGCTTCTCGACCACCACCACGTCAGGCTGGCTGACGCTGCCCTGATAGGAGGCGATGGCGGCACGCCGACGCGGTGCCAGGATCAACAGATCGAGCAACGCCAACAGACCGCAGACGAACACGGCAATGACCAGCAACAGCGGGAAATTTAGTGACATAGGACCTGACTATTCCAACCTGAGCACGGCGAGGAAGGCTTCTTGTGGAATTTCCACGTTGCCGACCTGTTTCATGCGTTTCTTACCGGCCTTCTGCTTCTCAAGCAGTTTTTTCTTACGGCTGACGTCGCCGCCGTAGCACTTGGCCAATACGTTCTTTCTGAGTGCCTTGACGGTTGTCCGGGCGACGATCTGACCGCCAATGGCAGCCTGGATGGCCACGTCGAACATCTGACGAGGAATCAGTTCTTTCATCTTCTCGGTCAACTGGCGACCTTTGAAGTGCGAATTGTCACGGTGCACGATCAACGCCAGAGCGTCGACCTTGTCGCCGTTGATCAGCACGTCCAGTTTCACCAGATTAGCCGATTGGTAACGATCGAAATGGTAGTCCAGCGAAGCATAGCCGCGGCTGGTGGATTTCAGACGGTCGAAGAAGTCGAGGACCACTTCGTTCATCGGCAGGTCGTAGGTCACCTGGACCTGATTGCCGAGGAACAGCATGTCGACCTGCACACCGCGTTTCTCGATGCACAGAGTGATGACGTTGCCCAGATGCTCCTGCGGTACCAGGATGTTGGCGCGCACGATCGGCTCGCGCATGTCTTCGATCGACGAGACGTCCGGCAGCTTCGACGGGTTGTCGACGTAAATCGTTTCACCGGTTTTCAGCACCAGTTCGAAGATTACCGTCGGCGCCGTGGTGATCAGGTCCAGGTCGTATTCGCGCTCCAGGCGCTCCTGGATGATTTCCATGTGCAGCATGCCGAGGAAGCCGCAACGGAAGCCGAAGCCCAGCGCGTCGGAGCTTTCCGGCGTGTATTGCAGCGACGAGTCGTTCAGGGTCAGTTTCTGCAGCGCTTCGCGGAAGTCCTCGAAGTCGTCGGAACTGACCGGGAACAGACCGGCGTAAACCTGCGGCTGGATGCGTTTGAAACCTGGCAGCACCGGAACGTCCGGGGTGGAGCTCAGGGTCAGGGTGTCACCGACCGGTGCACCGTGAATGTCCTTGATGCTGGCGATGATGAAACCCACTTCGCCGGCCTTCAGGTCAGCGGTGGCGGTGTGTTTCGGGTTGAACACACCAACGCTGTCGACCAGATGCACCTTGCCGGTGGACTTGACGAGAATCTTGTCGCCCTTCTTCACGCGGCCATGACGCACGCGCACCAGGGAGACAACACCCAGGTAGTTGTCGAACCAGGAGTCGATGATCAACGCTTGCAGCGGATCTTCGATATTGCCGGTTGGCGCAGGAATGGTGGCGACCAGACGCTCGAGCACTTCGTCGACACCCAGGCCGGTCTTGGCGCTGCAGGTGACGGCGTCGGTGGCGTCGATGCCGATGATCTTCTCGATCTCGTCCTTGACGCGGTCAGGCTCGGCCTGTGGCAGGTCGATCTTGTTCAGGACCGGCATGACCTCGAGGCCCTGCTCGATGGCGGTGTAGCAGTTGGCCACGGACTGGGCTTCAACGCCCTGCCCCGCATCGACCACCAGCAACGCACCTTCACAGGCCGCCAGGGAACGGCTGACTTCGTAGGTGAAGTCGACGTGGCCCGGGGTGTCAATGAAGTTCAGCTGGTAGGTGACGCCGTCTTTGGCCTTGTAATAGAGGGTAACGCTGTGGGCCTTGATGGTGATCCCGCGTTCGCGCTCCAGATCCATGGAATCCAGTACCTGGGCTTCCATTTCACGCTCGGCCAGGCCACCGCACATCTGGATGAAACGGTCAGCCAGCGTCGACTTGCCATGGTCAATGTGGGCGATGATGGAGAAATTGCGGATATGACTCAAATCACTCACGGATCAACACTCAAAAAGGCTGCAGGCTTGGCCCGCCGAAAAATAGCCGGGAATTGTACCTGATACACGGCGCAAGCGTCACGTTCGCCTGTCACCCGGATTGCATGCAAAAACGCCCCGGTCTGGCGACCGAGGCGTTTTCAAGGCTAAAGCGTGGGTGAAACCTTGTTCATCAACCGGCTCGGCGCAACAGCCAGACACCTGCCAGCGCACACACGCCGGCCGGCACCAGCACCGCGAACAGCGGCGAGAAACCGAATACCAGGCTGGATGGACCCAGCAGATCCTGAACGATGCGGAAGGTGAAACCCACCAGCACGCCCGTGAACACCCGCTGACCGAGGGTCACCGAACGCAACGGACCGAAGATGAAGGAAATCGCCATCAGCACCAGCGCGGCGGTCACCAGCGGCTGCAACACTTTGACCCAAAATGCCAGCCAGTAACGACCATTGCTCAGGCCCTGATCGGCCAGATAGTGGATGTAACCCCACAGGCCGGTGATCGACAGCGACTCCGGCGCCATCACCACGGTGCTCAGCAGTTGCGGGCTCAGGGAGACATCCCAGCGCTCGACCGGCGTATTGACCACTTCGGTGCTGCGCTCGTGGAATTTGGTGGTGGTCACGTCGGTGAGCTGCCAGTGATCGGTGTCGAACTCGGCGCGCTTGGCGAAGCTCGAGCTCAGCAGATGGCGCTCCTTGTCGAAGTGATAGCGGGTCACGCCGTACAGACGACCGTTGGGTTGCACGGAGTTGATGTGAATGAACTCCTCGCCCTGACGGTGCCACATGCCATGCTTGGCGCTCTGCGCGTCGCCGCTGCCTTGCGCCAGCGAGCGGTTGGCCTGAGCCATGCTTTCGGTGGCCGGTGCCACGTACTCGCCGATCAGCACGCCGGCCAGCATCAGCACCAGCATTGGCTTCATCACCGCCCAGACGATGCGCCCGATGGACACACCGGCGGCGCGCATCACGGTCAGCTCACTGCTGCTCGCCAGACTGCCGAGGCCGATCAGGCAGCCGATCAGCGCCGCCATCGGCAGCATGTCGTACATACGACGCGGCGCGGTCAGGAGCACGAAGCTCAGGACGTCGACCAGGGTGTAGGTATCACTGACGTCGCCCATCTCGTCGATGAACGCAAACAAGGTGGCCAGGCCGAGAATGATTGCCAGCACTGCGATGATCGCCATGAACACGCTGCTGCCGATATAGCGGTCGAGTTTAACCACGGGCCACCTCCAGCGCTGCACTGCGACGGCTGGCCAGCTTCAGGCGCAGAGGTTCCCAGTACAGCAGGCCGAGACCGATGACCAGGAAGATCGCGTGCACCCACCACAAGCCGAGCGCAGGTGGAATCTTGCCTTTCTCGAGGGCGCCGCGGGCGGCAATCAGGATGGTCAGGTAAGCCATATAAAGAAGAATCGCCGGCAGCAGCTTGAGGAAACGCCCCTGACGCGGGTTGACCCGCGACAGCGGCACCGCCATCAGGGTCACGATGAACACTAGCAACGGCAGCGACAGACGCCATTGCAGTTCGGTTTTCGAGCGGATGTCGTCACTGCCCAGCAAAGACGAGGTCGGCATGGCGTCACGGTCGGTGACTTCCTCGCTGACATCCGGCTTGGGCAGCAGCACGCCGTAGGTTTCGTAGTGAATGGCGCGATAGTTGGCCTGCCCCGGGCTGCCGTCGTAGCGGTAGCCGCTGTCGAGAATCAGGTAGCGGTTGCCGTCGGGACGCACTTCCTGACGGCCCTTTTCCGCCACCAGCACGGAAATCCCGCGATCTTTCTGGTTGGCGCCGAGGTTCTTCTGCGAGATGAACACGCTGCCAAGGTTGACCCGATCGTCGCTCAGGGTTTCGGTGTAGGTCACCCGCGTGCCGTCACGCAGGGCCTGGAAGCGGCCGGGCTCGAGGGTGTCGAATTCGGTCAGGGCGTCCTGTTTGTTCAGCAGCAGCTGGAACTGGTTGGCGCCTTGCGGGGCCAGGCTCAGGCTCAGCCACGCCACCACCAGTGCCACCAGGGTGGCCGGGAACAGGGTCATGCGAAACAGACGCTGCTGGCTCATGCCGGTGGCCGAGAGCACGGTCATCTCGCTTTCCAGGTACAACCGGCCGTACGCCAGCAGGATCCCGAGAAACAGGCCCAGTGGCAGGATCAGTTGCAGGAAGCCCGGCAGACGGAAGCCCATGATCAGGAACAGTGATCCCGGATCGAGCTGGCCCGCAGCGGCCTGGGCAAGGTATTTGATGAAGCGACCGCTCATGATGATGACCAGCAGCACGGCGCTTACCGCACTCAGGGTCAACAGGACTTCGCGGGACAGATAACGGAAGACGATCAAACCAGACACTCCAGGGTTGTCAGGCTAAGGCGGCCAAACAAGCAAACGTATCGACGGGCCCGCAAGGCAGAGCCGTCGAAAAAAGATGCGGCATTATCCTGTGATTGAGGGCGCCTGTCACTGCGCACACTCACGCAAGCATGCAATCCGTTGAAGATCGTACAACCGAGGGTTGTCAGGCGCGGTGAGCGAGGTTCAAACTGCCGCCTCTGTCGCAGGCACTGGCCTGCGCCTCTTCTCTCTATAAGCAGGCGACGGCGGACACGTCGAACGCCTGCGTGTTGACCATTCATTCAGGGATCCGGACATGGAACTGGTTGTAAAAAGCGTTAGCCCAGAAACGTTGAAAACCGCCACCCTGGTGGTTGCCGTCGGCGAAGGCCGCAAACTCAGCGTTGCCGCCAGGCAGGTCGACGAACTGAGCGGCGGCGCCATCAGCGCCGTGCTCAAGCGTGGCGACCTGGCCGGCAAGGTCGGCCAGAGCCTGTTGCTGCACAGCCTGCCGAACCTGAAAGCCGAACGTGTGCTGCTGGTCGGCGTGGGCAAGGATGAAGAACTGGGCGACCGTCCGTTCCGCAAGATCGTCGCCGGCATCCTCAACACGCTTAAAGGCCTGGGTGGCAGCGACGCCGTGCTGGCACTCGATGAAATCATCGTCAAGAACCGCGACAGCTACGGCAAGACCCGTCTGCTGGCCGAAACCCTGGTCGATGGCGAATACACCTTCGACCAGTTCAAGAGCCAGAAAGCCGAACCGCGCGCCCTGAAGAAAATCACCCTGCTGACCATCAAGGCCGCTCAGGCTGAAGTGCAACGCGCCGTGAACCACGCCACCGCGATCGCCAACGGCATGGCATTCACCCGTAACCTGGGCAACCTGCCGCCGAACATCTGCCACCCGACCTTCCTCGGCGAGCAAGCCAAGAACCTCGGCAAAGAGTTCAAGGATCTGAAAGTCGAAGTCCTCGACGAGAAGAAGATCAAATCCCTGGGCATGGGTTCGTTCTACGCCGTCGGCCAGGGCAGCGCCCAGCCGCCGCGCCTGATCGTCATGCAATACAACGGTGGCAAGAAATCCGAGAAGCCGTACGCGCTGGTCGGTAAAGGCATCACCTTCGACACCGGCGGCATCAGCCTGAAGCCGGGCGCCGGCATGGACGAGATGAAGTACGACATGGGTGGCGCCGCCAGCGTGTTCGGTACCCTGCGCGCCGTGCTGGAACTGAAGCTGCCGATCAATCTGGTGTGCATCCTGGCCTGCGCCGAGAACATGCCGAGCGGCACCGCTTCGCGTCCGGGCGACATCGTCACCACCATGAGCGGCCAGACCGTGGAAATCCTCAACACCGACGCCGAAGGCCGTCTGGTGCTGTGCGACGCCCTGACCTACTCCGAGCGCTTCAAGCCGCAGGCGGTGATCGACATCGCCACCCTGACCGGTGCCTGCGTCGTTGCGCTGGGCGCCCACACGTCGGGCCTGCTGGGCAACAACGACGAACTGATCGAGCAACTGCTGAGCGCCGGCAAGGCTGCCGACGACCGCGCCTGGCAACTGCCGCTGTTCGATGAGTACCAGGAGCAACTGGACAGCCCGTTCGCCGACATCGCCAACATCGGCGGTCCGAAGGCCGGCACCATCACCGCTGCCTGCTTCCTGTCGCGCTTCACCAAGAACCTGAACTGGGCGCACCTGGACATCGCCGGCACCGCCTGGACCAGCGGCGGCAAGGACAAGGGCGCCACTGGCCGTCCGGTTCCGTTGCTGACTCAATACCTGCTGGATCGCGCCAAAGCCTGAAACCGATGAACCTGGGCGGCGCTGCCTTCGGGCGGCGCCGTTCAAGGCTCAGGAACCGCAATGACCAAAGTCGACTTTTATATCCTGCCCAGCGCCGATCCTTCGGCGCGTCTGGATTTTGCCTGCAAGCTCACTGACAAGGCTTGGCGCATGGGCCATCGCATCTACCTGCATTGCAGCGATGCCGCCCAGCGTGATGATCTCGATGCGCGACTGTGGGCGTTCAAGGGCGAAACCTTCGTGCCTCACGGCCCGGCTGAGAGCGAACCGGAAGGACTGATCGTGTTGGGACTGGGCGATGACTGCGGCCAGCACGCAGACTTGCTGGTCAACCTCGACCTGAAAGTCCCGGTTTTCGCCAACAAATTCGCCCGGGTGGCGGAGGTTGTGGTGGAAGATCCGGCGATTCGCACTGCGGCGCGGGAGAGTTTCCGTTTCTACCGCGAACAGGGCTATCCTCTGCAAGACCACCGTTTACAGCGACTCTGAGTACGCCGATGGACACTCCAAAACCGCTGCAAAAACCCGCACACCTGCTGGATGACCTCGAGTCGATCCGCCAGCTGCTCGGCGATGACAACCTGCAACCGCCGCTGTTGACCGACACGGTCGATGATGGCGAACAGGAACAGATTCCGATGTTGTTCGATTCGGTCGACAACACACCGCAAGCCGTCGAAGCGGCACCCGCGCCGACGCCTGCCCCGCAGCCTGCCGCTGCGCCTGTGGATAAAGGCCCCGACGCTATCCTGCACCTGGACAGCGAACTGCGCGCTGCTGCGCAATTGATCATGCAGGACGTGATCGACGATTTCGCGCCGCACATCGAAACCGAAATCAAACGTCGCCTCGAGGCGCGGATGGAACGGCTTCTCGGCCAGTACGAATAATTCCCTGATCTCCTGTGGGAGCTGCCCTGCCAGCGATAGCATCACCGCGCTTTTCCTGAAAAACCGCGGCGCCTGCATCGCTGGCAAGCCAGCTCCCACATTTAAGCCTCCACCCGGCCCGCCCCGCTCGCCCTGCGCCCCATGCCCCGCTATACTTCCCGGCTTTTCCTGAATAAATGCCAATAGGGTCCCGCCGCGCATGGATAAGACCTACCAGCCGCACGCCATTGAAACTTCCTGGTACAACACCTGGGAGTCCGAGAACTACTTCGCCCCGCAAGGCGCGGGCGACTCCTACACCATCATGATCCCGCCGCCGAACGTCACCGGCAGCCTGCACATGGGACACGGTTTCAACAACGCGATCATGGACGCCCTGATCCGTTTCCGCCGCATGCAGGGTCGCAACACCCTGTGGCAGCCGGGTACCGACCACGCCGGTATCGCCACGCAGATGCTGGTGGAGCGTCAACTCGAAGCCCAGGGCCAGAATCGCCACGATCTGGGCCGCGAAAAATTCCTCCAGAAAGTCTGGGAGTGGAAGGATCAGTCCGGCGGCAACATCAGCCGTCAGATCCGCCGTCTCGGCTCGTCCGTGGACTGGAGCCGCGAGCGCTTCACCATGGACGACGGCCTCTCGGAAGCCGTTAAGGAAGCCTTCGTGCGCCTGCACGAAGACGGTCTGATCTATCGCGGCAAGCGTCTGGTCAACTGGGACACCAAACTGCACACGGCGATTTCCGACCTCGAAGTGGAAAACCACGACGAGAAAGGTTTCCTGTGGAATCTGAAATACCCGCTGGCCGACGGCGCGAAAACCGCTGAAGGCAACGATTTCCTGATTGTCGCGACCACCCGTCCGGAAACCATGCTCGGCGACTCCGCCGTCGCGGTGAACCCGAACGACGAGCGCTACAAAGCCCTGATCGGCAAATTTGTCGAGCTGCCGCTGGTCGGCCGCCGCATTCCGATCATCGCCGACGATTACTGCGATCCTGAATTCGGCACCGGCTGCGTGAAAATCACCCCGGCCCACGATTTCAACGACTACGAAGTCGGCAAGCGCCACAACCTGCCGCTGCTGAACATCTTCGACAAGAACGCCAACGTGCTGCCGGCAGCGCAGGTGTTCAACCTCGACGGCACGCTGAACGACAGCATCGACGGCAAGATTCCGGCCGAGTACGCCGGTCTCGAGCGTTTCGAAGCGCGCAAGCAGATCGTTGCCGCGTTCGACGCCGCCGGCCTGCTGGTCAGCGTCGACGACCACAACCTGAAAGTGCCGAAAGGCGACCGCTCCGGCACCGTCATCGAGCCGTGGCTGACCGACCAGTGGTACGTGTCCACCAAGCCGCTGGCCGAGCCTGCGATTGCTGCCGTTGAAGATGGTCGCATCCAGTTCGTGCCGAAGCAGTACGAAAACATGTACTTCTCGTGGATGCGCGACATCCAGGACTGGTGCATCAGCCGTCAGCTGTGGTGGGGCCACCGGATTCCGGCCTGGTACGACGAGTCGGGCAAGGTTTACGTCGGTCGCGACGAAGCCGAAGTACGTGCCAAGCACAACCTCGGCCCGGACGTTGCGCTGCAACAGGACAACGACGTTCTCGACACCTGGTTCAGTTCGGGCCTGTGGACCTTCTCCACCCTGGGCTGGCCGGAAAAGACCGAGTTCCTGAAGAAATTCCACTCCACCGACGTGCTGGTCACCGGTTTCGACATCATTTTCTTCTGGGTTGCCCGGATGATCATGCTGACGATGCACCTGATCAAGAACGAGGACGGTACGCCGCAGGTTCCGTTCAAGACCGTTTACGTGCACGGTCTGGTGCGTGATGGCCAGGGTCAGAAGATGTCCAAGTCCAAGGGCAACGTCCTGGACCCGCTGGACATCATCGACGGTATCGAGCTCGAAACCCTGGTGCAGAAACGCACTTCCGGTCTGATGCAGCCGAAACTGGCGAAGAAGATCGAGAAGCAGACCCGCGACGAGTTCGCCGACGGCATCGCCAGCTACGGCACCGACGCCCTGCGCTTCACCTTCTGCTCGCTGGCGTCCACCGGTCGCGACATCAAGTTCGACATGGGCCGCGTCGAAGGCTATCGCAACTTCTGCAACAAGATCTGGAACGCCGCGCGTTATGTTCTGGACAAGGGCGAAGACTGCGGCCAGAACGGCGAAGCCTACGAGCTGTCGCTGGCGGATCGCTGGATCATCTCGCAACTGCAACGCACCGAAGCCGAAGTGACCCGTCAACTGGATCAGTTCCGTTTCGACCTGGCGGCGCAAGCCTTGTACGAGTTCATCTGGAACCAGTACTGCGACTGGTACCTGGAACTGTCCAAGCCAGTGCTGTGGGACGAAAACGCGCCGGTCGAGCGTCAGCGCGGTACCCGCCGCACGCTTGTTCGGGTACTGGAAGTGGCGCTGCGTCTGGCGCATCCGTTCATGCCGTTCATCACTGAAGAAATCTGGCAACGCATCGCGCCGCTGGCCGGCATTCAGGGCAAGACGATCATGCTGCAACCTTGGCCGGTGGCCAACGAAGAGCGCATCGATCCGGCGGCCGAAGACGACATCGAATGGCTCAAGGGCCTGATGCTCGGCACGCGTAACATCCGTGGCGAAATGAACATCGGCCCGGGCAAACCGCTGCCGATCTACCTGAAAAACGTCAGCGCTGAAGACCAGCGTCGCCTGACCGAGAACGAAGCGCTGCTGAAGAAGCTGGCGCGTCTGGAATCGATCACCGTTCTCGCCGCTGGCGAAGAAGCACCGTTGTCCGCCACCGCGCTGGTCGGCGAGATGGAAGTGCTGGTGCCGATGGCCGGTCTGATCGACAAGAACGCCGAGCTGGCGCGTCTGGACAAGGAAATCCTGCGTCTGCAGGGCGAAGTCCAGCGGGTTGGCGGCAAGCTGTCCAACGCCGGTTTCGTTGACAAGGCCCCGGCCGAAGTCATCGAGAAGGAGCGCGCCAAACTGGCCGAGGCTGAACAGGCCTTGGGCAAACTGGCCGAGCAGCACGCGCGGATTGCCAGCCTGTAACCGCGTATCGCACTGAAAAGGGAGGCCCGCACCGGCCTCCCTTTTTTGTGCCCGGCACTTTTCCGGCCAACAACATGGCTCCCTGTGGGACAATGGCCGCCACTTTCAGCCCTACCCGAATCGACCACGCCCATGAACGCCCCACGTACACCGAAACCTGCGCGCAAGAAGCCTGACTCCGCTACCCCGGCCAAGCCCGTGGAACCGCGTAAAGAAGCCAGCCTGCACCCGCGCAATCGCCATCAGGGTCGTTACGACTTCCCGGCGCTGATCAAGACCACGCCGGAACTGGCGAAGTTCGTGATCACCAACCCGTACGGCAAGGAAAGCATCGACTTCGCCAGTCCCGATGCGGTGCGAGTGTTCAACCGGGCGCTGCTCAAGTCGTTCTACGGCATCCAGCATTGGGACATCCCGGCCGATTATCTGTGCCCACCGGTGCCGGGCCGTGCCGACTACATCCACTTCCTGGCTGACCTGCTGGCCAGCAACAACGACGGCGTGGTCCCGCGCGGCGCCATCGTCAATGTGCTGGATATCGGCATGGGCGCCAACTGCGTGTATCCGCTGATCGGTAACAGCGAATATCGCTGGCACTTCCTCGGCTCGGAGATCGATCCGACCGCCGTGGCCGCCGCCAAGGCTATCGTCCAGTCCAACGACCTGAACAAGGTCATCCAGCTGCGCCAGCAGGAGAACCGCAAGCACATCCTGATCGGCCTGCTGGAGCCAGGCGAGCGCTTTGACCTGACCATGTGCAACCCGCCGTTCCACGCCTCGATGGAAGAGGCCACCAAGGGCAGCGAGCGTAAATGGCGAGCCCTGGGCAAGGCCGACCCGAAACGCAAACTGCCGGTACTGAACTTTGGCGGGCAGTCGGCCGAACTGTGGTGTGAAGGCGGCGAAGCGCGTTTCGTGACGCAACTGATCGCCGAAAGCGCGAACTTTGCGCACAAGGTGTTGTGGTTCAGCACCCTGGTATCGAAAGCTTCGAACCTGCCTGCCATCGAAACCGCGCTGAAGAAGGCCGGTGCGCTGGAAAGCCAGGTGGTGGAAATGTCCCAAGGGCAGAAACAGAGTCGCTTCGTCGCCTGGACCTTCCAGACCAAGTCCGAACAGCAGATCTGGCGGCGCGAACGCTGGGTGCGCAAGAGCTGAATTCGTCCGCGCGATTCAGCAGTCACTGAATCGCAGACATAAAAAAACCGTGCCCGGATCACTCCGGCGCACGGTTTTTTTTATCGCTGCGTCTTACTTGTTCACAGCGTCGGTCAGGCCTTTGGCCACAACCAGCTTGATCACTTTCTTGGCAGGGATTTCGATGGCAGCGCCAGTCGACGGGTTACGGCCAGTGCGGGCAGGACGCTCGGTCACTTTCAGCTTGCCGATACCTGGCAAAGTGATTTCGGCACCGTTTTCCAGCTGATCGGCAACGATTTGGCCCAGTTGGTCCAGAGCGGCACGCGCGGTGGTTTTCGGCGCGTCGATAGCTTCAGCGATGTCGGCGATCAGTTGGTCTTTAGTAAGAGCCATGTAGTGTTCCTTCCCTATCAAATTCATATGGATTGCAGAGTGCAGTGTCAGCCATCGAGCCCGATCTTCTGGATCTGGCACCCTCGGCGATAACCACGACGAGTCGGGGTTATAGATGCCGAAATCAAGGTTTGGTTCGACCTGACAAAAGCTGAATGCATGCTTGTCGCGGTGACTTCGCACAAGACCGGGCAAAACTAGCACAGAGACAAGGAAATATCCGCCTCTAGCTAGCCAAATGGTCAGGTTTATTGCGCTAAATCGGTAAATAAATGCATAAGGGCCGCCGGGTGACCCGGATTTGCCCTTCACCCCGCGCCAAATCCAGTGGTTGCGGTACACTGGGCGCTTTTTCGGGGGAGCCCGCCCTCCTCCCTTCCACCAGCCGAGAAGCCTATGCCGATCCGTCATTGCATCGTCCATTTGATCGACAAAAAACCCGACGGCACACCCGCAGTCCTGCACGCCCGTGACTCCGAACTGGCTGAGTCCGCAGCCATCGAGAACATGCTCGCCGATCTCAACGAGAGCTATAACGCCAAACAGGGCAAAGCCTGGGGGCTGTTCCATCCGGAGTCCGGTGCATTCCCGTTCAGCGGCTGGCTGAAGGAATACATGGAAGGCGGCAAGGACTTCACCGCGTTCAGCAAGGTCGCGGTCGAGCACCTGCAAAAGCTGATGGAAGAATCGAACCTGTCGGTCGGCGGCCACGTGTTGTTCGCCCACTATCAGCAAGGCATGACCGATTACCTGGCCATCGCCCTGCTGCACCACAGCGAAGGCGTGGCGGTGACCGATGAACTGGATGTGACGCCTTCGCGCCACCTCGATCTCGGTCAACTGCACCTGGCGGCGCGGATCAACGTTTCCGAGTGGCAGAACAACAAGCAGTCCAAGCAATACATCTCGTTCATCAAGGGCAAGAACGGCAAGAAGGTCTCGGAGTACTTCCGCGACTTCATTGGCTGCCAGGAAGGGGTCGACGGCCCGGGCGAGACCCGCACCCTGCTCAAGGCCTTCAGCGACTTCGTCGAGAGCGAAGACCTGCCGGAAGACTCCGCCCGCGAGAAGACCAAGACCCTGGTCGACTACGCCAGCAGCCAGGCCAAGCTCGGCGAACCCATGGGGCTGGAAGAACTCTCGGAGCTGATCGACGAAGAACGCCCGAAGGCCTTCTACGATCACATCCGCAACAAGGACTACGGCCTGTCGCCGGAGATCCCGGCGGATAAGCGCACGCTCAATCAGTTCCGTCGCTTCACCGGTCGCGCCGAAGGCCTGTCGATCAGCTTTGAAGCGCACCTGCTGGGCTCGAAGATCGAATACGACGAAGAAGCCGGGACCCTGGTCATCAAAGGCCTGCCGACCTCGCTCACCGATCAGCTGAAGCGTCGCAACTGATGCTCGGCAATGTGCTGAAAAAGGTTGCGCTGGTTCTGCTGGTGGTTGTGGTCTATCAGAACTGGGGCAAGATCGAGCGGGTGTTCAACCCGTCGCAGATGGCGTCCGAGCAGGTCCGCGCCAACGCCAAGGTCGTGCTGTACGCCACAGACTGGTGCGGCTACTGCAAGCAGACCAAGCGCTTTCTCGATCAGAAAGGCATTGCGTTCAAGGAATTCGATATCGAGAAGGATACCGAGGCACGCAAGGCGTACGAAGCGCTGGGCGGACGCGGGATTCCGCTGATCGACGTCAACGGCACGTTGATTCGCGGGTTTGATCCCGACGAAATTCTCGCTGCACTGAAATGAACGAGGGAGCCAATCGGCTCCCTCGGTTGTTTCAGCGTTTCTCGATTCGGAAACCGAAACGCGGGAAGTGCACATGCACCACCCCGCCACGTTCGTCTTCACGGCGCAGGATCAGCTCCTCGCGACCGGCAAACACCAGCTCACCGGCCACCGGATCAACACCGTAGTCTGTCGCTGCGATCAGCACCTGTTGACCTGCCACGAACCCGTTCGGATCAGTGAACACCTCATCCGGCAACGCTACGGGCTTAGAGCTGCGCGCGATCTCCAGTGCTTCCTCCGAACTCATCTCGCTGGCCGCGCCATGGCCAAAACCGAGCACACGCCCCAGCCACGCCGACACCGCCGGATAAGCATCCACCAACGGCGCCGTCACGTGCGTGGCCTTGAGAAACCACAGCGGATGGGCCATGGCGAAGTCGGCAATCGACGGCTCACCGAACAGGAAGTCACCGTCTTCACGCTGCAACTGCTGCTCCAGACGCGCCATGAGGGGCGGCCAATTGTGCCTGGCCTGTTCGGCTGAAAGCTTGGTCGCGCTGCCGCCGCTGAACAGTCCGGCACGATCGGCGAGGAACGCCTTGATCGCTTCCGGCGGCAACTTGCCGAAACGCACTGCCACCGATTCCGGCTGGAACACCAGGCTCACCGCATGCTGGAACACCACCGAATCGGCCCAGGCGGCGAAACTGGCGGCGATCATCTCCTGGCCTTCCGGGAAGAACGAAGGCTGGGCCTTTTCCTGCTCGAGGCGGCGGGCGATCAGCGCGGTGTCGCAGTAGATATCGGCGCCGATCTGCAGCACCGGGGTCTTGCGGTAGCCACCGGTCAGGGCAGTCAGGTCCGGTTTCGGCATCACCGGCGAGATGTGCACCGAGCGCCAGGACAAGCCCTTGAAACCCAACAGCAGCCGGGCCTTTTCGGCGAATGGAGAGGTCGGGTAATGATGCAGAATCAACTCGGACATGCTCGGCTCCGCCGCACAGAAAATGAGCCCGCAGCTTAGCGTGCAATTCGTTCGCAGCCTACGGATCCGGCTGATGGGAACTGATCAGTCAGAGTGATAAGGCACTTGAGAGTCTTCGAAAAAAACCGCCTCAGCCGAAACCGAGACGGTTTTCCCACATCAAGGACCTTACGTCAGGTCATCGAAGTGATCTCGCAGGAACTCGTAAAAGCGAAACGCTTTGAACGACCTCCATACGAGGCTCAGAGTACGCAGCAAAAGCTTCATACATTTTGGCCTCCGGTTGGGGGCCAAACCTCCAGCGTGCTTACCGGACCACGTACGCCTTCGGAATACACGCCAATGTACCCAATGAGGCGGCCGGTTGTGATCCCCCTGAAAAATCATTCCGGCACGGGAGCAACCCCATGTCAGAGGGCATGAAACCGTTACGTCGATCAGCCAGACCTCAAAGCTGCATTGGCATGCGAGCGGACGAATAGTAATCGGATTGCTATACCGTCATTTAAACAAATGAGCTCAAAATCGCATTCTCTGGAATGGGTGTTTCAAGGCTTGCCTGGTGACGTAAAGACGAATACTCTTGGCCTGCGCCAGTGTATCCAGTGAGATGCGGTAAACCCCGGCCGCAAACCGAGGTTTACAGAAAAAACCGCCTACAAGGGCGGTTTTTTCTTGCCTGTTGTTTATGCAACGTGCCGAATCTACGGAAGGGATATCTACAAGGTTCGAGGGCGTATTCAGTCAGGCCGATAAGACGCCACCAGACATTCCTTCGCACTCTTCCTGAGCTTCTTGATCAACCGCTCCTGGCGCAACGCATCACTTTTGTCGCGACAACGCTCGGTGTAGACCAGCGCCATCGCCGGGCTTGAGAGAAAGAACCGCGCGCCCTTGCCGCTCTGGTGCTTGGCAAAACGGCGCACGGGATCATTGCTGATCCCGCAGTACAGCGAGCCGTTGGCGGCGCGTACGAGGTAGACGAACCAGGACTTGTTCACTGGAACGTTGGCATCGGGAGGATTTTCGCTGAGGCTGGTCACGGGGCAATTCAGGCGTAAGGAAAACAGGCCGCGATCTTATCAGCGACTCGCCTGAAATGCCTTCAGCCCTTTCAGCGCCTGGGCGCGGACGGCGTTGCGCACCAGTGGCGTCCAGCCCAGCAGCAGGCCCTTGAAGCCCAGCGCCTGACGCGACCAGCGCCACAGATCGAAGTGGTCGTGGTGTTCACAGATCTTGCCGTCACGGAAAACGAAGCGCGCCTGGATGTCGTTGATCACGACATTGCCGGTCTGGCTGAACAGGTAGGTCGCCACCCAGTGGGCGCCGCCGCTGCGCTCGTCGGCGCGGATGTTGTTGAAGGTCAGGGAGAAGTCCTTGGCGCGAGTGGTGAGCATGCGCCACATGTCGCCGGCATCACGACCGCGCAGCTCGCCAAAGGCCGGATCGCTGAACACCACGTCGTCGGTGTAGCAGGCGGCCATGGCCTCGGCGTCGAGGCGCTGGAAAGCCTGGTAGAAACGGGTGATCAGGGCGCTGTGGGCTTCTTCACTCATGGGCAATCTCCAGGAAAGGTACAGATTGCCAGCACGATAATCCGCAAACGCCTGAAACACTATCGGCATTCGCATTTCGAATACCGACAATGTGTGCGCGTCAGACCTTTTCGCTTGTCACCTGCACGTACAGCGCGCGACCGGCACCGAGGCCGGCGAGGATCGCCCCGGCACCGATGATACCGAAGATCCAGCCCACGGCGTTCCAGCCGCCGGTCCAGTCGTGCACCACGCCGACCGCGAATGGCCCCATCGACGCGAGGGTGTAGCCAAAGCCCTGGGACATGCTCGACAGGTTCGCCGCCACGTGGGAATCCCGCGAGCGCAGCACGATCAGGGTCAGCGCCAGGCTGAACGTACCGCCCTGCCCCAGGCCCAGGAGGATCGCCCAGCCCCAAAGGCCTTCGATCGGCGCGTAGAGGCAACCGAACAGGCCGCCAAGGGTCAGCGCCATTACCACCACGATCGCCAGCCGCTGATCCTTGCCGCGGGTGGCCAGCCACGGTGCCGCCAGGGAGCTGGCGAGCTGGATGATCACCGAACCGGACAGCACCAGACCGGCCTGGGTTGGCGTCAGCCCGCGACCGATGAGGATCGACGGCAACCAGCCGAACACGATGTAGGCCAACGACGATTGCAGACCCATGTACAAGGTCACCTGCCAGGCCAGCGGATCCCGCAGCAGACCGCGTACCCGGTAGGCAACGTTGTGCGCACCGTGCTTCTGGCCGATTTGCGGCAGCCAGAAAACTGCGGCAACCAGCGCCGGAATCACCCAGAAGCCCAGGCCCATGGCCCAGCTGTGGTCGAAGTGCTCACTCAGTGGCACGGTTGACCCCGCCGCCATCGCCGCGCCCAGGCACAGGGCCATGGTGTAGACACCGGTCATGGTGCCGGCATGTTTGGCGAAGTCGCGTTTGACGATACCCGGCAGCAACACGCCGATGATGCCGATGCTCGCGCCACCCAGCACGCTGCCGGCGAACAGACCGATCTCACCGAAATTGCTGCGCAGGATAATGCCGCCGGCCAGTGTCAGAAGAATCCCCAAGACCACCCGCTCGGCACCGAAACGCCGCGCGAGCACCGGGGCCAGCGGGGCGAAAAGACCGAGGCAGAGCACTGGCAACGTCGTCAGCAACCCCGCTTGAGCGGCGGACAAACCGAGGCTTCTCGACACCTCGCTGAGCAGCGGCGCCATGCTCGACAGCGCCGGTCGCAGGTTCAACGCCACCAGAATCAGCCCCAGCAGCAACAGCCACGGACGCCGCACCAGCGGATGGCTTTGCTGCACTTGTTCGTCATCGGCTTCGGCATCGATCAACAACTCTTCGAGCTCGGCCTTGCGAACGGGTGCTGGGGAGACTTCTGGGCGGGACATGGTTTTCTCGGTTTCAAGGTTCATTGATCAACTGCCTCGACAGGGCTTTGGCCCGCTCCGGATCGCGCTGCTCGACGGCCTCAAGCAAGGCGACGTGCAAATCGAAGACTTCCTGTCGACGGGGGACGATGTTCAGGGTCTGGCGTAATTGCGCGCCGACGATGCTGGAAAAATAGCGATACAGCTCGCTGAGGGTCGGGTTGTGCGCGGCGTCCACCAGACGGCGGTGGAACACCAGATCGCAGGCGATGTAGCTGTCGAGGTCGCCGTGGTAGTGACTGCCGGCGTGCCCCAGTGCCTCGCGCAGAGCCACAAGGTCGTCGTCGGTCCGACGCAAGGCGGCCAGGCCGATGGCCTCGACTTCAAGGATGTGCCGGGTTTCCCGGGCCTGATCCAGCGAGCATTTGGACAGTGCCTTGAGCGTGTCCATCGGATCGACCACCGCCCGCAGGTAACTGCCGTCACCCTGACGAATCTCGATCAACCCTGAGAACGCCAATACCCGCATCGCCTCGCGCACGGTGTTGCGGCTGATGCCGAGTTCTGCGCACAGCTCAGGCTCGGTCGGCAGACGCTGACCGACCTGCCAGCTGCCATCGGTGATGCGCTGGCGCAATTGGTCCAGGGCCTGATCGACCAGGGATCGCTTAATAAGTGGAGAAATGTCTGACATAGGATTTGCCCTTTCATCCAATCATAGGATGAATTTTCTGACATGTTAGTCAGCTCCGCGTAGGACGGCAACCACCTAGGGTCAGAGAGAGACAAGTGGAGCGGGATTTTCGATTAGTCAAAATTACCCTTTAAGGGTAATTTCAGGGACAGGGTTTTGGTTTCTTATGGAAAAGAACACACCCCATTACGACTTGGCAGTGATCAAGGCGGATGTCAGGCGACTCGGTTGGAAGGCATTCACGCACACGGCGAGAAAGACTGGGACTGCACTCGAACTGAGTCTCCCAGAAATGCAGGAAATCGTTCTCAGACTGCAGCGCGGCATGCTGTACAAATCGATGACGCCTTATGACGACCATCGTATCTGGCAAGACGTCTATCACATCCAATCACATGGTTTGGAGATTTACATCAAGGTGTCCTATCACTACGACAGGCGCCCACCCGTGATCTCCTTCAAGGAGAACAATTCATGAACACGCAGCTGTGTTTCAGTTGCGGCGCCCCGGAAGGCATGGTGCATTTCAAAGGTCGAGGCGAAACCTTGAGCGCCAGGGGAATGGAGCGTCGCATCGACGACTTGTCGGGCTGGGAGTGCAAGAAGTGCGGCGAGGTCGAATTGGATGACGAGTGCGGGCAGCGCTATTCGGATGCATGCGATGAACTCGTTCTCGCCTGTAGAAAAATGATAGGTAACGAAATGAAAAGGATCCGCCGCAAACTGCATCTGACGCAAAAGGAAACGGTGCAATTGCTTTCAGGAGGCGGGCACAACGCATTTTCACGATACGAACGCGGCGAGGTACTTCCGCCGAAAGCATTGATGCTACTCATGCGTCTGCTGGATCGCTATCCACACTTGCTTGCCGATGCGAGAAACCTGGCCGAAGGGGCTGACTTGAGAGGGGCTTTCAAGTTCACCGAGCACAAAAAACAAGAAGCCCTTACCGCCTCCTGACCCACAAAAAACAAACCCGGCACAAGGCCGGGTTTATTTTATTCATCAGATCTCAATGCAGGATCTGACTCAGGAACAGCTTCGTCCGATCATTCTGCGGATTGTCGAAGAAGTCGTTCGGTGCCGCCTGCTCGACGATTTCGCCCTTGTCCATGAAGATCACGCGGTTGGCCACGGTGCGGGCGAAGCCCATTTCGTGGGTTACGCAGAGCATGGTCATACCGTCTTCGGCGAGGCCGATCATGGTGTCGAGTACTTCTTTCACCATCTCCGGGTCGAGTGCCGAGGTCGGTTCGTCGAACAGCATGATTTTCGGTTTCATGCACAGTGCGCGGGCGATCGCCACACGCTGCTGCTGACCGCCGGACAGTTGCCCCGGGTACTTGTGCGCCTGCTCCGGAATGCGTACGCGTTCCAGGTAATGCATGGCGATTTCCTCGGCCTTGCGCTTGGGCATCTTGCGTACCCACATCGGCGCCAGGGTGCAGTTCTGCAAAATGGTCAGGTGCGGGAACAGGTTGAAGTGCTGGAACACCATGCCGACTTCGCGGCGGATCGCTTCGATCTGCTTGAGGTCGTTGGTCAGCTCCACGCCATCGACCACGATGCGGCCCTGCTGGTGCTCTTCCAGACGGTTGAGGCAGCGGATGGTGGTGGACTTGCCGGAGCCCGACGGACCGCACAGCACGATACGCTCGCCCTGACGCACATTGAGGTTGATGTCTTTCAGCACGTGGAACTGGCCGTACCACTTGTTCACGCCCTGCATCTGAATGATGCCTTCAGGGCCCACTGGCTTTTTGATTGCTTCGCTCATCGAAAAAACTCCTAACGCTTGTGGCCAGTGTCGAGCTTGCGTTCCAGATGCATGGAATAGCGCGACATACCAAAACAGAAAATCCAGAACACCAGGGCGGCGAACACGTAGCCTTCGGTGGCCATGCCCAGCCATTTCGGATCGGCAGCGGCTTGCTTGACGCTGTTGAGCAGGTCAAAAAGGCCGATGATGATCACCAGGCTGGTGTCCTTGAACAGCGCGATGAAGGTGTTGACGATGCCGGGAATCACCAGCTTCAGGGCTTGCGGCAGAATCACCAGGCCCATGGCGCGCCAGTAACCGAGGCCCATCGCGGCCGCGGCTTCGTACTGGCCCTTGGGGATCGCTTGCAGACCGCCACGCACCACTTCGGCGACGTACGCCGACTGGAACAGGATCACGCCGATCAGCGCCCGCAGCAGCTTGTCGAAGTTCATGCCTTCAGGCAGGAACAGCGGCAGCATCACCGAGGACATGAACAGCACCGTGATCAACGGCACACCGCGCCAGAACTCGATGAAGGTCACGCAGACCACACGGATCGCCGGCATGTTCGAACGCCGGCCCAGCGCCAGGACAATCCCCAGCGGCAACGCACCGGCGATGCCGACAGTGGCGATCACCAGGGTCAGCATCAGACCGCCCCACTGGCTGGTCGCCACGGTGTCGAGGCCGAAGACGCCGCCATGCAGCAGGCACCAGGCAACGATCGGGTAGACCACCAGGAAGCTCAGGCCGTACACCGCCTTGTGCGCCACGCGCTTGATGAACAGTGGCGCCACGCCGATGACCGCCAGCCACACGGTCAGGTCCACGCGCCAGCGCAGTTCCGGCGGGTAGTAGCCGTACATGAACTGACCGAAACGCTGCTGGATGAAGACCCAGCAGGCGCCGTCCTTGGTGCAGTCGGCACGGGTGGTGCCGACCCAGTTGGCATCGATGATCGCCCAGCTGAGGATCGGCGGAATCACCAGATAGATCAGGTAGAACGCGAACAGGGTCAGCAGGGTGTTGAGCCAGCTGGAGAACATGTTCGCGCGGATCCACGCCATCGGGCCGAAGACCTTGGCCGGCGGTGGCATGTCGGGTTTGAAAGTATGAGTACTCATGCGCTATTCCTTACCGCTCGATCAGCGCGATGCGCTTGTTGTACCAGTTCATCAGCAGGGAAATGCTGATACTGATCGCCAGGTACACGCTCATGGTGATGGCAATGACTTCGATCGCCTGACCGGTCTGGTTCAGCACGGTGCCGGCGAACAGCGAAACCATTTCCGGATAACCGATACCGGCCGCCAGCGAGGAGTTCTTCGCCAGGTTCAGGTATTGGCTGGTCAGCGGCGGGATGATGACCCGCAGCGCTTGCGGAATGATCACCTTGCGCAGGGTCGGGCCGTTGCGCAGGCCGAGCGAATGCGCCGCCTCGGTCTGGCCATGGCTGACCGACTTGATGCCCGAACGCACGATCTCGGCGATGAACGCGGCGGTGTACACCGTCAGCGCCAGGGTCAAGGCCAGCAGTTCCGGAATCAGCACCCAGCCACCGACGAAGTTGAAGCCCTGCAGCTTCGGCATTTCCCAGTGCACGGGTGCACCGAAGATCAGCGCGCACAGCGCCGGGATCACCAGGAACAGCGCCAGGCCGGCCCAGAACTTGTGGAACGGCTCGCCGGTGGCTTCAAAGCGCTTGTTGGCCCAGCGGCTCATCAGCACGATGGCGACGATGGCCACCACGATGCTGATCACGAACGCCCAGAAACCGTCGGCCATTTGCGCGGCCGGCATGTTCAGGCCACGGCTGCTGACGAAGAAGGTATCGCCGAAGTTGTGGCTGTTGCGCGGCCCCGGCATGGTCAGGAACACCGCGAAGTACCAGAACAGGATCTGCAGCAGTGGCGGGATGTTACGGAACACCTCCACGTACACCGTTGCCAGTTTGGCGATGATCCAGTTCTTCGACAGGCGCGCGACGCCGACGATGAAGCCGAGGATCGTGGCCAGGATCACGCCGATGAAGGTCACCAGCAGCGTGTTGAGCAGGCCGATGACAAACACCCGGGCATAACTGTCCGCTTCGGTGTAGGAGATCAGGTGTTGAGCGATGCCGAACCCGGCACTGCGCTCCAGAAAGTCGAACCCCGAAGTGATACCCCGGTGTTGCAGGTTGGTCTGGGTGTTATCGAACAGATACCAGCCCAGGGAGACCACCGCCACGATGGTGATGATCTGAAATACCCACGCACGCACTCGTGGATCGCTGAGGCTGAGCCTCTGCTTTGGTGCGCCGATTGAATTTTGCATGAAGTGCCCCGGAAATAATGGAACAGAACGTCACCCGGCAGTTGGCCTGCCGGGTGACAGAACCATCAGCGCACTGGTGGTGCGTATTGAATGCCGCCGTTGTTCCACAGCGCGTTCAGGCCGCGGTCGATTTCCAGCGGAGTGCTCTTGCCGAGGTTTTTCTCGAAGATTTCGCCGTAGTTGCCGACTTGCTTGACGATCTGAACGACCCAGTCCTTCGGCAGTTTCAGGTCTTTGCCGTATTCGCCGTCTGCGCCGAGCATACGAGCGACATCCGGGTTCTTGGTCGCCTTGGCTTCGGCTTCGACGTTCTTCGAAGAGATGCCCGCTTCTTCGGTGTTCAGCAGCGCGTAGCCAACCCAACGTACGATGGCCAGCCACTCGTCGTCGCCGTTACGCACGACCGGGCCCAGGGGTTCCTTGGAAATGGTTTCCGGCAGAACCACGTAGTCCTTCGGCGAAGCCAGCTTGCTGCGCTGGGCGAACAGCTGGGACTTGTCGGAGGTCAGCACGTCGCAACGACCGGATTCCAGCGACTTGGCGCTTTCATCGGAGGTGTCGAAAGTGATCGGGGTGTATTTCAGACCGTTGCCGCGGAAGTAGTCGGAAACGTTCAGCTCGGTGGTGGTACCGGCCTGGATGCAGATGGTTGCACCGTCCAGCTCTTTGGCACTCTTCACGCCCAGCTTGTTGTTTACCAGGAAGCCGATACCGTCGTAGTAGGTAATGAAGCCCGGGAATTTCAGGCCCATGCCCGCGTCACGGGAACTGGTCATGGTGGTGTTGCGCGACAGGATGTCGATCTCGCCCGACTGCAGCGCGGTGAAACGCTCTTTGGCGTTCAACTGACTGAACTTGACCTTGGTCGCATCGCCGAACACGGCAGCGGCCACGGCGCGGCAGACGTCAGCATCGATACCCACGATCTTGCCGGTGGAATCCGGAACCGAGAAACCTGGCAAGCCATCGCTGACGCCACACTGCACGAAACCTTTCTTCTTCACTGCATCCAGGGTTGCACCCGCCTGAGCGAACCCGCTGACACCCAGTACTGCAGCAGCAGTCACGATCGCCAGAGTGGATTTCAACATCTTCATTCAAACCTCCAGTTTTGCTCTTGTTGTGTCGGAGCTTGAGTCCAGTCGCACCCTTTTGAGGCGTTGTTGACCCGTGTTGGCTTTTTTTGGGGTCAACCGACGCAGGACCTTCGCTATGAGTCTAGTAGGAGACAATCCACATCATGGACAACTCACTTCTCACCAGTCGGCCGAACGGGCGGTAGCCCTTTCACGTTCGCTAAGCCCGTTGCGGCCATTGGCGAACATCCATCACCGGATTCGTTGCCATCCCGTCGCGGGTCATACACTGATAGTGTTACCGCCACGCGTAGGATGTTTCGTACAGAACCTTCCATAGCAAAGCCCGTACCACACCTGTCGCGGAATCGATTCGGCGACAGGTCAATAGCAAAACTTGTAACCTTGCGACATCTTCTTAACGGATCAACCGGACGCGCACTCGAACCACGCACTTAATGAGAGCGCCCGCACATTTTTGGAGCAGACATGACCGAGCCCTTGATTCTTCAGCCTGTTAAGCCCGCAGACGCCTGCGTGATCTGGCTGCACGGCCTCGGCGCCGACCGCTACGACTTTCTGCCGGTGGCCGAAGCGCTTCAGGAAAGCCTGCTGAGCACGCGTTTCGTCCTGCCCCAGGCGCCGACCCGTCCAGTGACGATAAATGGCGGATATGCCATGCCGAGCTGGTACGACATCAAGGCCATGAGCCCGGCCCGGGCGATCGACCGCGATGAGCTGGAAGCCTCCGCCGACCGCATCATCGAATTGATCGAAGAACAGCGAAGCAGCGGAATAGACGCCTCGCGGATTTTTCTCGCCGGTTTTTCCCAGGGTGGCGCCGTGGTCTATCACACCGCGTTTCTGAAATGGCAGGGGCCGTTGGGCGGGGTGCTGGCACTATCGACATACGCGCCGACGTTCAGCGATGAACTGGAGTTGTCCGCCAGCCAGCAGCGGATTCCGGTGCTGGCGCTGCACGGCCAGTTTGACAACGTGGTGCAGAACTCCATGGGACGCACGGCTTATGAGTATCTCAAGGCCCATGGTGTCACCGTGACATGGCAGGAATACCCAATGGAGCACGAAGTGTTACCCGAAGAAATTCGCGACATCGGCGCGTGGCTGAGCGAACGCCTGCGCTGACAATTGCGACAGGGGTCGCCCTTTGATCATCCCACTACGCCGCGCCCGTTTCTTGCATTACACTGGCCGGCGTACATTCCTTAACCAATTGATGAGATGACCGTGCTCAAAGCACTCAAGAAAATGTTCGGTAAAAGCGAGGCTGAGCAGCTCGCGCCAGTCCCCACTGCGCCGTCGCACGCCCCCGGTCATCGCAACGATGCCAGCCAGGCCGACCGCCAGACGCCCAAACGCGAACCGAAACCCGCTCCAGCTGCCGCGCCCGCTACCGAGCCGGCCCGCAGCGAAACACCGAAACCGGCCAAACCACGTCGCGAACCCAAGCCCAAGGCGCCGGTGATTCCCTGGAAACTCGAAGACTTCGTCGTCGAGCCGCAGGAAGGCAAGACCCGCTTCCACGATTTCAAGCTCGCCCCGGAACTGATGCACGCCATCCACGACCTGGGTTTCCCGTATTGCACACCGATCCAGGCCCAGGTGCTGGGTTATACCCTCGCCGGCAAAGACGCCATCGGCCGCGCCCAGACCGGCACCGGCAAGACCGCCGCGTTCCTGATCTCGATCATCACCCAGCTGTTGCAGACCCCGCCGCCGAAAGAGCGCTACATGGGCGAGCCACGGGCGCTGATCATCGCGCCGACCCGCGAGCTGGTGGTGCAGATCGCCAAGGACGCCGCCGACCTGACCAAGTACACCGGCCTCAACGTCATGACGTTCGTCGGCGGCATGGACTTCGACAAGCAGCTCAAGCACCTCGAAGCGCGCCATTGCGACATCCTCGTCGCGACCCCGGGCCGCCTGCTCGACTTCAACCAGCGCGGTGACGTGCACCTGGACATGGTCGAAGTGATGGTGCTGGACGAAGCCGACCGCATGCTCGACATGGGCTTCATCCCACAGGTCCGGCAGATCATTCGCCAGACCCCGCCGAAAAGCGAGCGCCAGACTCTGCTGTTCTCCGCGACCTTCACCGATGACGTGATGAACCTCGCCAAGCAGTGGACCACCGATCCTGCGATCGTCGAAATCGAAGTCACCAACGTGGCCAACGAGAACGTCGAGCAGCACATCTACGCGGTGGCCGGTGCCGACAAATACAAACTGCTGTTCAACCTGGTCAACGACAACGGCTGGGAACGAGTCATCGTGTTCGCCAACCGCAAGGACGAAGTGCGCCGCATCGAGGAGCGCCTGGTGCGTGACGGCATCAACGCCGCGCAACTGTCCGGCGACGTGCCGCAGCACAAGCGGATCAAGACGCTGGAAGGCTTCCGCGAAGGCAAGATCCGGGTACTGGTTGCCACCGACGTGGCCGGTCGCGGCATCCACATCGACGGCATCAGCCACGTGATCAACTTCACCCTGCCGGAAGTCCCGGACGACTACGTGCACCGCATCGGCCGTACCGGTCGTGCTGGCGCCGACGGCGTGTCGATCAGCTTCGCCGGTGAGGACGACTCCTATCAGTTGCCGTCCATCGAAGAAAAGCTCGGTCGCAAGATCAGCTGTGAAACGCCGCCGACCCATCTATTGCGGGCGGTTGAGCGCAAGCGTCCACAGTAAGCGACGCTATAAAGCGAAGCGCAGCCGGCAACGGACTGCGCTTTTTTTTCGCCCGGATATTGTTCAACAAAACTAAAAGTCCATAATGGACAAATTAGTTTAGAAACAATCTGCGGAGTCCAACATGTCCAGTACGCCTTACGTGATCGACCAAACCCAGGCCCGCGAGCTGCTGGCCCGGATCGATGTGCCGCAGATCCTGCGCAAGCTGTTCCGCGATCTGGCGGCCGGGCATGCCGTGCAACCGGCGCAGCAACTGGTGGAATTCCCCCAGGGCGCCGGGGACTTCATCAACTATCTCGGCGTGCTGGCGGAAGACGGCGTGTACGGAGTCAAGACCTCGCCGTACATCGTTCGCGAACAAGGCCCGCTGGTGACGGCGTGGACACTGCTGATGTCGATGCACACCGGCCAGCCGCTGTTGCTCTGCGATGCCGGCGAGCTGACCACCGCCCGCACGGCTGCGACCACCGCCGTGGCGGTCGATGCCCTCGCCCCGTCGAAGGCAGCGCGACTGGCAATCATCGGCAGTGGCAAGGTCGCCCAGGCGCATCTGCATTACGTCAAAACCTTGCGCGACTGGCAGAACATCAGTGTGTACTCGCCGACCTTGAGCGACGACCCGGCAACCGCCCGCCAACTGCACGCCCTCGATCCACGGGTGAGCATCGCCGACAGCCGCGAAACCGCCATCGCCGGGGCCGACGTGATCATGCTCTGCACTTCGTCCGCAGGCCCGGTGATTGACCCGGCAACCTTGAGCAAACCGGCGCTGATCACCTCGATCAGCACCAACGCACCGCGCGCCCACGAAGTGCCGCCGCAAAGCCTCAACGACATGCAGGTGTTCTGCGACTATCGTCTGACCACCCCGGGCTCGGCCGGCGAGATGCTGATCGCCAGCGAACAACATGGCTGGGACCACAGTGCGATCCTCGGTGACCTGGCGGATCTGCTCAGCGAAAAAGTGCAGCGCCCCGACTACCACCGTCACGTGTTTTTCCGCTCCATCGGTCTGGGCCTGGAAGACATCGCCCTCGCGAATGCGGTTTATCACCTGAGCCTGTAACACCAAGCCTCCCCCTGTGGGAGCGGGCTTGCTCGCGAAGAGGCCGTGTCAGGCAACTTATTCAGCNCTCCCACATGGAGAACAGCAAACTCCTTGATATTGCGTACACACTGGAGAACTCCATGAGTCATGCAGATTTCATCATCATCGGCGGCGGGATTGCCGGTGCTTCCACCGGTTTCTGGCTGTCGCAGCACGGCAAGGTCGTGGTGCTGGAGCGCGAGTCGCACCCGGCCTATCACTCCACCGGGCGCTCGGCCGCATTGTTTACCGCCGCGTACGGCACGCCACAGGTCCGGGCGCTGACCCAGGCCAGCCGCGAATTCTTCGACCATCCGCCCAGCGGTTTCTGCGAGCACCCGCTGCTGACCCCGCGCGGCGAAATGACCGTCGACTTCACCGGCGACGCCGCCGAGCTGAACAATCAATACCTCAGCGCCAAGGCCACGGTGCCGCAGATGCAGTTGCTCAGCGCGGATGAAGCCTGCGCGCGGCTGCCGATCCTGCGCCGGGAGAAAGTCCATGGCGCGATCTACGACCCGACCGCCAGCGACATCGACACCGACGCCCTGCATCAGGGCTATCTGCGCGGTATCCGCCGCAACAACGGCCAGGTGCAGACCGATTGCGAAGTGCTCGGCCTGAGCCGCGATGCCGACGGCATCTGGCAAGTCCAGACCAACGGCCAGACCTTCAGCGCTCCCGTCGTGATCAACGCCGCCGGCGCCTGGGCCGACAAGATCGCTGCCCTGGCCGGTGCCCGGCCGCTGGGCCTGCAACCGAAACGCCGGGCCGCGTTCATTTTCGCCGGCCCCGAGGGCGTCGACATCCACCATTGGCCGATGCTGGTCAGCCTCGACGAATCCTTCTATATGAAGCCCGACGCCGGCATGTTCCTCGGCTCGCCGGCCAACGCCGACCCGGTCGAACCCCACGACGTACAGCCCGAGGAGCTGGACATTGCCATGGGCATTTACCAGATCGAGGAAGCGACGACCCTGACCATCCGCCGTCCGACCCGCACCTGGGCCGGCCTGCGCAGTTTCGTCGCCGACGGCGATTTGCTGTCCGGGTTCGATCCGCAGGTGCCGGGGCTGTTCTGGGTCGCGGCCCAGGGCGGTTACGGTATCCAGACCTCACCGGCCATGGGCCAGGCCAGCGCCGCGCTGGTGCGTGGTGAATCGTTACCCGAACACCTTCAGCAATTCGGCCTGACCGCCGCCATGCTCGCGCCTGCCCGCCTGGCCTGACCGTCCGCGCGGATGACGCGCCCGACGGATTGCGGCACACTCGCAACGCCCCCGGATCACGGGGGCGTTGACGTTGCCTGGAGCTCCACAGTTATGACCGCCCCCGAACACACGCCCGAGCTGCATGACGCCGCGCTGGATAACTACCACGCCATCGCCGACGCCATTGCCACGCTGTTCTTTCCCCATGCCGAAGTGGTGTTGCACGACCTGCGCACGCAGAAGGTCGATTACATCGCCAACAACCTGTCGAAACGGGTGATCGGCGATGAGTCGTCGCTGGAAGACATGCTCAGCGAAGACGTCAGCGAACGGAACATCGGCCCGTACGAAAAGCTCAACTGGGACGGCCAGAAAATTCGCAGCCTGAGTACCGTGCTGCGTGACAGCGAAGGGCATCCGCTGGCGGTGCTGTGCATCAACCTGAATATTTCGCTGTTCGAGAACGCCAAGGCTGCGCTGGACCTGTTCCTCTCGCCGAGCAAACTGATCCCGCAACCGGACTCGCTGTTTCGCGATGACTGGCAGGAGCGGATCAACACCTTCCTGCACGCCTGGCTACGCGAGCGGCAACTGAGCCTGAACCTGCTGACCCGCGATCACAAACGCGAACTGGTGCTGGCGCTGCACGCCGAAGGGGCATTCAAGGGCAAGAGCGCCTCGAACTATGTGGCCAATGTGCTGAACATGGGGCGGGCGACGGTGTACAAGCATTTGAAGGAATTGAAGGGCTGAAGATTTGCGGTGAATGTTAAGGCCTCATCGCTGGCAAGCCAGCTCCCACAGGTTTTGTGTATATCGAAAATCTCTGTGGGAGCTGGCTTGCCAGCGATGGCGGACTATCAGTCGCCGTAGATATCGGACTTGAAGTACTTCTCGGAAATCTTCTGATACTCGCCACTGGCGCGAATGCCGTCGATGGCAGTGTTCAACTGGCTGACCAGCTCGGTGTTGCCCTTGCGCACCGCAATCCCCGCGCCCTCGCCCACGTACTTCGGATCCTTCAGCTCAGGCCCGACAAAGGCGTAACCCTTGCCGCGCGGCATCGACAGGAAGTCGTTCAGCGGGATGGTGTCGGCGAAGATTGCGTCGAGACGCCCGGCCGCCAGGTCCATGTAGATTTCTTCGTTGTTGCCATAGCGTTTGACGTTGATGCCCTTGGGCTCGAACACCTCGGTGGCGTAACGGTCGGTGGTGGTTGCACGCTGCACGCCGACGGTCTTGCCTTTGAGGCTGGCGTACTGGTCATCGACGCTCGCGCCTTCCTTCATCACCAGCCGCGACGAGGTGAAATAGTACTTGTGGGTGAAGTCCACCGACTTCTTGCGGTCTTCGTTGATGGTCATGGACGACAGCGCCATGTCGATTTTCTTCACTTTCAGGGAAGGAATCAGACCGTCGAACTCGCCCTCGACCCACACGCATTTGACCTGCATCTGCGCGCACAGGGCATTGCCGATGTCGTAGTCGAACCCGACGATCTCACCCTTGTCGGTTTTCGAGGCGAAGGGCGGATACGCCGCTTCGATACCGATGCGCAGGGTTTTCTCGGCGGCGAACGCGCTGCTGCAGGCCAACAGGCTCAATGCCAGACCGGTGATGAGGGGAAATTTCTTCATGTTCGTTCTCTCGCGGGTTGTTGTTGGTTTGGCAAGACGAAGAAGAGCAGCTGCAAGCGGTAAGCCTGGAGCTTCAAGCACGAGGCTGTTTTTTGTACTTGTAAATCCATACTGGACTTTTACGTACAAGCCGTCAATCAGGCAAAAGAGATTGCTTCCTGCTGTTGGTCGGGTGGGAAAACCGGAGCGTTTTCGGTGTTGCGGATCGCGCCTTCGCGGGCAAGCCCGCTCCCACATTGGAATGCATTTCCCTGTGGGAGCGGGCTTGCTCGCGAAGAGGGCCGGGAGTACAGCGCAAAATCTACTGCTTCCAGCGATCCGCCGCCGCATGATCGCTGTCACGGCCTTCGACCCAGCGCGGGCCGTCGCTGGTGTTCTCTTTCTTCCAGAAAGGCGCGCGGGTTTTCAGGTAATCCATGACGAAGGCGCAGGCGTCGAACGCCGCCTGGCGGTGGGCGCTGGCGGCGGCGACAAACACGATCGGCTCGCCCGGTTCCAGCGCGCCGATGCGGTGCAGCACTTCCAGCTTCAACAGCGGCCAGCGCTGCTCGGCCTCCAAGGCAATCTTGCCGAGGGCCTTTTCGGTCATGCCCGGATAGTGTTCGAGGAACATTCCCGCGACATCGAGGCCATCGTTGAAGTCGCGCACGTAGCCGACAAAACTCACCACCGCGCCGACGCCGACATTGGCCGCGTGCATCGCGTTGACTTCGGCACCCGGATCGAACGGTTCGGATTGCACCCGAATCCCCATGGCTCAGCCTCCGGTCACGGTGGGGAAAAACGCCACTTCGTCGCCGTCCACCACCGGCTCGTCGAGCTGGCAGAGGTCTTCGTTGCGCGCACACATCAGGTTCTGTTCGCTCAGCACCTCGGCGCCCTCTCGCTGCGCCAGCAACGCACGAACGTCATCGACGGTGGCGAAATCACCCTCGACCTCCACCGAATCCACGCCCAGCGCCTCGCGGTAACGGGCAAAAAACTTCACGGTCAGGTTCATGGCTGCTCCGCCTGGAAATGCCCGCTCTTGCCGCCGACCTTCTCCAGCAGACGCACGCTTTCGATGGTCATGCCACGGTCCACGGCCTTGCACATGTCGTAGATCGTCAGCGCGGCGACGCTGGCGGCGGTCAACGCTTCCATCTCGACGCCGGTCTGCCCGGACAGTTTGCAGCGAGCCACGATGCGTACCGTGTCATCGCCTTCGGCGCTGAGTTCGACCTTGACGCCAGTCAGCATCAACGGATGGCACAGGGGAATCAGATCACTGGTTTTCTTCGCCGCCTGAATGCCGGCAATGCGCGCCACGGCGAACACGTCGCCCTTGGGATGGCCGCCGCTGACGATCATCTGCAGAGTGTCGGGCAGCATGCGCACCAGCGCTTGGGCCGTCGCCTCACGGAACGTCACGGCTTTTTCGGTGACGTCGACCATGTTGGCGCGACCTTGGGAATCGAGATGAGTCAGCACGGGATTACTCCTGATCAGGAGCGTCGATTGTAAACCTGGGGGTCAGAATTGCGCACATAAAAAACCGGGCGGCTTTGGGGCCGCCCGGTTGGTTGTGGACGGTTACAGATGCGATTCGGCGTATTCGGCCAGGATCGAGCGAGGCACCCCTTGCAGGGTGATGTGCACACCGTTGGGGAAATCCTTGAAACGTTCGGTCAGGTAGGTCAGCCCGGAGCTGGTCGCGGACAGGTAAGGGGTGTCGATCTGTGCCAGGTTGCCCAGGCACACTACTTTGGAACCGGCGCCGGCCCGGGTGATGATGGTTTTCATCTGGTGCGGCGTGAGGTTCTGGCATTCGTCGATCAGGATCAGGCTCTGCTGGAAGCTGCGACCGCGAATGTAGTTGAGCGATTTGAACTGCAACGGCACTTTGCTGAGGATGTAGTCGACGCTGCCATGGGTGTTTTCGTCATCCATGTGCAAGGCTTCGAGGTTGTCGGTGATGGCGCCGAGCCAAGGCTCCATTTTTTCCGCCTCGGTGCCGGGCAGGAAGCCGATTTCCTGGTCCAGGCCCTGCACGCTGCGGGTGGCGATGATGCGGCGATAACGCTTGCTGACCATGGTCTGCTCGATCGCCGCGGCCAGCGCCAGAATGGTTTTACCCGAGCCGGCGGCGCCGGACAGGTTGACCAGGTGAATGTCCGGATCCAGCAGCGCGTACAGCGCCAGGCTCTGATAGATGTCCCGTGGCTTGAGGCCCCAGGCTTCCTGGTGCAGCAGCGGTTCCTGGTGCAGGTCGAGGATCAGCAGCTTGTCTTCTTCGATCTCCTTGATCCAGCCGACGAAGCCCTGCTCATCAATGATGAATTCGTTGATGTGCACGGCAGGCAGGTTGTCGATCAGCTGTACCTGATGCCAGGTGCGGCCGTGGTCCTGACGGGTTTCGACCTTGCTCACGCGGTCCCAGAAAGAGCCGGTCATGTTGTGATAGCCGTTGGGCAGCAGGGACACGTCATCGACCAGCTGGTCGGTGCTGTAGTCCTCGGCGTCGATTCCGCAGGCGCGCGCCTTGAGGCGCATGTTGATGTCTTTGGTGACCAGCACCACCGGTTTGCTCGGTTCGCGGGTGTGCAGGTCGATCAGCTGGTTGATGATTTTGTTGTCGTTCAGATGCTCGGGCAGAATCAGGTTCGATTCGGCCTGCTTGCTCATCAGAATCGACAGCAAGCCCTTCGGACCGCCCTTGCCGCGCTGGATCGGCACGCCCTGTTCAACATCATCGGGTGAGGCATCGCCCAGGGTCTTGTCGATCAGCCGGATCGCCTGACGGCATTCGGCGGCCACGCTGTGATGCCCGCTCTTGAGCTTGTCCAGCTCTTCAAGCACGGTCATCGGGATCGCGACGTGGTGTTCTTCAAAATTCAGCAGGGCGTTCGGATCGTGAATCAGTACGTTGGTATCGAGTACATAAAGGATTGGCTGGTTGGAGGAAGGGCTACGTCCGTGATCATCCATACTCGGTCACCTTTGTGGGAGCCATTCGACGCAATACCTCGGCGGTGCTGCGCCTCGAAGTGACTGCCGAATCCACCTGCACAGCTTTTGTCGGGATAGCAGGTGAACCGCACACAAAATGGGTCTTGGAAGACGCCACCTGTGTTGCAGGTTTCGGCGGTCTGACTTCGTAATACTCCAAAACCCGTGACAGAAAAAAGCACTTTGACGCTTTTTTGAAGTTTATTTTGCAAAGTGACGAAAAGCCCTTGGCGGACTGCCCTGCCCCCGTTAGAGTCGGAAGTCCGCCTGCATCGAATTCTGCAAAAAATTCACCCCAAGCCCAATGTTTCCGGGCTCTTGCCGTTTTTCAGCGAAACGCGTCCTGACAGTCTTCCCAGCCGATGCCGCTTTGCGCGGTTTGCGTGATCAGCCACGGCAACGCGGTCTTCACCGCATCCTGCTTCATGTTGAAATTGATCACCCCGTGCCGCCACAACAGCATCAGGGTCAGGACCCGTTGCGCGCTCTGGCTGCCCTTGAGCTTGCCGGCGCCGTCCTGGGCATCGATGTCCCACAGCGCCACTTGCAGGCCCTGACTGTTGAAGAACCCCTGGGCATCGCTGCGACGTTGGCCTTCCGGCGGACGGAACAGCGGCACGTAGTTTTCCGGCAGCTTGTTGCGGACCAGATCGGCACTGCGCCGCACCGAATCCTGCCAGTCCTGCCAGTGGCTGTGGGAGCGGAACTCCCAGCCCTGCACGCCGACGCACTGCTGCGAAAACGCCGCTTGCAGGCTGCTGACGGAACGGTCGGCCAATCGTGCCTGAACATCCTTGCCCAACATGAAGAAGGTGCCGCTCAGGTTCGACTTGCGCAAGTACTCGGCGAGCCAGTCGGTGTTGTCCGGTTGCAGGTTGGCGGCGCTGTCGAAACTCAGCAGAAACAGGCGATCGTGCATATCGTCGCCGTTGCGCTCGTAGTCACCGAAATGATCGATTTCGCTGCTGGTCTGCGGTGACAGCGCCGCCTTGCGCATCAGTTCATCGAGGTATTGCAGATGGAAGATTCGGCTCGGCTCGGCCCATTTGGTGTAATAGCTTTCGTCGCTGACCACGAATTTGGCGGCCTGCTCGCGCAGGGTCGGCAGGTCTTCGACGAGGAAGCAGAACGAGGCATCCTGATCGCAGCTTTGCTGGGCAAAGTTGTAGTTGGCGAGCAGACGCTGCCACAGCCGCTCGCGCAGGCTGTTGATCGCCTCCAGATTGACTGTGCGCAGCCCCAGGCGCTGGGCCAGCGCCGCCTCGTCCAGCGCTTCGGTACCGAGCAGACCGCGGGCGAACATCAGGATTTCCGCCCGCGAGGCGACATCGAACAGCGTCGGGTTGTCGAGCTTTTCCGGCCAGGTGCTGCGATCCAGCGTCGCGATATCGCCCGGCGCCGCAACGGCACCGACGCTCAACAGCCACGCGGTGAAGAAAAGAACAATGCGCAAAGGGTGTCTCCATAACAAAACCCGCGCCGCACTATAGCCGATCCGGCTGGCAAACCGCCGATCACCTATGGACCTGATAGCTGGAGTGATCCGTCCCAACCCCCTAGAATCGCCCCCACGATTAAAGGAGACGACTTCATGCTGATGGTGATTTCCCCCGCCAAGACCCTCGATTACGAAACACCGCCGGCGACCCAGCGCTTCACTCAGCCGCAATACCTCGACCATTCCCAGGAACTGATCCAGCAACTGCGCGAACTGAGCCCGGCGCAGATCAGCGAACTGATGCACGTGTCCGACAAGATCGGCGGCCTCAACGCCGCGCGCTTCGGCAGCTGGACACCAGCGTTCACGCCGGAAAACGCCAAGCAGGCGCTGCTCGCGTTCAAGGGTGACGTCTACACCGGTCTCGACGCCCAGTCGTTCAGCGAAGCCGATTTCGACTACGCGCAACAGCACCTGCGCATGCTTTCCGGCCTCTACGGCCTGCTGCGCCCGCTCGACCTGATGCAGCCGTATCGCCTGGAAATGGGCACCAAACTGGCCAACGCCCGAGGCAAGGACCTGTACGCCTTCTGGGGCACGCGCATCAGCGAATGGCTGAACGAAGCACTGGCCGATCAGGGCGATGACGTGCTGTTGAACCTGGCATCCAACGAGTATTTCTCGGCGGTGAAACGCACAGCGCTGAATGCGCGGATCATCAACACCGAGTTCAAGGACCTGAAGAACGGCCAATACAAGATCATCAGTTTCTACGCGAAAAAGGCCCGAGGCCTGATGAGCCGTTTCGTGATCCAGGAAAAAATCAACGATCCGGCCCTGCTCAAACAGTTCGATGTGCAGGGTTATCGCTACAGCGCCGAGCAATCGAAACCGGATAATCTGGTTTTTCTACGCGATCACGCCCCCGAATAAAGCATGCCTAATGCACGACTCTTTATATGAAGAGTCGTGCAGCTCGCACGATGTCAAAAATCCCTCGCAACATTTCGCCATTTTACTGGCGCCAGAAAAACCTCCCTGTCTTTTCTAAGATTAGTTTCACTCGACACTGATCATTTTTTTCAGTAGTGGCACCTAAATTTTTTCACCGTAGTGGCACAAAACTATCTAACGTGATTTTTCGCCTGTTATTAAAGGTCGAAAACGAAACTGCTATCAAATTGATACTGGTGCCATCTCTGACAATATTTCAAGAAATTTCAGATTTCGCGATGAGCGGACAGGAACTTCGTCCGAATGCATAGCTCATACCACCGGTAACGATTCTCGCCGAGTTTGTACGAGATAACTTACGCGGAGCAGATAGCCATGTAACCAAGTTGTCACAGCAACTTGCCTAGATGACTAACTAGTCTCAAACCAGACGATGGACAGGAGATACGCACCATTAATATCCCCTACAAAGGCCATGGCCGCGCCCTTATAAACGTGCTCGCCTGAGCACCCAACCGCTTGATTTACGGGACTTTAATCCTGACATCGAGCGCGCAAGACGATTGCACAAGAGTCTTCTCCAAAGAAGATCGGCTGCATAACAGGGCACGTCATAACAACAAGGCCTGGTTACGCACATCTTGAGTGCACTTATTTAGACACTCGAAACTTAGTATGCCTGCACACGGCATTGTGGCGCCTGTATGCCGCACTTTCGAGTGCACTAATGAACGCTGAACACCATTAACTCCGGCCCTCTAAGGCCTGATATATACAGAGGTAATTGCGATGCGCATCAGCATATTTGGTTTGGGTTACGTTGGCGCAGTATGTGCCGGTTGCCTGTCTGCACGGGGCCATGACGTGGTTGGCGTCGATGTTGCCAAAGACAAGATCGACATGATCAACGCTGGCAAATCTCCCATTGTTGAACCGGGCTTGGGTGAGTTGCTCGCACAAGGTATCCAGACCGGTCGTCTGCGCGGCACGACCAACTTCGCCGAAGCGATTCGCGACACCGACCTGTCGATGATCTGCGTCGGTACGCCGAGCAAAAAGAACGGCGACCTGGAACTGAACTACATCGAAGCGGTATGCCGCGAGATCGGTTTTGTCCTGCGTGAAAAGTCCACCCGCCACACCATCGTGGTGCGCAGCACCGTATTGCCGGGCACCGTGGCAAACGTTGTCATCCCGATTCTCGAAGACTGCTCCGGCAAGAAGGCCGGCGTCGATTTCGGCGTGGCGGTCAACCCTGAGTTCCTGCGTGAATCCACCGCAATCGCCGACTACGACCTGCCACCGATGACCGTCATCGGCGAGTTCGACAAGGCTTCGGGTGACGTTCTGCAATCGCTGTACGAAGAACTCGACGCACCGATCATCCGCAAGGACATCGCCGTCGCCGAGATGATCAAGTACACCTGCAACGTCTGGCACGCCACCAAAGTGACCTTCGCCAACGAGATCGGCAACATCGCCAAAGCGGTGGGCGTCGATGGCCGCGAAGTGATGGACGTGGTCTGCCAGGACAAGACCCTCAACCTGTCGCAGTACTACATGCGCCCGGGCTTCGCCTTCGGCGGTTCGTGCCTGCCGAAAGACGTGCGCGCCCTGACCTACCGCGCCGGCTCCCTGGACGTCGAAGCGCCGCTGCTCAACTCGCTGATGCGCAGCAACGAATCGCAAGTGCAGAACGCCTTCGACATCGTTGAAAGCCACGACAAACGCAAAGTCGCCCTGCTGGGCCTGAGCTTCAAGGCCGGCACCGACGACCTGCGCGAAAGTCCGCTGGTGGAACTGGCCGAGATGCTGATCGGCAAGGGCTACGACCTGAGCATCTACGACAGCAACGTCCAGTACGCCCGTGTCCACGGCGCGAACAAGGACTACATCGAGTCGAAGATCCCGCACGTATCGTCCCTGCTCAATTCGGACTTCGATTCGGTGATCGACAACTCCGACGTGATCATCCTCGGCAACCGCGACGAGAAGTTCCGCGCCCTCGCCGAAGAAGCGCCGCAGGGCAAGCAGGTGATCGACCTGGTGGGCTTCATGTCCAAGGCCACCAGCGCCGGTAGCCGCACCGAAGGGATCTGCTGGTAACGCAGCAGCAAGCCTCGAGCTTCAGGCCGCACGCCGTGAATCGGCGGGCGGCTTGAAGCCCCCATCACCTTCGGATGACGGTCATGTCCAAGCTCAAACATTTTTTTCTGCAATCCGCCGGCTGGCTTTTGTTTCTGAGCCTGCTGATGGGCCTGGCCCTGATGCTGCCCACGTCCACATTCGACTCCGAGTCGAAGGACTTCATTTTCCTGATTGGCGCCGTAGGTATCTGGCGCTACTCGATGGGTGCCACGCACTTTGTGCGCGGCATGATTTTTCTCTACATCGTCTACCCGCACCTGCGCCGCAAGGTTCGCAAGCTGGGTAAGGCGGCGGACCCGTCCCATGTGTTTCTGATGGTCACCAGTTTCCGCATCGAAGCGTTGACCACCGCGCAGGTTTACAGCTCGGTGATCCGCGAAGCCATCGACTGCGAACTGCCGACCACCGTGGTCTGTTCCATCGTCGAAATGTCCGATGAGCTGCTGGTCAAGGCACTGTGGGCGCGGATGAATCCGCCAGACCGCGTGAAACTCGACTTCGTACGCATTCCCGGCACCGGCAAACGCGATGGCCTGGCCTATGGTTTCCGCGCGATCTCCCGTCACCTGCCGGACGACCGCGCCGTGGTGGCCGTGATCGATGGCGACACCGTGCTAGGCGAAGGCGTGGTGCGCAAAACCGTGCCGTGGTTCCAGATGTTCGGCAACGTCGGCGGCCTGACCACCAACGAGTTCTGCGAAGTGCGCGGCGGCTACATCATGAGCGAATGGCACAAGCTGCGTTTCGCCCAGCGCCACATCAACATGTGCTCGATGGCCCTGTCCAAACGCGTGCTGACCATGACCGGGCGCATGTCGGTGTTTCGCGCCACCGTGGTCACCAACCCGGAATTCATCGCCGACGTTGAAAGCGACTCGCTGCAACACTGGCGCCTGGGCCGGTTCAAATTCCTGACCGGCGACGACAAGTCGAGCTGGTTCAGCCTGATGCGTCTGGGCTACGACACCTTTTACGTGCCGGATGCGGCGATCAATACCGTTGAACACCCGCCGGAAAAGAGCTTCATCAAGGCCAGCCGCAAACTGATGTTCCGTTGGTACGGCAACAACCTGCGCCAGAACTCCCGTGCGCTGGGCCTGGGTGTAAAACGCCTCGGCGCCTTCACCTCGGTGGTGCTGTTCGACCAGCGCGTATCGATGTGGACTTCGCTGCTCGGCCTGACCGTGGCAATCATCGCCAGCTTCAAGTACGGCACCGCGTTCATCCTGGTTTACCTGCTGTGGATCGGCATCACCCGTCTGATTCTGACGCTGCTGCTGTCCTGCTCCGGCCACCGGATCGGCCCGGCTTACCCGGCAATTCTCTATTACAACCAGATCGTCGGTGCGCTGGTGAAGATCTACGTGTTCTTCCGCCTCGACCAACAATCCTGGACCCGACAACCCACTTCCCTGACCCGTGATCTCGCCAGCTTTCAACGTTGGTTCAACACCTGGTCGTCTCGGACCATGACCTTCTCCGCCGGCAGCATTTTCGTCGCCGTGCTGCTGATGATGGTCTGACCTGCCCCTATTGAATTAACAAGGAAATCGCCCCCATGAATACCGCCGTCAACGCCAACGTAGTGCATGAATCCGAAGCCCAGCGTCAGCACGCCCGTGTGAAAATCCCGGCCAAGCTGCGCTTCTTCGGCCCCGACCGGACTCCGGTTGAAGCGCGGGTCCTCGACCTGTCCGCCGGTGGTCTGGCGTTCAACGCCGGACAACTGCCGCTGACCGTCGGCGAGGTGTACAAGGCGCGTCTGCAGTTCGTCATCGACAACCTCGGCCTGGCCATGGACGTTGAACTGCAAGTGCGCTCCTACGACCGCCAGACGGGTCGTGCTGGCTGCCAGTTCCAGAACCTCGAGCCGCAGGACATTTCCACCCTGCGCCACCTGATCACTTCGCACCTGGCCGGCGACATCGTCAGCATCGGCGAAGTGCTGGCAACCCTGCAGCGCGACAACTTCACCAAGGCCCGCAAGGTCAAGGACGGCGACTCCGGCATGACCCCGTTCGGGCGTCTGAAAGCGGTGACGTTCAGCGCCGGTATCTTCGCGGTCGGGCTGGTGGCGGCGGGTTTCATTTTCAAATCGGTGTACAGCATGTACTTCGTCAGCCATGCGCAGGCCGGTCTGGTCAGCGTGCCGGGGATGAACATCACCATGCCGCGCGACGGCACCGTGCAGAGCCTGGTGAAGTCCGACGGCGTCGCCGCCAAGGGCGCACCGCTGGCGACGTTCAGCACCAGCATGCTCGACGTACTCAAAGGTCACCTGGAAGAAGATCAACTGTCCCCGGCCAAGGTTGAAGAACTGTTCGGCAAACAGATGACCGGCACCCTGACCTCGCCGTGCGATTGCACCGTGGCCCAGCAACTGGTGGCCGACGGTCAATACGCGAGCAAGGGCGACGTGATCTTCCAGCTGGTGCCGCGCAACACCCAGGCCACCGTCGATGCGCGCTTCTCCTATCGCCAGTTCGGCGACGTGCGTCCGGGCACCCCGGTGAGCTTCCAGATCGCCGGCGAAGACAAGACCCGCACCGGCAAGATCGTCAGCAGCACCAGCCTGAAAAGTGCCGACCTGTCCTCCGACATCCGTGTGCAGATCCAGCCTGACGAGCCGCTGGACAGCCGCTTCGCCGGCCGCCCGGTGGAAGTCAACAGCGACCGTGGTCCGAACCTGAACTGGCTGATCGACAAAGCCATGGCTGCCGGTCTTTAAGTCGAGGACATGCCCGTGACGATTCCAACTCTCTCGAATACGCCGCGTCCCCTGTGGGAGCGGGCTTGCTCGCGAATGCGGTTCAACATTCAGAATCAGTGTGGGCTGACACTCCGCCTTCGCGAGCAAGCCCGCTCTCACATGCGTCCTCTGTGTGCAGTTGCATTGGCAGTGAGTCTGGCCGGTTGCGCCGGCCTGCCTGACCAGCGCCTGGCCAACGAAGCGCTCAAGCGCGGTGACACCGCGACCGCCGCGCAGAACTACCGTGCGCTGGCCGATCTGGGGTACAGCGAAGCCCAGGTGGGCCTCGCCGATATTCAGGTCGACAGCCGCGATCCGGAACAAATGAAACAGGCCGAAGCCACCTACCGCGCCGCCGCCAGTGTTTCGCCGCGTGCCCAGGCCCGACTCGGTCGTTTGCTGGTGGCCAAGCCCGGCTCCACCGAAGCCGAGCATCAGGAAGCCGAAAGCCTGCTGAAAAAGGCCGCCGCCAGTGGCGAAGGCAACACGCTGATCCCGCTCGCGATGCTGTACCTGCAATACCCGCACAGTTTCCCGAACATCAACGCCCAGCAGCAGATCGACCAATGGCGCAAATCCGGTTACCCGGAAGCAGGTCTCGCACAAGTGCTGCTGTATCGCACCCAAGGCACGTACGACCAGCATCTGGATGACGTGGAAAAGATCTGCAAGGCCGCGCTCAACACCACCGACATCTGCTACGTCGAGCTGGCCACGGTCTATCAGAAACGTGGCGCGCCGGAGCAACAGGCCGAGCTGATCAAACAACTGCAGGCCGGTTACAGCCGCGGCACCGTCAGTGCTCAGCGGGTGGACTCCGTGGCCCGTGTGCTGGCCGATTCGACCCTGGGCAAGACCGACGAAAAAACCGCGCAGTCGCTGCTCGAGCCGATCGCGCCGGGTTACCCGGCGTCGTGGGTCACCCTCGCGCAACTGCTCTACGACTTCCCGGAACTGGGCGACGTCGACCAGATGATGAAGTACCTGGACAACGGCCGCGCCGCCGATCAGCCGCGCGCCGAACTGCTGCTGGGCAAGCTCTACTACGAAGGCAAACTGGTCCCGGCCGACGCCAAAGTCGCCGAGGAACATTTCCAGAAAGCCGTCGGCCGCGAAGTCGCCGCCGATTACTACCTCGGCCAGATCTACCGCCGTGGCTACCTGGGCAAGGTCTATCCGCAGAAGGCCCTCGACCATCTGCTGACCGCTGCGCGCAACGGCCAGAACAGCGCCGACTTCGCCATCGCCCAGCTGTTTTCCCAAGGCAAGGGCACCAAGCCCGACCCGCTCAATGCCTATGTGTTCAGCCAGTTGGCCAAGGCGCAAAACACCCCGCAAGCCGATGAGCTGGCGACCACCCTCGCCGCACAACTGCCGCCCGAGCGCCTGGCCGAAGCCCAGCGCCTGCTGCAACAGGAACAGGCGACCCGTGGCGCCCTGAGCCCGAACACGCTGCAACTGCACGCCCTGCAAGAAGAAGACGGCGAGGAAAAACCATGAAATTGAATCCCTTTGTGAAGGCCGGCATTGGCCTCACGTTCGCGTTGATCTGGTCTTGCCCGACCCTGGCCGCGATGACTGAATCGAAGAACTTCGGCCTCGAAGTGAAAATCACCGGCCAGTCCGAAGACGACCGCGACCTCGGCACCGCCAGCGGCGGCGACGTCAACGGCATCGGCCTCGATCTGCGTCCGTGGGTCTACGGCGAAAGCGGCGCGTGGAGCGCCTATGCCATGGGCCAGGCCGTGACCTCGACCGACATCATCGAGACCGACACCCTGCAGCAGTCCGACAGCGAGGGCACCCAGACCACCGACAACGGTGACCGCAAGACCAAGAAAAACTACCTGGCGATGCGCGAGTTCTGGGTCGGCTACAGCGGCCTGACGCCCTACCCCGGCGAGATCCTCAAGTTCGGTCGCCAGCGCCTGCGCAACGACGACGGCCAGTGGCGCGACACCAACATCGAAGCCCTGAACTGGACTTTCGATACCACCCTGCTGCGCGCCAACGCCGGTGTCGCCGAACGCTTCAGCGAATACCGCACCGACTTGAAAGAGCTGGCCCCCAAAGACAAGGATCGCCTGCACGCCTACGCCGATGCCGCTTACCAGTGGACACCGGGCAACTGGGTCGGGATTCGCGGTCACCACACCCACGACGACGGCAAGCTCGACTATCCGGAGCCAGGCGTGGCCGGCGATTCGCTGGACAAGAAAGAAAACGGCGACATCAGCTGGCTCGGCCTGACCGCAGACAGCGACGCCTACAACTGGCGCAACACCAACACCGTCAACTACTGGGGCAGCATCACCGGCATGAGCGGCGACCGCGACACGGTCAACGCCCTCAACGCCGACGGCACCCGCCCGGCCCAGGCCAAGCGCAGTGACAACGTCGACGGCTGGGCCACCGACATCGGTGTGCGTCTGCGCCTTGATCCGCAATGGCAGGTCGGTGCGGCGTATGCCCGTGCCAGCGCCGATTACGAACAGAACGGCCTGGAAAGCAACCGCTCGAACTACACCGGTACTCGCTCCCGCGTTCACCGTTTCGGCGAGGCCTTCCGTGGCGAAATGAACAACATGCAGACCGCCACCCTGTTCGGTTCGTGGATGCTCAACGACCAGTACGACGCCAGCCTGATCTACCACAAGTTCTGGCGCGTGGACGGCAACAAGCCGGTGGGCAGCAACGGCATCAACGCCGTGGAGAACAACACCGACGACGTCACCGGCGCGATCCTTTCCAGCACTTCCCTGCCACTGCAGGACGGCAACAAGGATCTGGGCCAGGAAATGGATCTGGTGGTCACCAAGTACTTCAAGCAAGGCTTGCTGCCGGCGGCGCTGAGCCAGTCGATCGACGAACCGTCGGCGCTGGTGCGTTTCCGTGGCGGCGTGTTCAAGCCGGGTGACGCCTATGGCAGCCAGGTCGATTCGTACATGCACCGCGCGTTCATCGACGTGATCTGGCGCTTCTGATGCTGACCGCCAAGGGAGTGCCCGACATGAACAGTGCCCGCAAAGGCTCACTCAGCCTGCTGGCCGGCGCGATGCTGCTGGCCTCGGCCGGCGCCTTCGCCAGTGTGGAACCGGCCAAACCCGCGACCACCGCCAAGGAGCTGCAACAGGCCAAGACCTACACCGTCAGCAGCGCGCCGACCGAAGCGCTGGAACTGGCCAAGCCGAAATTGCCCGACCTCTCCGGCTACACCGCCGAAGCCGCCGCCGCGAAAATCGTGCGCAGCAAAGCGGGCAAGATCAGCGTGCGCCGGATGATGCAGGAAGACGCCCTGAAGGACTTCATCGGCGGCGACAACAAGATGGCCGAATGGGTGGTGCGTCAGCACGGCATCCCGCAGGCGATCTTCGTCGACGACGGCTACATGAACCTGAAAGAGCTGGCGCAGAAACTGCCCAAGCAGTACTTCAGCGAAACCTCGCCGGGCGTCTACCTGGCCAAGTTGCCGATCGTGGTCGGCCGCAAAGGCATCCTCGAGATCGACGGCCAGACCCAGGAATTGCGCCTGTCCCAGGAGGCCGGTTCGTTCCTGGTCAACGACGGCCAGCTGTTCGTGCGTGACACCAAGGTCACCGGCTGGCGCGAGAAGGAAAACGGCCCGGCAACCTTCCGTTCGCCGAAGGAATTCCGCCCGTTCCTGCTGGCCTGGGGCGGCACCGAGACCTACATCGTCAACAGCAAGATGGCCAGCTTCGGCTACGCCAACAGTAAGTCCTACGGCGTGAGTATTTCCCAGTACACGCCGAACATGGCCAAGGTGCTCAAGCGTCCCGAGCCGACCGGCTGGATCGTCGGCTCCGAGTTCTCGGACATGTGGTACGGCTTCTACTGCTACGAGACACGCGACTTCGTGGTCAAGGGCAACACCTACAAGGACAACATCGTCTACGGCATCGACCCGCACGACCGTTCCCACGGTCTGATCATTGCCGAGAATACGGTGTACGGCACGAAGAAGAAGCACGGGATCATCATTTCCCGTGAGGTGAACGACAGCTTCATCTTCAACAACAAAAGCTACGACAACCACCTCTCGGGGCTGGTGATCGACCGTAACAGCGTGAACAACCTGATCGCCTACAACGAGATCTACAAGAACCACACCGACGGCATCACCCTCTACGAGTCCGCCGACAACCTGCTGTGGGGCAACAAAGTCATCAGCAATAAGCGCCACGGCATCCGCATTCGTAACAGCGTGAACATCCGCCTCTACGAAAACGTCGCCATGGCCAACGGCCTGACCGGCGTCTACGGGCACATCAAGGACCTGACCGACACCGACCGTGACATCAAGCTCGACCCGTTCGACGCCCAGGTCTCGCTGATCGTGGTCGGCGGTGAACTGGCGGCCAACGGCAGCGGCCCGCTGTCGATCGATTCGCCCCTGAGTGTCGAGCTGTATCGCGTGTCGATGCTGGCGCCGACCAAATCCAGCGGCATCAGCTTCAACGGCATCCTCGGCGAGCGCCAGGATGAAATTCTCGACCTGCTGGTGCGCCAGCAGAAAGCCGTGCTGATCGACCCTGTCGAACGCCAGACCGAATTGCAGGACTGAGGATAATTTTATGCACCCACACCTGATCAAATTACTCAGCCTGTCGGCCCTGACCGTGGGCATTCTGGCGGCCAGCAACGGCGCCCGCGCAGACGAAGTGAAAGCGCCAACGTTCACCGCCGAACCGTGCTGCAGCCTGTGCCCGGCCGCCTATGACGCGAAGAACTACACCACGCGCTATCAGCAGAACTTCACCACTCTGGTGCAGGCGCAGGGCGACTGGTTGTTCCGGACCCAGGAAGACTTGCGCACCGAGTTCAACACCACCCCGGCCGGCTACAAGCGCCTGCAACAGCTGCACGATGCGTTCAAGGCCAAAGGCGTCGAACTGGTGATCGTCTATCAGCCGACCCGTGGCCTGGTGAACCGCAACAAGCTCAACCCGGCGGAAAAAGCCGCGTTCGATTACGAGAAAGCGCTGGGCAACTACAAGACCATGCTCGGCCGTTTCGCCAAGATGGGTTACGTGGTGCCGGACCTGTCGCCGCTGACCAACGAATCGCTGCCGGAGACCCTGCCCGCCCACGATTTCTACTTCCGCGGAGACCAGCACTGGACGCCATACGGTGCCCAGCGCACGGCAAAAATCGTCGCCGAGAAGGTCAAGCAGATTCCGGCCTTCGCCGACATTCCCAAGCGTGAGTTCGAAACCAAACGCTCCGGACGCATGGGCAAGACCGGCACCCTGCACAACATGGCCGGGCAACTGTGCGGCACCAGTTACGCGATCCAGTACATGGACCAGTTCACCACCGAGCCGAAAGGCGAGGCCGGTGACGGCGATCTGTTCGGTGATTCCGGCAATCCGCAAATCACCCTCGTGGGTACTTCGCACAGCGGCAAGAACTACAACTTCGCCGGGTTCCTCGAAGAAGCCATCGGCGCCGACATTCTCAACGTCGCGTTCCCCGGCGGCGGTCTGGAAGGTTCGATGTTGCAGTACCTGGGCAGCGACGAATTCCAGAAGACGCCGCCGAAAATCCTCATCTGGGAATTCTCGCCGCTGTACCGCCTCGACCAGGAAACCATCTATCGCCAGATGATGGCGCTGCTCGACAACGGCTGCGAAGGCAAAGAGGCGCAAATGTCCGCCAGCACCACGCTCAAGCCGGGCGGCAAACAAGAACTGCTGGTCAACAGCAAGAACCTGAACCTGCAGAACAGCAGCCATCAGGTCGACATCCGCTTCGCCGACACCTCGGTGAAAACCCTGCAAGCCACCCTCTGGTACATGAACGGTCGCCACGAGGACATCAAGATCGAGAAACCGGAAACCTCCGACACCGACGGTCGTTTCGCCTTTGAGTTGCGCACGGACGAAGACTGGGCCTCGCAAAACCTGCTGGCAGTCGAAGTCCAGGGTCCGGAAGCGGGCACCGCGCCACAGAAAGTCGAAGCGAAAATCTGCAAACGCAACGTATTCCCGGGCGCTGGGCAACAAACCGCTCAGGTCGGGCAATGAGGTCTGCTATGCGAAATCCGAAACTGAAAACTTTTTTGGCGCCGACGCTGCTCGGGCTGGCGATCTTCGCCGGTACCGCGCAGGCCGCCGCACCACTGCGTCCGCCACAGGGCTATTTTGCGCCTGTGGATAAATTCAAGACCGGCGACAAGAGCGAAGGCTGCGATGCGATGCCGACGCCCTACACCGGGCCGCTGCAATTTCGCAGCAAGTACGAAGGCTCGGACAAGGCTCGCGCGACGCTGAACGTGCAGTCGGAAAAGGCCTTCCGCGACACCACCAAAGACATCACCACCCTGGAGCGCGGCACCGCCAAGCGGGTGATGCAGTTCATGCGCGACGGTCGCCCTGAACAGCTGGAGTGCACCTTGAACTGGTTGACAGCTTGGGCCAAGGCCGATGCGTTGATGTCCAAGGACTTCAACCACACCGGCAAGTCGATGCGCAAATGGGCGCTGGGCAGCATGGCGTCTTCGTACATTCGCCTGAAGTTCTCCGACTCCCATCCCCTGGCCCAGCACCAGCAGGAAGCCCAGGTGATCGAAGCCTGGTTCAGCAAAATGGCTGATCAGGTGGTCAGCGATTGGGACAACCTGCCGCTGGAAAAAACCAATAACCACTCGTACTGGGCCGCGTGGTCGGTGATGGCGACATCGGTCGCGACCAACCGCCGCGACCTGTTCGATTGGGCAGTCAAGGAATACAAGATCGGCGTCAATCAAGTCGATGCCGACGGTTTCCTGCCGAACGAACTCAAGCGTCAGCAACGCGCCCTCGCCTATCACAACTACGCCCTGCCACCACTGGCGATGATCGCCAGTTTCGCCCAGGTCAACGGTGTGGATCTGCGACAGGAAAACAACGGCGCGCTGAAACGCCTGGGGGATCGGGTACTGGCCGGGGTGAAAGACCCGGATCAGTTCGAGAAGAAGAACGGCAAAGAGCAGGACATGACCGACCTGAAAGAGGACATGAAATTCGCCTGGCTCGAACCGTTCTGCACCCTATACACCTGTTCGCCGGATGTGATCGAGAAAAAACACGGCATGCAGCCGTTCAAGACCTTCCGCCTCGGCGGCGACCTGACCAAGGTCTACGACCCGTCCCATGAAAAGGGCAACAAAGGTTCTTGAGTACACCGATAAACCCTGTGGGAGCGGG
>NZ_JBQEQB010000028.1:57843-77472 GCF_052046055.1 Pseudomonas sp. 22082
CAAAAAATATGTCGACTGACACTCCGCTTTCGCGAGCAAGCCCGCTCCCACAGTGAAGTGATGTCGCCCTCTGAATTTTTGTGGGGGGTTTGGGGGGGCTTTGGCCCTTGACTGTTGGTTCAAACATGGAGAGATCGGGATGGTATTTTCATCCAACGTGTTCCTGTTTCTGTTCTTGCCGATCTTTCTCGGCTTGTACTACCTGAGCGGGCAACGCTATCGCAACCTGCTGCTGCTGATCGCCAGCTACGTGTTCTACGCGTGGTGGCGGGTGGACTTCCTGGCGCTGTTCGCCGGCGTCACCCTGTGGAACTACTGGATCGGCCTGAAAGTCGGCGCCGCCGGCGTGCGCACCAAACCGGCCCAGCGCTGGCTGCTGCTCGGCGTGGCGGTGGACCTGTGCATCCTCGGCTACTTCAAGTACGCCAACTTCGGGGTCGACAGCATCAACGCGATCATGACCTCGATGGGACTTGAGCCGTTCATCCTGACCCACGTGCTGCTGCCGATCGGTATCTCGTTCTACATCTTCGAGTCGATCAGCTACATCATCGACGTCTACCGCGGCGACACCCCGGCCACCCGCAACCTGATCGACTTCGCGGCGTTCGTGGCGATCTTCCCGCACCTGATTGCCGGTCCCGTGCTGCGTTTCCGTGACCTGGCCGACCAGTTCAACAACCGCACCCACACCCTCGACAAGTTCTCCGAGGGCTGCACGCGGTTCATGCAGGGTTTCATCAAGAAGGTGTTCATCGCCGACACCCTCGCCGTGGTGGCCGACCATTGCTTCGCCCTGCAAAACCCGACCACGGGCGATGCCTGGCTCGGCGCGCTGGCCTACACCGCGCAGCTGTATTTCGACTTCTCCGGTTACAGCGACATGGCCATCGGCCTGGGCTTGATGATGGGTTTTCGCTTCATGGAAAACTTCAAGCAGCCGTACATCAGCCAGTCGATCACCGAGTTCTGGCGCCGCTGGCACATCAGCCTGTCGACCTGGCTGCGTGACTACCTGTACATCACCCTCGGCGGCAACCGCAAAGGCACGCTGATGACCTATCGCAACCTGTTCCTGACCATGCTGCTCGGTGGTCTGTGGCACGGCGCGAACATCACCTACATCGTCTGGGGTGCGTGGCACGGCATGTGGCTGGCGATCGAAAAAATGCTCGGCCTCAACACCGCGCCGCGCAGCCTCAACCCGATCCGCTGGGCGCTGACGTTCCTGCTGGTGGTCATGGGCTGGGTGATCTTCCGTGCCGAAAACCTGCACGTTGCCGGCCGTATGTACGGCGCGATGTTCAGCTTCGGCGACTGGTCGCTGTCGGAACTCAACCAGGCCAGCCTCACCGGCCTGCAAGTGGCGACCCTGGTGGTGGCTTACGTGACCCTGGCGTTCTTCGGCCTGCGCGATCTGTACACCAACCAGCCGCCGGCCAAGAGCAAGGCTGAAGTCAACGTCGAGGCCAATGGCCCGGCCACGGCGACTCCGGGAATGATCAAGGCAGCCCCGGGCGAAAACCCGGCGAGCATCCACGAGCCTGGCTACACCGTCGGCGTCGAAGCCCAGGTGCAACCGGCCTACTGGACCGCGGACTGGTCGCGCTACGTGATGCGCGGGCTGATCCTGCTGCTGTTCATCGCCTCGATTCTCAAACTCTCGGCGCAAAGCTTCTCGCCGTTCCTTTACTTCCAGTTCTGAGGGATCTGACATGACCCGCTCATTACGCATCTTCTACATCGCGCTGTTTCTGGTGACCCTGCTGGTGCTCGGTCTGTGGTCGGTGCGCAGCTTCTTCGGCTTCAGCACCAACGCCGATGCGACGGTGCTCAACGGTCGCTGGACCAAAGCCGTGGAAACCCACTACGACGACGAATTCCCGATCAAGCGCCTGGGCACCAACCTCTGGGCCGCGCTGGATTTCAAACTGTTCAACGAAGGTCGTCCGGGCGTGGTGCTCGGTCGCGATCAGTGGTTGTACAGCGATGAGGAATTCAACCCGATCGTCAACGAAGAGCTGAACCTGCAAGGCAACTACGCGCTGGTCGAAGGCGTGCGCCAGACCCTGAAAGAGAAAGGCGTGAAACTGGTGATGGCGATCGTGCCGGCCAAGGCTCGCCTGTACCCGGAACACCTGGGTGAAGTGAAACCGGCAAGCATCCACGCCAACCTCTATCAGGACTTCCACGCCCGTGTCGCGGCGGACAAGATCCTCGCCCCCGACCTGCTCGGCCCGCTGCAAGCGGCCAAGCAGAACGGTCAGCAAGTGTTCCTGCGCACCGACACCCACTGGACCCCTGAAGGCGCGGAAATCGCCGCCAACACCCTGGCCAGGACCATCGCCGACAAGTTCCCGCTCAGCGGCGAGCCGCAGCGTTTCGTCACCACCCCGGCGGAGAAGGTCACGCACAAGGGCGACCTGCGTCTGTTCCTGCCGCTGGATCCGCTGTTCGAAAACCTGATGCCGGCCAAGGAACCGCTGCAAAAGCGCAACACCGTGGCCGTCGAACAACCTGCCGGGGACGACGCCCTGTTCGCCAACAGCGAAGTGCCGGTGGCCCTGATCGGCACCAGCTACAGCGCCAACCCGAACTGGAACTTTGTCGGTGCGCTCAAGCAAGCGCTGCACAGCGACGTGGTCAATTACGCCGAAGACGGCCACGGCCCGATCCTGCCGATGCTCAGCTACCTGAAAAGCGATGACTTCAAGAACAGCCCGCCACAGGTGCTGATCTGGGAGTTTCCTGAACGATATCTGCCTGTGAACAACGAAATCGGCGACGCCGACCCACAGTGGGTCGCAGAGCTCAAACAAGCCGGTGCTCGCCAACAAAACGTAGCCATCAACACTAAATCCGAGACGCCCGATCGGGCGCAAAACTGAAAGAGAGGTACACCATGACTTTCACTACAACTCCTCGTCGTCTCGCTAAACGCATTGCTCTGGTTGCGGGTCTGAGCGTGCTGTCGGTCCAGGCCTTCGCCGGTGGCGACGCTGCGCTGTACGGCCCGACTGCACCGAAAGGCTCGACCTTCGTGCGCGTCTACAACGCCAGCAACGCTGAAGTCAGCGCCACCGTCGGCAGCACCAATCTGAGCGACGTCGCGCCGCTGGCCAGCAGCGATTTCAGCTTCATGCCGGGCGGCGACTACAGTGCCAAGGTCGGCAGCCAGACCCTGCCGGTCAAACTCGCCGGTGACCACTACTACACCCTGGTCAACAACGCTTCCGGCGCGCCGCAACTGATCGAAGAACCGCCGTTCAAGAACAAGCAGAAATCCCTGGTTCGCGTGCAGAACCTCAGCGACAAGTCGCTGACCCTGAAGACCGCCGACGGCAAGACCGACGTGGTGCCGAACGTGGCCGCCAAGGGCCGTGGCGAGCGTGAAATCAACCCGGTGAAAGTCAGCCTGGCGCTGTACGAAGGTGACAAGAAAGTCGGCGACGTCAAACCAGTCGCCCTGGAGCGCGGTGAAGCAGCCGTGCTGTACGTCACCGGCAACGGCAGCAACCTGTCGCCAGTCTGGGTGAAACGCCCGGTGTCGACCCGCTAATCCTTTTCTGAACTGACGCCGTTCCCCCCCTGTGGGAGCGGGCTTGCTCGCGAAAGCGGTCCGACATTCAACAGATATGTCGACTGATGCACCGCCTTCGGGAGCAAGCCCCCTCCCACCCTTGACCGGGTTGTCAGTTCGGCTACGAGACAACAACAAGAGTGAAACGACACAGGTTCGTGGCTCTAACCCAATCGAATTAATGGAGTAAACAATATGATTCCGGTGATCTTGTCAGGTGGTAGCGGCTCACGTCTTTGGCCGCTTTCGCGCAAGCAGTTTCCCAAGCAGTTCCTCGCCCTGACCGGCGAACACACACTGTTCCAGCAAACCCTCGAGCGTCTGGTGTTCGAAGGCATGGACACCCCGATCGTGGTCTGCAACAAGGATCACCGCTTCATCGTCAACGAGCAGTTGGCCAGCCGCAATCTGGAATGCCAGCGCATCCTGATGGAACCCTTCGGTCGCAACACCGCGCCGGCCGTGGCCCTGACCGCGATGATGCTGGTCAATGAAGGTCGCGACGAATTGATGCTGGTACTGCCGGCCGACCACGTTCTGGAAGACCAGAAAGCCCTGCAACGCGCCCTCGCTCTGGCCACCGTCGCCGCCGAAAACGGCGAGATGGTGCTGTTCGGCGTGCCGGCCACCAAACCGGAAACCGGTTACGGCTACATCAAGTCCACCGGTGATTCGCTGCTGCCGGAAGGCGTCAGCCGCGTCTCGCACTTCGTGGAAAAACCCGACGTCAAACGCGCCACCGAGTACGTAGAGTCCGGCGGTTATTACTGGAACAGCGGCATGTTCCTGTTCCGCGCCAGCCGCTTCCTCGAAGAACTGAAAAAGCATGATCCGGACATCTATGACACCTGCCTGCTGACCCTCGAGCGCAGCCAGCAGGATGCCGACACCGTCACCCTGGACGAAGCCACCTTCGCCTGCTGCCCGGACAACTCCATCGACTATTCCGTGATGGAAAAGACCCAGCGCGCCTGCGTGGTGCCGCTGACCGCCGGCTGGAGCGATGTCGGCTGCTGGTCGTCGCTGTGGGAAGTCAACGAGAAGGACGCCAACGGCAACGTCAGCAAGGGCGACGTGGTGATCCAGGACAGCAAGAACTGCATGATCCACGGCAACGGCAAACTGGTGTCGGTGATCGGTCTGGAAAACATCGTCGTGGTCGAAACCAAGGACGCCATGATGATCGCCCACAAGGACAAGGTCCAGGGCGTCAAGCAGATGGTCAACACCCTCAACGCCCAGGGCCGCAGCGAAACCCAGAACCACTGCGAGGTGTACCGTCCGTGGGGCTCGTACGACTCGGTGGACATGGGTGGCCGCTTCCAGGTCAAGCACATCTCGGTCAAGCCGGGCGCGTGCCTGTCGCTGCAGATGCACCACCACCGCGCAGAACACTGGATCGTGGTCAGCGGAACCGCCGAAGTGACCTGCGACGAGAACGTGTTTCTGCTCACTGAAAACCAGTCGACCTACATCCCGATCGCCTCGGTGCATCGCCTGCGCAACCCGGGCAAGATCCCGCTGGAAATCATCGAAGTGCAGTCGGGCTCATACCTGGGCGAAGACGATATCGAGCGTTTCGAAGATATCTACGGTCGCTCCACCCCGGTCGAACGCGGCGTGTCGGTGAAAACCATCGCGCAGTAAGCGTTCCGTAACAAGAAGCCCCCGTCCAGCCCGCTGCGTCCCCTATCCGCAGCGGGTTGGGCGGGGGCTTTTTCAATTCAGGCAGACGAATGCTGCCGGGGTGCGTGAGACTTCGCCAGTGCCCCTCGTTTGAGCGACTGCCGCTTGCCGGCATAGGGCGTCGGTGCAACAAGCTCGATGAAGTCCTGATTCCGGTTCAGCGCGTGAACAACGACCGGAGTTTGCGCCGACAACTCGGAAACCTTTTCGAAGACCTCCGCCGTTGCATCATTGGATACCGCCAGTTCGTCCTTGATCGCCTGCATTCTGAATTCCAGCATGTCGATCACCACTGGCGTTTGTTCGTAGGCTTCACTCAGTGTCGCTGCATCCAATCCTTGCGAGGCATGGTAAAACTCAATCCCCGTTCTTATAAGGCCCGGTACCTCCGAACCCAGCTCGCCACCCACCTTGTCAATCGCTTTATCGACCACCACTCTGGTGAGCCGGGCGCGTCCTTCGGGTGTACGTGGATCCGATGCCGCGAGCTCGAATCCCAGCGTTGCCAGGCCCGGTCTCTTTTTCGGCTCGACGCTTTCGATGAAAGCCTTGGGATTCATTTCATTGCCTTTGAAATTGATCGCGCGATCCAGTTGATAGGCGTCCACCACTTTAGACACAAGGCGGTCTGCTGCCATTGACGCAGCCTTTTCCCCGGCAGCGGCACCCAATTTCGCACCACCCGGACCCAACAACCCGCCAATGGCGCCCCCTGCTGCGGAGCCTGCCGCGCTGGCGCCGGCGCTGAATGCGGAACTGCCCAACTGCGTGATGATGCGCCTGCCCAGCGCCTGAAAACGTTGACGGGCATACAGGTGATTCATGATGGAGTTGCGGGTGTTCGCAGCGGCCGATGAGACTGCTGACAACAAGGCCTGCTGTTTGTCCACACTATTGTTCAATTCAGCGGCTTCGGTTTTGCCGCCACCGTCGCTGTCGAAAAATGTGACCGGTGAATTGGCGACCATACAGTACAGATTGAGCCCGTCGATCATGCCTTTGGGGTCCGGATTCAACCAATGCTGTAACCACGGGATGTAGTAGCGCAGACCAAAGTAGTCGAGCCCGGTCGCATCACGCTCCTTGCCCGAGTAACGGATGTATTTGTAACTGAATTCGCCGTCCTGCCAGGCGCTGGTACCGAAAGGGTGAAACTTTTCGCGACTGATCATCGTACCGTCATCGGCGGTTTCCAGACTGACCGAGCCCAGGTGATCGACATGCTGGTATCGATACTGATTGTTGATGCCCGAGGACGGTGAGCTCTCCCAATGCAGTACCCGGACACCGCCGGCGACGATGACCTGTAGCCGTTCGCCGGTGCCGTTGTCGGTGCGCAATTCCAGTCCAGGCAAATAGCGCACATCGGCAACCAGGGTTCGGGCATTGGTTAACAAGGAGCGGATCTTGCGTACCCGCTGACTGCTGCCATCGTAGAGATAGGTCTCGTTGTCATTGATACCGGAAGCACGCTCGACTGGGCTGACCGATTGCAGTTGATTACGCAGGTTCCAGCTCAACATCCGCCCCGGTTCCAGCTGCAGCAAGTTGCCTCTTCGATCGTATGCAGCTTGGATTTGTGCATCGGTAGGCGGCGTGACTTCGTATGGCAGACTGCGGTTGCTGTAGCTCGCCGGTTGCAGTTTGCGTCCGTGGCTTTGTGGTCCGACATGAATCAGCTTGAGCAGGTTGCCGCTCCAATCATATTTGTAATCCTGCTGAAACTTGCTGACCGCCGCCGGATCGACGCGGCCCATCGATTGCGGGCCCTGACTGGCACGCCCGGCTTCCCACCCGAACGCCATGATCAATTGGTAAAGACTGTCGTAGACCAGGCAACTGACCGGCTCTATGCACTGGTTGGCGAAGTAACGGATCGGCATTGCCTTGTCTTCAATCCGCAGGACATTGCCCATCCTGTCGTATCCATAAATCAGGTGTTGCAGCACGAGACCGCGGGCGTCTTCGGTCCGCAGGCACAACAGACGATCGTCCTCGGGACGATAGGTCCGGGTGGTGTGCACACCGTTGCCGGCAGTTTGCTGCGTGACATTGCCTTGCGCGTTGTAACGAATGTCAGTGACCAGGATCTGCTCACGCTCCCCCTTCAACTGAAGGCGGCGTTCGCGCAAACGGCCATCAACGGTCAGCTCGAATGTATGCCGGTTGTCTCGGGCATCCGTCTGTTCCAGCACATCCCCCAATGCACCATGGCGCCACCGCGACAGCTCACCGGCGCCTGGCTCCAGCAGCCGCGCACGCTCCGCCTCCTGCTCCGGCCAGTCGGGTGTCAGCGGATCCAGCGTGAAGTGCCGGGTGTCCTCGGTGCATGCACCGCTGATTGCAAACGCGTTGAACAGTACGCTGCCGGCCGGATGGTCATGGCGGATCAGCTGACCGAACTGGTTGCGCGACGGGTCCCCGCTGCCGGGATGACCGTAGGTCAGGCGCTCGACACAACGCCGAGGCACGCCTGTTCCTTCTTCGAATATCGCGACGGGGCGCAGCAAATTGTCGTGCTCGATCTCGCGCCGCGTCTGACGGCTGTCCCAACTGAACATCGTTTGTGCAGCGAGTCCCTTCAGTTCGATTTGCGTACCGGCATCGACGCTGTCCGAGCGAATCACCGTGGCGTCTAGAGCAAACACCTGCATCAGATTGGCCGGCGTCAGCGGGTCGTCGGCTTGCGACAGCCAAAGTCGCGGGTCCCACTGTTTCAGCGAACGCCCCGCAGCGTCATGCAGGGTGCGGTTGATCCGGGACTCGACCGGTCCGTTCTCGATGTCTCGACAATAGTCGACCGTGCGCACCACCAGGCCGCGCGGGTCGACCACAGACATCCTCGGCGTATTGATGTGCACACTCATGGAGCGCGCTCCCCGCGTGACCGGCATTTCTTGCCTCGGATAGCTGAGCATGCGCGACACTCGTCCGACTACTGTCAGAAATTACAGTCCCGACCGACGGCACCCTACTCAATCCGCGAATGTCCATTCCCGCGCCCCTTCGGTAGGATGGCAGGCACAAGTTCAAGGAGTGTTCGAACATGTTCATCGGCGTCTTGCTGGTCATCACCTGGCTGATCCTGCTGTTGCGCTACCCGGCCAAGGCCCTGCCGGTGTCGATGGCCGCCGCTGTGGGCCTGGGGCTGGTGGCGATGTGGGTGGTGTGGCTGGACAACCGCGAGGTCAAGCAACTGGCGCGCCTTGAACTGCGCATTGTCTATGCCCCCGAACACTGCCCCGCCGACCGTCCGCTGCTGCTCAAGTTGAACAATGGTAACGACGTGCCGCTGACCGAACTGCGCTGGCGCATTGCCGCGTATGCGCCGGGCGACACCGTGAACCTGGCCGACAATCAATACGCCGCCCCGCGCTATCGCGGCCCCGGCGAATTGCAGCCCGGCGGTAACTGGGAAGACTGCTTGCCGATGCCGCCGTTGCGTCCTGGTTATCGCCCGCAAACCCTGGAGTTTCGCGCCGAGCGATTGCAGGGTAGTTTCTCCGACTGATCCCCTCTCCCACTGTTTTGCACAAGGAATGCGCCATGCCCGTTGCGTTGATTACCGGTTGTTCCAGCGGCATCGGCCGCGCCCTCGCCGATGCATTCAAAGGCGCCGGCTACGAGGTCTGGGCCAGTGCACGCAAGGCTGAAGATGTCGCGGCGCTCAGCGCGGCCGGGTTCACGGCCGTGCAGCTCGACGTCAATGACAACGCAGCGCTGGAACAACTCGCCGAGCGGATCAACCAGCAACACGGCGGCCTCGACGTGCTGATCAACAATGCCGGTTACGGCGCCATGGGGCCGCTGCTCGACGGCGGTGTGGCGGCCATGCAGCGCCAGTTCGAGACCAACGTGTTCTCGATTGTCGGCGTAACCCGTGCACTGTTCCCGGTGCTGCGCCGGGCCAAGGGCCTGGTGGTGAATGTCGGCAGTGTTTCCGGGGTTTTGGTCACGCCATTTGCCGGCGCCTATTGCGCGTCTAAAGCGGCGGTGCACGCACTGAGCGATGCATTGCGCATGGAGCTGGCGCCGTTCGGGATTCGCGTCATGGAAGTGCAGCCGGGGGCGATTCAATCGAGCTTCGCCAAGAATGCCGGGCATGAGGCCGAACAACTGATTAACGAACAATCGCCGTGGTTTCCGTTGCGTGAAGGCATCCGGGCGCGGGCCAAGGCGTCCCAGGACAAACCGACCCCGGCCAGCGAATTTGCCGCCGAATTGTTCAAGGCTGTGCAGCAGAGCAAACCGCCACGCCTGATCCGCATCGGCAATGGCAGCCGGGCGTTGCCGTTGCTCGCGACGTTGCTGCCGAAAGGCTTGCTGGAATCGACGTTGATGAAGCGGTTCGGCTTGCGCGCAAAGCTCTGAGACCGAGTTGACGCTTTCGCGAGCAAGCCCGCTCCCACAGGGGAATGCATTCCAAATGTGGGAGCGGGCTTGCTCGCGAAGAAGCCAGGCCAGCCAACACTCAGCCCCAGCCTTTCATGAAATCAATGAACGCCCGCACCTTCAGTGGCAGGTGCCGGGTGTCCGGGTACAGCGCGTAAACCCCTTGCTGGGCGAAGCGGTAATCCGGCAGCAAACGCTGTAATCGCCCGGCATCCAGGTCTTCCTGAATCAGCCACTGCGGCAGAATCGCCACGCCTTGCCCGGTCAGTGCAAAGGCACGCAGAGTCGCGGAGTTGTCCGCGACGATGGCGGTGGTTCCCGGTTTTGGCTGATAGATATGCTCGGTGCCGGCGGGGTCGCTGACCGTCATTTCCGGCACTCGCCCATGCCCCAGCGTCGGCATCGACTCCAGCACCGCCAGCGTATCGACCGGCACAAATCGCTCGACCAGCCCCGGCGCCGCGACGGCAAACACCTCGAACGTCGACAACTGCACGGCCCGCAGATTGGAGTCGTGCATGCGGCCCAGGCGGATCGCCATGTCAAACCGTTCGGAGATCAGATCGGCGTGGGTTGAGGACGTGGACAGGTGAATATTCAGTTGCGGCTGCTGCTGTCGAAACACCTCCAGCGCCGGCACCACCTGAGCCAGCGCGAACTCCACGGTCGTGGTGATGCGCAGCGTGCCCTTGAGTTGCGAGTGTTCCGAACGTGCTTCTTCGATCGCCAGCCGCGCTTCGTCCAGCGTACGCAGGCAACGACGATAAAAACGTTCGCCGGCATCAGTCAGAGCCAATTGCCGGGTGTTGCGGGTGAGCAGGGTGACGCCCAACTCTTCTTCCAGCCGCTTGAGGTTGAAGCTCACCACCGCCCGCGTCTGCCCCAGCGTATCGGCGGCAGCGGTCAGCGAGCCCGCCTCGACCACGGCTTTGAAGGTATCGAATCGATCCAGGCTGACCATGTTCGCTGCACTCCCTGTCAAAATATTTTTGACAAACTAGCAGCCAAACCAGCGTATTTCTATCGCCGCCAGCGCCCTACCCTGCACGCCTCATCACAGGGAAGCTGCCATGGCCTATCGCTCGAAAGTCGCGCTGGTGTATCTGTTGGGGTTCGCCCTCGACCTGCTGAACATGTTCGCCGCCAGCATTGCCTACCCGGACATCGCCGCGCAGTTGCACGCTTCGGTGACGCAACTGGCCTGGATCACCAACGCCTACATGCTCGGGCTGACGCTGATCATTCCGATGAGTGTGTGGCTGGCTGCACGGGTCGGCGAGCGGCGGCTGATTCTCGGTTCGCTGCTGCTGTTCGGGGTCGCCTCCGGGCTCATCGCTCAGGCCGGTTCGATTGAAAGCCTGATCGGTTGGCGACTGCTGCAAGGGCTGGGTGGTGGATTGCTGCTGCCGGTGGGCCAGGCGCTGGCCTATCGAGAGTTTCCGGCGACACAACGTGCGCACTTCACGGGGGTGGTTTTGCTCGTGGCGCTGATGGTGCCGGCGCTGTCGCCGGCGGCGGGTGGTCTGATCGTCGAGGCGTTGTCGTGGCGCTGGATTTTCTACCTGAACCTGCCGGTGGCGCTTTTCGCTTTCGGTCTGGGCCTGCGCTGGTTGAAAGCGGATCAGGCTGCGAGTGAACGCCCGACACTGGACGTACGCGGCCTGCTGCTGGCGGCGTCCGCGCTGTGTCTGTTGCTGATCGCCGTCAGTCTGGCGAGCGCCCCGGCCACCCGCCATCTCGCGGGTGGTGTCCTGCTGCTCAGCGTCATGACGGTGTGCTTCTACCTGCGCGATGGCTGGAACAAACCGGGTGCGGTGCTTGATCTGCAACTGATCAAGAACCCGTCATTGCGCCTGGCGATGCTGATCTATCTGTTCGTGCCCGGCATCTTTACCGGCACCAATATGATTGCCGTGTTGTACCTGCACGATCTCGGTTTCGGCGCAGCACAAACCGGGGCGCTGATGCTGGCCTGGGCGGCGGCCTCGGGTGTGGCGATCATGCTGGGCAAACGCTGTTTCAACCGGACCGGCCCCAAGCCGTTGCTGATCGCCGGCATGCTGCTGCAATCCCTGGGCATCGTCGTGCTGATGCAGATCGACCGACCTGCAAGCGGCCCGTTGATCCTCGCCTACGCCCTGATGGGATTGGGCGGCAGCCTGTGCAGCGTGACTGCGCAGACCCTGGCGTTCGTCGGCATCACGCCGGAGAAAATGGGCCACTCCAGCGCCCTGTGGAACATCAATCGGCAGCTTGGTTTCTGCCTCGGCGCGGCGCTGCTCAGCTCTTTGCTGGGCGCCTTGGGTACCCACGGTTTCCAATACTGCTTTCTCGCCGCCGCGCTGCTCACCCTGTTGCCGATGGCCGCCGTGCTGCGTTTCGACTCGACGACAGTGCTCAGCCTTCTGCGCGCACCTCACCTTCAGGAAAAATCCACATGACTGACTACACCGACTATTTTGACGAAGTGATCCAGGCCCATGAGGCCATCGAGCGATGGTTTGCGGTGGAAGAAGACGAGGCAGCGCTGGAGCGATTGCTGACGCGTTTTTCGCCACGGTTCTCCATGGTGACGCCACTGGGACGCGTGCTGGATTCCGAAGCCTTGCGTGCGTTGTTTCAAATGGCGGGCGGGAAGAAGAGCGGGTTCCGCATCGAACTCGGCGAACTTACGGGGATTGCCTTGCATGAAGGGGGTGCGACGGTGAGTTACCGCGAACAGCAGACCGATGCAGGCGGGTTGCACACGGATCGGCGCTCGACCGTGGTGTTTGAAAAAACCGAATCCGGACGGGTGATCTGGCGGCATCTGCACGAGACGTTTTGCAGCGAATAGAAGCTGAGTATTCCCTCGTAAGACCGAGTCGCCTGCATCGCGGGCAAGCCCGCTCCCACAGGTATCGTGGCGTACTCAGGATACCTGGACGCCGTGATATCTGTGGGAGCGAGCCTGCTCGCAAATGGCTAGAACGCGGTCTGTCAGTTATCTACTGCGTCCTGCTTCACCACCACGGTGCAAGTGATCCCCGCCGCCAGCAGCACACCCTCCGGCACTTCATCGATGTGAATCCGCACCGGCACCCGTTGCGCCAGGCGCACCCAGTTGAAGGTCGGGTTCACATCGGCGATCAGCTCGCGGCTTTCCGGGTTGTCGCGGTCGTAGATGCCACGGGAAATACTTTCCACGTGGCCCTTGAGGACTTCGCCGCTCATCAGCTGCATGTCGGCTTTGTCGCCAACGCGCACGTGAGGCAGTTTGGTTTCTTCGAAGAAGCCGTAGACCCAAAACGAGTTCATGTCGACCACGGCCATTTTCGCTTCGCCGATGCGCGCGTAGTCGCCGCGATGGACGTTGAGGTTGGTCACGTAGCCGTCCACCGCCGCCCGCACTTCTGTGCGTTTGAGGTTGAGTTCGGCGGCTTCCAGCTGTGCCTGGGCCTGTTGGTAATCGGCCAGCGCCGAGTCGGCGATGTTGCTGGCGTCATCGCGGTTTTCCTTGGAGATCACCAGGTTGTCGAGGTCGGCGCGGCGATGGGCGTTGACCTTGCGCATCTCCCACGTGGCCTTGCGCGAAGCCACCAGCGACTGCGCCTGTTTCACCGCCAGGCGGTAGTGCTCGGGGTCGATCTGCATCAGCAGATCACCTTTCTTCACCAACTGGTTGTCGCGCACCGGCACGTCGACCACTTCGCCAGTGACGTCGGCGGCGACGTTGATGATGTCGGCGCGCACCCGGCCGTCGCGGGTCCACGGGGTGTTCATGTAGTGCTCCCACAACGTGCGGCCGATCCACAGCGCCAGGGCCAGCACCAGCAGGGTCGCGAGCAGGCTGAAAAACTTTTTCATCAGAGCGTTCTCAACGGTAGACAGTCAGCGCCATCGCGCCGAACAGACAGGTAAACAGGCTCAGGCGCAGCAGCGCCGGGTGCCAGAAGAAGCGGTACAGATCGAACCCCGACAGAAACCGGTCCAGCGCCCAGGCCAGTGCCGCAGCGACGAAAAACATCAGGGTCATGGTCGGCATGTACACGCCGTGGAAGGCGATTTCACGAGGCATGGGCAAGTCCTTCGGGCTTGGCGATGGCGTAGGCAGCAAGGGGCGATTGCGGGTCGAGCAACGAGGTGCGGATGAAGTGCAGATAGCTTTTCACCCGCCGCAGTGCCGAGGTATCGAAGTGCGGGGCGAACGGCTCATCGGTGGCGGCGACACGGCTGATCGCGTGATCGACCGCGACCAGCGCGCGCTCCAGATTGCTCGAATTCGGTTGCAGGAACAGCCGCACCAGCGAGCGTCCCATGACCCGGATTGCCTGGCGCCACGGCTGGGATTCGGCATACGCCGGGTGCACCGGCAGGATCGCCTGTTCCTTGCGCAACTCGATGATCGCGTGGCCGACTTCCAGCACCACGAACATCCAGCGCAGCAGGTTTTTCTGCACCTGCGGCTGACCGGCCGCCAGCCCATAGGCCTGATGCATCAGGTCGCGGGTACGGCTTTCGAAACTCGACGCCAGGCCTTTGAGCTTGCCGCTGATCGCGTACACCACTTGCCCGCGCAGATCCTGCTCCAGGCGCTGCCACAACCAGCGGCTGTTCGGCGGCAGAATGATCGCGCCCGCCGCTGCGCAGACCAGCATGCCCATGACCATGGCGATGTAGTCGTTGATGAAGGTGTAGGGGTTGTAGATCGTCAGGTTGTCCGGCACCGAACCGGTGCTGAAAAAGATCAGCAGACCGAGGCCGACGCCGGCGTATTGCGGCCGCGAAGCGAGGAACGAACCGAGCACGATCACCGGGGCGAGCATCACGCACAACAGTGGGAAACCGTCGATCCACGGGAAGATGAAAAACATCTCGACGAAGCCGATCAACGCCCCGAGGAACGTGCCGCAGGCCATCTGGAACGCCATGCGTTTCGGATTCGGTGTGGCGGCGGACAGACCCACGGTGGCCGCGGCGATCAGGGTCATGGTCGCGCCGCTCGGCCACGCAGTGGCGACCCAGTAACTGCCAAGCACGATCAGGATGAATGACGCACGAATCCCCGAAGCCGCTGCAGCCCACCAACTGGTTTGCGGGGTGAACGGCTCGTCCCAGCGCTCGCGTTCGTGGCGGTGATCGGCGAGCGAGGCGTGGGTCTGTGCATAACTGTGCAAGTCATCGACGAAGCGATAGAGCAACTCGTATGCGGTGTGGAAATCCAACTGCTCGGCGTCGCTCGGTTCACTCTCCTGGAAGATCGCCCGCAGGCTGCGCACCCGCGCCGGCAAGCCTTCCTTGTACGCCGCCAGCGCCAGCACCAGACGCGCCGCATCCGGGCTGGTCAGGGCGCGGCCGCTGAAACCGTCGAGTACTTCAGCAAGGTCCTGCAGGCCCGGTTTGATCGCCGCTTCCACATGATCGGCACCGTTGTTGCGCAGGCGTTCGAGCAACTGGTGCAAGGCGTTGAAACGGGTGGTGATGCCCATGAACTCGCTGTTCAGGCGACTGAGCCGACCATTGCGCCGGCGCATGTGCGGGTCTTCGAACACGGTCACGCTGCGCAGCCCTTCCAGCCCCACCGCTTCGGCGATGAAGCGCACGTTGCTGGCCTCGAACGCCTCCGGTTTGCTGCGCCCGCGCAGGCCGTCGGTGACGAACAGGGCGAACACACCGAAGCGCTGATACAAGGCGTTGCGCATCGCGGCACTGGCGGTCTGCGGCAGGATCGCGGCGCTGACCAGGGTCGAGCAGAGAATCCCCAGAGAGATTTCCAGCACTCGCCACACCGCCGCCATGAACGCGCCGTCAGGATGAGCGAGCGCCGGCAGGCCGACCATCGCCGCCGTGTAGCCGGCCAGCACGAAACCGTAGGCGCGGAAGTTACGGCAACGGGCGGCCCCGGCCGAGCAGATGCCGACCCAGATCGCCAGCGAGCCGAGGAACAGTTCGGTGTTCTGGGCGAACAGCGAAATCAGCGTGACCATCATCGCCGACCCGGCCAGGGTGCCGAGGAAGCGATAGAAACTCTTGGCGAACACCTGACCGCTCTGCGGCTGCATGACGATGAACACGGTGATCATCGCCGTGCGCGGTTGCGGCAGTTCCAGACGCATCGCCAGCCACAGGGTGAGGAATGCGGCGATCAACACCTTGAAGATGTAGACCCAGGTCACGCCGTCGCTGCGCGCCCAGTCGAATAAGCCCCGGCGCCATTCCAGGGAGTAGAGCCAGCGTAAAGGTGCGGGCAAGGGAGTCATTTGGTCGTGCTCAAAAATTCAGTCGCACCGGAGAAACTGTGGGAGCGGGNAACACATGGGCTGCCTGACACCCCCTCTTCGCGAGCAAGCCCGCTCCCACAGGGGTTGTGTGTTCAACGCAGGAGGGCCGGGGTTTTCGGTGCCTGGGTTTGTTGTGCCGTCGGCACGTCTTTACCCGCGCCAAGGCCACCGCCCAATGCCGTCACCAGTTCCGCATGCGCACTCAACCGCGCCGCCTGCACTTGCTGCTGAACCTGCTGTTGTTTGAACAGCAAGGTCTGCGCATTGAGCACGTTGAGGTAATCGGTGAGCCCCCGCTGGTAGGCGATCATCGCGATGTCGTAGGTCTTCTGCGCCGTGGCCACGGATTCGGCGGCGAATGTCTGCTGCTTGTCCATCGACTCGCGGCGAATCAACTGATCCGAGATGTTCTTCAGCGCATTGACCAGGGTCTGGTTGTAATGCGCGACGGCGATGTCATAACCCGCCGACGCTTCGCCGAGCTCCGCACGCAGTCGCCCGCCGTCAAAGATCGGCAGCGAGATCGCCGGGCCGACGTTGTAGTTGAGCTTCTTGCCGGTCAGGAACTCCAGCGCCCCGCCGCCGGTGGCCATGTAGCCGAGGCTGCCGACCAGATCGACGTTGGGGTAGAACCCGGCATGCGCGACATCGATTCCGCGCGCCTGCGCCGCCACTTGCCAGCGACTGGCGACCACGTCCGGACGCTGGCCGAGCAGTTCGGCGGGCAGCGCCGACGGCAGTTTGAGCGCTGCGCCAAGGGACAGGGTCGGCCGCTGCAATTGCGTCCCGGCGCCCGGCCCCTTGCCGGCCAGTGCGGCGATCTGGTTGCGGCTCAGGGCGATTTCTTCGTCCAGCGCATCCAGTTGCCGATGGGTTTCCGGCAGCGGGGTTTCGGCCTGGCTGACTTCGAAGTGGGTGCCGATCCCGCCGTTCAGGCGTTTCTGCGCCAGCTCGAGAATCTGCTGTTGCTGCTTGAGCGTCGCCGCGACGATGTCGCGCTGGGCGTAATGCAGCGACAGCTCGATGTAGGCGCGCACGATGTTGTTCTGCAATTCGAGCTGCGCCTGACGCGCCTCGGCCGCGCTCATGTGCGCCAGATCCACCGCACGCTCGGTGCTGTTGCTTTCACGCCCCCAGAGGTCGAGGGCGTAACTGAAACCCAGCGCGGCGTTGTTGTCCCAGGTGGTGCTGTTGGCCAGCTCACCGGGGCCGTAGAACTGATCGGTCGGCCAGTTGTGGCGCTTGAGGGTCGACTCGCCATTGATCTGCAACGACTCGGCGGCCTCGGCGACACCGGCCATGGACCGGGCCTGACGCACGCGCGCGGCGGCCATGGCCAGGGTCGGGCTGCCCTGCACGGCGAGGTCGATCCAATGGCTGAGTTGCGGGTCACCGTAGGCTTGCCACCATTGGGCGGTGGGCCAGTTTGCGTCACGGGCGGCGTGGGCGATGGCCTCGTCGGTGGCCAGTTCATTAGCCTCCAGAGCCTTGCCCTGTGGGGCAATTCCTCCGGTTCCAATGCAGCCGCCGAGACCTAACGAAAGAGCCAGAACACTGAGCGGCAAAAGCGCTCTGTTGATGCGACGCGGCACTGCTGCGAATTCCTGAGGTGGGGGATGTTTCGAGGTGGGCGCAATTCTAGGGGGGCGCAATAACGGCGATAAGCTGGGATTCCTGTGAATCTTTGTTACCGTTAACGAGATAATCCCTTGGTCGGGGGTCTCAGACCCTGAAACTTCGTGTCACAATTTGCCATCTCCCTTGAGAGCACCCCATGGACACTTTGCAAAACATGCGCGCCTTCAGTTGTGTGGCCGAAGCCGGCAGCTTCACCGCCGCCGCCGTGCAGCTCGATACCACCACCGCCAACGTCTCGCGCGCGGTCTCCAACCTTGAGGCCCACCTGCAAACCCGCCTGCTCAATCGCACGACCCGCCGCATCGCGCTCACCGAAGCCGGCAAGCGCTACCTGCTGCGCTGCGAGCAGATCCTCGCCTACGTCGAAGAGGCCGAAGCCGAAGCCAGCGAAGCCCACGCCCGCCCGGCCGGACAATTGAAAGTGCACACCATGACCGGCATCGGCCAGCACTTCGTGATCGACGCCATCGCCCGCTATCGCAAGACCCACCCGGACGTGACCTTCGACCTGACCATGGCAAACCGCGTGCCGGACCTGCTCGACGAAGGCTACGACGTGTCCATCGTCCTGGCTCGCGAGCTGCCGGACTCGGGTTTCGTTTCGCAACGCCTGGGCATCACCTACAGCATCGTCTGCGCCTCGCCGGCCTACGTGAAAGCCAACGGCTGCGCACAGAAACCCAGCGACCTGCTGAACCACGCCTGCCTGCGCCTGGTGAGCCCGGTGATCCCCCTGGAAAAATGGGCCTTCGACGGCCCGGACGGTCAGGAAGTGGTCACTATCAACAGCTCCCCTTTCCTGGTGAACTCCGCCGACGCGATGAAAAGCGCGATCACCAGTGGGATGGGAGTCGGCGTGTTACCGGTGTACGCCGCGATTGAAGGCTTGCGCAACGGCTCGTTGGTGAGGGTGATGCCCAACTACCGCTCGCAGGAACTGAACCTGTACGCGATCTACCCGTCCCGGCAGTATCTGGATGCGAAGATCAAGACCTGGGTCGAGTACTTGCGCGGTTCGCTGCCGGAGATATTGGCGGGGCATCAGGCGGAATTGGCGGCTTATGAGATGAGTGGGAGTCTGGGTGGAGCCAGGCTCGCGAACTGAGTTTACCGTCCTACAGACGGGGTGATTTGGGGGGACGTTTCCGACAAGTCGCGTCGGTTGTCCCTCGGAAACGAGGTGGATAGGCTTTTGGGGGTCGCTGACGCATCAGCGGCCGGGTCTGGAAAACTCGATTTCTACCATCAATGCTCATGGCATACTGCGGCGCTTTTTGAATCGCAATGTTATGGCGGCTGTGCGCGGGAGGCCCTTGGGCCTGCCGGGTTTGGATGGTTTGACCGGTTTTTCCAGTCCGTGCACAGCTGCCACCCTCTCGCCTGGAAAACGAAAGCTGGCAGCTTCAACCCAACAAGCCATCGAGTAATGTTTCCATGAAGAAACCAACGCCGAATCCCCCTGAAACCAACGACACCTCGCCCTACGAATCCGCCGATTCAAACAAACTCCACGACGCCGCCGAACGCGCGCTCGACCACTACCTGAACCCTCTCCCGAAAAAATGCCCCGGCCGCAAACCGAGCGAAATGTTCCAGATTTCACCGGACATGGACGACGAAAGCCTGCTGGCCCACGCCTGCGAATCCCTGGCCTCGGCCAGCGTCATGGCCAGTGACGTGGCAGCCTATGTCGACTCACCACAGCGACACCGGATTCTGGGCATTCAACAAGTCATCATGCTCGCCGAACTCGCCGTGAACCGCGTGCTGGATAACGTCGAAGTACAACGTCATCCCACACACAACTAAACCGCTCTGACCAAACCGACCTGCCAGCGACAACTGCATTCGCTGGCAGCTCGGATGGGACGCAGAGCGTCCCGGGCTGCATTCCCACGCGGAGCGTGGGAACGATCAAGCCAACCCGCATTCGCTGTTCGCTGTTCGCTTCCCACCACTCAAAACGATGAGCGTTAGCTCAAGTATCGCTCTTGACGTGCCGGCCCCATCGGCAGGCTGAGTGGAGGGATTTATCCGGGGGTGGGAGCGCAGCGACCGTGCGGCGCAGCCGCA
>NZ_JBQEQB010000029.1:0-69182 GCF_052046055.1 Pseudomonas sp. 22082
TATGAGCCCGACGAGCTACCAGACTGCTCCATCCCGCGTCTGTGTGGCGGCATTCTACAGAGGAACGCCGGAGTGTCAACCTTCAATTCGGATAAAACCTGTTCAGCTTCAATTGGTTAGCGCTGACGGACGGTCTTTTTCCCGGCTGCAGGTCAGGCAGCACAAGGGTTTCAGCTCTATTGGAGGTTGCTTTTCGATTGAGAAAATAAATTCAAAGGCGGTTTCCTACAAACTGAAAAGAACATTCATACCACTGGTGCTATATACAGGTGTCAGTGAGATACTGCCGGTCCGGCTCGCCATGTTTCCTTTTCTGTCATGACTCAGCGAAAAATCATCCACGTCGACTGTGACTGTTTCTACGCCGCCATCGAGATGCGGGATGACCCGAGCCTCGCCGGCAAGCCGTTGGCGGTGGGTGGCTCGGCAGACCGGCGCGGAGTGATCGCCACCTGCAACTATGAGGCGCGGGCTTATGGGGTTCGCTCGGCGATGTCGTCCGGACATGCCCTGAAGCTGTGCCCGGACCTGACCATCGTCAAGCCACGCATGGATGCCTATCGCGAGGCGTCGAAGGAAATTCATACGATCTTCAGCGATTACACCGACCTTATCGAGCCGCTTTCCCTGGACGAAGCCTATCTCGACGTCTCGGACAGCGCGCACTTCGGCGGCAGCGCCACGCGGATCGCCCAGGACATTCGCCGCCGGGTTTCCAATCAGTTGCACATCACCGTCTCCGCCGGCGTGGCGCCGAACAAGTTTCTGGCCAAGATCGCCAGCGACTGGAAAAAGCCCAACGGCTTGTTCGTGATTACCCCGGATCAGGTCGAAGACTTCGTCAGTGGCCTGCCGGTGAGCAAGCTGCACGGGGTGGGCAAGGTCACGGCCGACAAGTTGAGCAAGCTCGGTATCAGTGACTGTCTGCAATTGCGCGAGTGGGACAAGCTGGCGCTGGTGCGGGAATTCGGCAGTTTCGGCGAGCGTTTGTGGAGTCTGGCCCGTGGGATCGATGAGCGGCTGGTGCACAACGACAGTCGTCGTCAGTCAATCAGTGTCGAAAACACCTACGACGTCGATCTGCCGGATCTGCGCAGTTGCCTCGACAAGCTTCCGGAACTGTTGGAAACCCTGAAAACCCGCATGGCGCGGATCGACAGCAGCTACCGGCCGGGCAAGCCGTTCGTCAAAGTGAAGTTTCACGATTTCACCCAGACCACACTGGAGCAGGCCGGGGCAGGGCGGGATCTGGGCAGTTACCAGTTGATGCTGACGCAGGCGTTCAACCGCGGAGGCAAACCGGTGCGATTGCTGGGGGTGGGTGTGCGGCTGGAGGATTTACGCGGCGGTTTCGAACAAATGGAGTTGTTCGAACGATAGGCGGACAAAAAAATGCCCGAAGCAGGTTCGGGCATTTTTTCAGGGGGTCAGTTCGGCCCTGGATCCGCCACCAGACGCCCCGCATCCCGGGTCAGGGACTTGAGGAATTCGGCCTGCAACTCAGGATCGTTGCGGGTCAGTTCAATCAGGCTTTGTTCCAGTTCACTGGCTTCTTCTTCCAGACCCAGTTCCGACAGACGCTTGACCCGGTGCACCCATTGGCTCACTTCGTCGTCTTCCAGATCGTCGTAGATCAGCCCGTGAGCTTCCAGCAGCTTGCCACGCAGATGACTGCTGATCGCCAGAGACGAGTCGGAATGCACGTCATCCTTGCCGTCTTCGACGCTGATCTGCAGTTTGCCTACATGATTGAGGTCGTTTTCGGCGAACGGGCTGTCCAGCAGGTTTAGACGCAGCACGCCGTTGCGATCGGTGGTCATGTCGAAGGTCTGCTTGCCGGCCTTGACCTGAACCGGGCGCTCGCTCCACGGCAGGCTCGAATATTCCGTGCGCTTGTCGCGCTGGACTTCATCGATGCCGGCCAGGTTCTGTTGCGCGCGACCATTGGATTGCACGTTCATGAACGGGTTGAGCCCGGCGAAACCGTAGCTGAGCCAGTCCCGTGTCACGCTGTCGGGCAGATTGCCGAGGGCAAACACGTTGACCACGTTCGCGCCGACGCCGCCGACCACCGCCACCGCGCCCAGCGGAATCTCGTAGATCTCCCGCCATGGCTGGTAAGGCGTGTAACGGTCGTAATGGCGGGTGACCTCGAACTCGGTGACTTCGAAAGTCTTCTGTTCGTTGATCTTCACGCGCCGTTGCGGCAGCTCAAGCACCTTGGGCTCGCCGACATCGATCTGCAGGCTGTGATCGAGCAGTTTGCGCTCGACACGTTCCTCGTGCTCGCTGCGTTGTGACATGTGATTGGCACAGCCGCTGACCAGCAGGGTGCCGCACAGGGCGGCACCACCGAGGCCTAAGGTGTTTCGCTTGAACATGACGTCTCTATCTGGTTTCAGCGGCGGATACGGGCCTGAAGGAAGGACAGCACGTCGGCAACCGGCAGCGCTTGCGCCTGGCCTTCGGTACGGCTCTTGTATTCCAGGTTGCCTTCGGCGAGGCCGCGGTCGCTGACCACGATCCGGTGCGGAATGCCGATCAGCTCCATGTCCGCGAACTTGATGCCCGGGCTGGTTTTCTTGTCGCGGTCGTCCAGCAGCACTTCGAAGCCGGCCGCGGTCAGTTCCGCGTACAGCTTGTCGGTGGCTTCACGCACCAGCTCGGTTTCATAGCGCAGTGGCACCAGAGCGATCTGGAACGGTGCCAGGGCGTCGCTCCAGATGATGCCGTTCTCGTCGTTGTTCTGCTCGATGGCGGCAGCCACCACGCGGGACACGCCGATACCGTAGCAACCCATTTCCAGGGTCACCGGCTTGCCGTTCTCGCCCAGCACTTCGCACTTCATCGCCTTGCTGTACTTGTTGCCCAGCTGGAAGATGTGCCCGACTTCGATGCCGCGCTTGATTTCCAGGGTGCCCTTGCCGTCCGGGCTCGGGTCGCCGGCCACGACGTTGCGCAGGTCGGCCACGGTCGGAACCGGCAGATCACGCTCCCAGTTCACGCCGAAGTAGTGCTTGTCGTCGATGTTGGCACCGATGGCGAAGTCGCTCATCAGCTCCACCGAACGGTCGATGATGATCGGCAGCGGCAGGTTCAGCGGGCCGAGGGAGCCGGCGCCGGCGCCGATGGCGTCACGCAGTTCGGCATCGGAGGCCATGACCAGCGGGCTGGCAACGCCTGGCTGGTTGGCAGCCTTGATTTCGTTCAGCTCGTGGTCGCCGCGAATGATCAGGGCGATCAGCTTGCCTTCTTCTTCGGCGTGCACGATCAGGGTCTTGATGGTCTTTTCAATCGGCAGATTGAATTTTTCCACCAGGGCCGCGATGGTCTTGGTGTCTGGCGTATCGACCAGACGCAGCTCTTCGCTTGGCGCGGCGCGCGAGGTTTCACGCGGCACGGCTTCGGCTTTCTCGATGTTCGCTGCGTAGTCGGAACCGTTGCTGAAGACGATATCGTCTTCGCCGGACTCGGCCAGCACGTGGAATTCGTGGGAGCCGGCGCCACCGATCGAACCGTTGTCGGCTTCCACCGGACGGAATTTCAGGCCCAGGCGGGTGAAGATGTTGCAGTACGCTTCGTGCATGCGGTCATAGGTGATCTGCAGCGACGCCTGATCCGCATGGAACGAGTAGGAGTCCTTCATGATGAATTCGCGACCGCGCATCAGGCCGAAGCGTGGACGGATTTCGTCACGGAATTTGGTCTGGATCTGGTACAGGTTGATCGGCAGCTGTTTGTAGCTGCTCAACTCGTTGCGCATCAGATCGGTGATCACTTCTTCGTGGGTCGGGCCCGCGCAGAAATCACGACCGTGGCGGTCTTTGATGCGCAGCAGCTCCGGGCCGTATTCTTCCCAGCGACCCGATTCCTGCCACAGCTCGGCCGGTTGGGTGCTCGGCATCAACACTTCCAGAGAGCCGGCGGCGTCCATTTCTTCACGAACGATGGCTTCCACCTTGCGCATCACTCGCAAGCCCATCGGCAGCCAGGTGTACAGGCCCGAGGCGAGTTTGCGGATCATGCCGGCGCGCAGCATCAGCTGATGGCTGATCACGACCGCGTCGGAAGGCGTTTCTTTCTGTGTGGCGAGCAAAAATTGACTGGTGCGCATGGTTGGCCGTTGTCGGTTGCTATGACTGGAAATGACGGAGCAGTGTAACGGCGAGATCCGCCGGCGTACAGAAGTGCAGCCCCGGCGCAAACCCTCTCGCCGGGTGCGAGATGTCTTACGATTCTTCCACGACGGAGGTCGGTGCAGGTTCCGGCGTCGGCGTCGGGCCTTCGCGGCGGCTTTCCTGGAACCAGTGCAGGGCGATCAGCACCAGGGTCGGAACGCCGAGCAGCGCGGTGATCAGGAAGAAGTTGTGATAACCGAACTTCTCCACCATCACCCCGGAGTAGCCGCCGATCAGGCGTGGCAGCAGGAGCATGATCGAGCTGAGCAGCGCGTACTGGGTGGCGGAGAACTTCAGGTTGGTCAAGCTCGACAGGTAGGCGACGAACGCTGAGGTGGCCAGGCCGGAGCTGAAGTTGTCGAGGGAGATCGTCACCACCAGCATCTGCAGGTTCGGGCCCATGTCGGCCAGCATCAGGAACAGCAGATTGGTGCCCGCCGACGCGGCGCCGCCGATGAACAGGATCGGCAGGATGCCGAAGCGCACGATCAGCAGACCGCCCATGCCGGCGCCGACGAGGGTCATGATCAGGCCGAAGATCTTGCTGACGCTGGCGATCTGGTCCTTGGTGAAACCCTGGTCGATATAGAACACGTTGGCCATCACGCCCATCACCGTGTCGGACATCCGATAGGTGGCGATCAGGCCAAGCAGCAGCAACGCCTGCCAGCGGTAGCGCAGGATGAAGTCGTTGACCGGCGTCAGCACTGGCGCCAGACCGCGACGTCCCATGGCCGAGAGGCACAGGCAGGTCAGCGTGGTGTAGAGAATTGCGCGCAGGAACGCCCGGTCTTCCAGCAGCAGGTCCAGCGGGCTCATGTCGCCAAACAGCACGCTGGCGAAATCGGTGTTGTAGAGCTGGGTGAACATGGCCGGCACGGAGACCAGCAAAATGATCAGCACGAACACCGACATCAACTGATGCATGAAGGTGTAACGCCCCGCCTGCAACTGGGTGCGCAACGGCACCGGCGGCTCGCGCATCAGCAGGGTGGTGAGCAGGGCAGGCACCATCAGGGCACCGAACAGCACGTAGGTGCCGGTCCAGGCCGAATGCTGGTACTTGAAGCCTGTAGAGCCGAAACCCTCGGCGAAGAACAGCGCACCCGCGGTCGCGAGCAGGGCGGCGATCCGATAGCCGGACATATAGCTGGCGGCCAGCGCGGCCTGACGGCTGTCTTCGGCGATTTCCAGGCGATAGGCGTCGACCGCGATATCCTGGGTGGCGGAAGCGAACGCCACGATCACGGCGATGGCGATCAGCCAGGACAGGTGTTTCTGCGGGTCGCAAAAACCCATACCGATCAGGCCGAGGATTACCAGCGTCTGTGAGAGCACCAGCCACGAACGGCGGCGACCCAGCTTGCCCAGCAACGGCAGGCGCCATTGGTCGAGCAGGGGCGACCAGACCCATTTGAAGGCGTAGGCAAGACCGATCAGGCTGGCGTAGCCGATCGTCTCGCGGGCCACACCGGCTTCACGCAGCCAGACCGAAAGTGTCGAGAACACCAGCATGTACGGCAGGCCGGCGGCGAAACCCAGCAACAACAGCACGAGCGTCGAAGGACTGGCATAGGCGGCGAGCGCGGCGCGCCAGGTTTTACGGGGCATGGGCTGAAGTCTGCCTCAAGATTGCGAAAACAAAGCGCGCACTCTAACCGCTGTGCTCTACCGGACGCCAGCCATGGCGCCGAATATCCACACGATTGTTCAGGACGGTGATGCCTTCCATACGCAATCGCGCCCGCTGTTCGTCCCCGGACGGGCTGCCCGCCGGCAGGCTGATCCGACCGCCGGCGCCGAGCACGCGGTGCCATGGCAGTTTGGTGTCGCCGGGCAATTGGCTCAGGGTCCGACCGACCCAGCGGGCGGCGCGCCCCAACCCCGCCAGTTCGGCCAACTGACCATAGCTGACGACTTTGCCCTCAGGCACTTGGGCGAGGGTGGAATAGAGTGCCGTGCGTCGGATTTGCGGATCGTTTTCACAGGCATGCATCGGGTCTGTCACGTGCGCGGTTCCTGAACTTGATCGCGTTATGTGCTTAAGCGTAATCGGTGGATGGGCAATTGAGAAATGAACTCAACAGAATTAGCCGGGTCACTCCTTGTCAGGGGATTATTCCTACGGATAATGCCGACCCTTTTTTCGCAAACTTGAGTCTTCGATTCGCTTATGTTGTCCAGAACCCTGCTGTGCCTTGCTGTCTTCAGTGCGTCCACACCTTTGCTTGCCGACACCGTCTGGTTGAAGAACGGTGACAAGCTGAGCGGTAAAATCACGCTGTTCGACGGCGGCAAGTTGCTGGTCCAGACCCAGTACGCCGGGGCCGTTACCATCGACTGGAAGCAGGTCAAGACCCTGGAGAGCGATCAGGAACTGCTGGTCAAGCAGGACGCCTATAACGGCGAGAAGGCCAAGTCCCTGAGTGCTGCCGAAGAGGGCAAGGTCACATTGGCCAACGGCGAGGCGCCGAAAACCGTGGAGCTGGCGAGCATTCAGCAGATTCTCAAGCCGAAGCCGGTGGTCGAGGATCTGGTGTGGAAGGGCAACGTCGATCTGGCGCTCGACTACCAGCGCGCCGAGAAAGATACCGACGACTACGATGTCGGCTTCAAGACCACTGCTCGTCACGGCCGCTGGCGCCATATCGCCGAGGGCGAATACAACCGCGAAGTGCAGGACGACGTGACCACCACCGACAACTGGCGCGCCGAGTACTCGCTCGACCGCTTCCTCACTGATCAATGGTTCTGGCAGGGGCGGTTGAACTACAAGCGCGATCACATCGAAGAGCTGGCGCGCCAGCGCGTGGTGGGTACCGGCCCGGGTTACCAGTTCTGGGATGACGAGCTGGGAGCGTTCTCCCTGGGTTCGCTGCTCAACCGAACCGATTACGAGTACCGCGATGGCAGCAAGGACAACTTCTATTCGGTCGCCATGAAGTGGGACTACAACCGCTACCTGATCGGCAAGAAGGTCGAGTTCTTCACCAATGGCGAAGTCGGCAAGCCACTCTCCGGCGTAGCCGATTATGCGCTGGATGCGGAAATGGGCCTGCGCTACAAAGTCACCGAGTGGGCCTCGCTCAACCTCAAGGCCGAACGCGACATCATCAGCGGCACCGAGGATGCGGACCTGAGCAAGACCCGCTACACCGCCGGTTTCGGCGTGGCCTGGTAAGCAGCGCAAAAGATCGCAGCCTTCACGGGCTGCGATCTTTTTTTGCGCCCGGAAAAACAGACGCCCACAAAAAAGCCCCGCTTTTGAGGGCGGGGCCTTTTTCTAAAGAAGCTACAAGTTAGATAACTTGTACTTCTTCAGCTTGCATGCCTTTCTGACCGCGGGTAGCGATGAAAGAAACCTGTTGGCCTTCTTTCAGGCTTTTGAAGCCGTCGGATTGGATAGCTTTGAAGTGAACGAACAGGTCGTCACCGGATTGTGGAGTGATGAAGCCGAAGCCTTTTTCATCGTTGAACCACTTAACGGTACCGGTTTGGCGATTAGACATGGTGTAACTCCTTGAACAAAGATAACTGCGACTCAGGAAGAACCCTGGCCGAGACTGAGTGCAAAGAGCAGGAAAAATTCTTGTAGATGGTTGGATCGAAATTCAACATATCGTGTAGAGATTCTCAGTGACACAAGCAGCACAGTGGCGCCACCTTAACCCTTTTTCCGGAACGTGCCAATGCTTCTTGCGAAGGTTTCTCTGTTTTAGGGATCGACGGTGTGACGGTTCGTCGCGAAGCCGCGTAAATCCCGCACGTTCGGCGAGAATTGCACCCCGCACTTTGAACCCGGCGGCGCGCCCGGTAAGATGCCGGACAGATTTTTTCCACCTCGCTATTCAGGACACCCGCCATGAGCATCAAATCGGACAAGTGGATTCGCCGCATGGCGCAGGAACACGGCATGATCGAGCCATTCGTCGAGCGCCAGGTACGCGGCAGCGACGACAGCCGTGTGATCTCCTACGGTGTGTCGAGCTACGGCTACGATGTGCGCTGCACCAATCATTTCAAGGTGTTCACCAACATCAATTCGGCCATCGTCGATCCGAAGAATTTCGACGCCGGCAGCTTCGTCGACGTCCACAGCGACGTCTGCATCATCCCGCCAAACTCCTTCGCCCTGGCCACGACCGTTGAGTACTTCCGTATTCCACGCAACGTCCTGACCATCTGCCTGGGCAAAAGCACCTACGCCCGTTGCGGCATCATCGTCAACGTCACCCCGCTCGAGCCGGAGTGGGAAGGTCAGGTGACCCTGGAGTTCTCCAACACCACCAACCTGCCGGCGAAGATCTACGCCAACGAAGGTGTGGCGCAGATGCTGTTCCTGGAGTCCGATGAGGAATGTGAAGTCTCCTACAAGGACCGTGCCGGCAAGTATCAGGGCCAGCGTGGCGTGACCCTGCCGCGTACCTGATCCGTCCATCCGGCAGTTACCGGGAATTCTTCGGCGGGTAGACACTCTATGAGGTGTACTGCCCGTTTCGCGAACAGCGGGACGGGCCTTCGCCGAGGAGTGCTCCATGAAGATCGATCCGCAAATCACTGCCGAACTGGCAAGGCTCGAGCCCAATCAGGTTGGCGTATTGGCCTGGTCCTTGTTGGCACACCCGCCCATCGCAATGGCTGGCGGAATCCCTCACCAGCCCGATCCCGATACCCCCAACGAAGAACCGACCGAGCCCGGCGAGCCTACGTTGCCGGACAAACCGCCCCCCGCGCCCGTCGCCTGATTGAACGTATGGCCCGTCGGCTGAATCCTGAACAGGACGTCAGCCGACGGGCCATATTTCGTTGTCGCCAATGACGAAGATCCGACAGCTGTCTTCCTTCTCCACCGGATAACCGCCGGTGAAGGCGCCGAACGCCGGCAACAGGCTGATGCGTTCCCCCAGCCTGAAACACGCCAGCCGCAAACGCTGGCGCCCCTTGCCGATCAATCGATAAACCGGGTGTACGTGCCCGGCGAGGACGTGCCGTTCAGGGTGCGGATCCGGCTCGTGCTGCAGCGAGAAGGGGCCCAGCAGCATGGGCTCCGGCACCACCCGGATATTCAGCGACTGCGGTGGATCGCCCGCCCGCTTGTCATGATTGCCGCGAATCAGCGTGATGGGCAGATCCTTATGCCGTTCGCGCCACCGAGCCAATTCGTTCAAGGTGCCCGTGGCGTGGGAGCCGGGCCCGTGCAGAAAGTCCCCAAGAAAGATCAATTGCCGACATGGCAGTTTCGCCAGCAACTGCTCGATCACGGCAATGTTGCTGGTCGTAGTGCCCTGCGGCACCGGCTGTCCCAGGCGACGATAAGCGGCCGCTTTGCCGAAATGCACATCGGCAATCAGCAGCGTCTGCTGCGCCGGCCAGTACAGCGCCTTTTCCGGCAGCAACCAGAGGTCTTCGCCTGCCAGACGCACGGGGTAAGGCGCGTTCATCAGGATTGGCCCTTGTCGGCGGTGTTCTCCAGATCGCCGACCATACGCCGGATGCGGTCAGCGAGTTTTTCCGAGCTCATGCTTTCGCGCATGCGTTCCACCAGCAATGGAAAGCCGAGCGGTGTCGGACGTTTGATCAAGTGCATATCGAGTTTCATCCGGTTGATTCGCTCCAGTGTCTGCTCCAGCCGACGAATATCCAGTTCTTCCCGCAGGACTTCTTCCCCAGCCTGGGCCAGCAGCAGGTTGCCGGCGTCGTATTGTTTGAACACCTCGAAGAACAGCCCGCTGGAAGCCTGGACCTGACGGGTACTTTTCGGCGCGCCGGGGTAACCGGCGAACACCAGTCCGGCAATCCGCGCAATTTCCCGAAATCTGCGCAGCGCCAGTTCGCCCGCGTTGAGGCTGGCAAGTACATCGCGCAATAAATCCTCAGGGCTGAGCAGGGCGCCATCCAGTTGCACAGACCAGTCAACGGGCGTGGCGCTGAGCAATTCCAGTCCGTAATCGTTGACCGCAATCGAGAAGGTCACAGGCAGGCGCTGACTGACCCGCCACGCCAGCAGGCTGGCCAGCCCCAGGTGCACCTGACGTCCGGCAAACGGATAGAGGAAAAGGTGCCAGCCTTCGCGGGATTTCAACACTTCGGCCAGCAGATTGTTGACGGTCGGCAGGCCTGACCAGCGCATCTGGGTTTCCAGCAGCGGTCGCAAGGCCTGCATTTCCGGGCCGGCAAACTCGCCTTGTGCCGCCGCGCTGAACCGGCTGACCACCGCTTCGGCCAATTCATTGGAGAGCGGCATGCGCCCGCCATTCCAGCGCGGCACCGCGGCTTTTTTCGCCGTGCTGCGTTTGACATAGGCGGTCATGTTTTCCACCCGCACCAGCTCCAGCAAGCGACCGGCGAACAGAAACCCATCGCCAGGTTTGAGGCGAGCGATAAAGCCTTCTTCAACGCTGCCCAGTTGTTTGCCGCCACCGCCCTTGCTCCAGAACTTCAGATGAATGCTGGCATCGCTGACGATGGTGCCGATGCTCATCCGATGACGGCGCGCCAGGCGGGCGTCGGGGACGCGCCAGATCCCGTGTTCATCCGGCTCGACCCGGCGGTAATCCGGATACGCCGTCAGCGACATCCCGCCGTGGCGTACGAACGCCAGCGCCCAGGCCCAGTCCGCGAGCGTCAGGTCACGATAGGCCCAGGCACCACGGACTTCTTCGTACAGCTCATCGGGAACAAAGCCACCGCCCAGGGCCATGCTGACCAGATGTTGCACCAGCACATCCAGCGGTTTGTGCGGTGACAGTCGCGGTTCGATCCGCCGCTGTGCCACGGCATCGCCAGCGGCCGCAGCTTCGATCAGCTCCAGGCTGTGGGTCGGCACCAGGGTGACCCGCGACGTTCGACCGGGCGCATGCCCCGAACGTCCGGCACGCTGCATCAGCCGCGCCACGCCTTTGGCGGAGCCAATCTGCAGCACCCGCTCCACGGGCAGGAAATCCACCCCCAGATCCAGACTGGAAGTGCAGACCACGGCTTTGAGTTGGCCGTTCTTCAGCGCCTGTTCCACCCAGTCGCGAGTGTCACGGGACAGCGAGCTGTGGTGCAGGGCGATCAATCCGGCCCAGTCCGGCCGCGCTTCCAGCAAGGCCTGATACCAGATTTCCGATTGCGCCCGGGTGTTGGTGAACACCAGGCTGCTGGCGCAAACGTCCAGTTCGGCGACCACCTGCGGCAACATCTTCAGACCGATGTGCCCGGCCCAGGGAAAGCGTTCGATCGCCGGTGGGAGCAGCGTGTCGACCTTGAGCGACTTTTCGCTTTGCCCCTGAATACTGACGCCACCGCCCTGTGGGATCAGCACCTGTTCGGCGTGGGACTGATTGCCGAGCGTTGCGGAAACGCCCCAGACGATCAGCCCCGGCTGCCAGCGGCGCAGTCGGGCGAGGGCCAGTTGCAATTGCACGCCGCGCTTGTTGCCGAGCAATTCGTGCCACTCATCCACCACGACCATGCGTAGCGTCGACAGCGCCGTTTGTGCGTCCGCCCGGGCGAGCATCAGGGTCAGGCTTTCCGGGGTGGTGATCAACGTGGTGGGCAGGCGCCGGTTCTGCCGGGCGCGTTCGCTGCTGCCGGTGTCGCCGGTGCGCAGGCCGACGCTCCAGGGGATCTGCAGATCGTCCAGCGGCGCTTGCAGGGCGCGCGCGGTGTCGGCGGCCAGCGCCCGCATCGGGGTGATCCACAACACGGTCAACGGTTCGGCGGGTGGTTTGCGTTTACGGGTGGTTTCAGCAACAGGCCCGGAGCGGGCAAAGCGATTGAGCGCGGCAAACCAAACCGCGTAGGTTTTACCGGCGCCGGTGCTGGCGTGCAGCAGGCCGGACTCGCCACGTTTGACTGCGGCCCACACCTGTTTCTGAAAGGCGAACGGCTTCCAGTCGCGGGCGCTGAACCAGTGTTTGGCGAAGTCGGTGGAAGTGCCCATGCCGGCGACGTGTGCTCTGAAGATGTTCCTTCAATGACCGCGCCGACCGGGCAATAGTTTTACTTGAGATTGCCGCTGAGAAATTGCTTCAGGCGTTCGCTCTTCGGATTGCCCAGCACTTCTTCCGGCGCGCCTTCTTCCTCCACCAGCCCTTGATGCAGGAACAGTACCTGGCTCGACACCTTGCGGGCAAAGCTCATTTCGTGGGTGACCATGATCATGGTCCGGCCTTCCTCGGCCAGGCCCTGAATCACCTTGAGCACTTCGCCGACCAGCTCCGGATCGAGCGCCGAGGTCGGTTCGTCGAACAGCATGACTTCCGGCTCCATCGCCAAAGCCCGGGCAATCGCCACCCGTTGCTGCTGGCCGCCGGAGAGGAACGCCGGGTACTGATCCGCCACCCGCGCCGGCAAACCGACCTTTTCCAGATAACGCCGCGCGCGGTCGTCGGCTTCCTGTTTGCTGCAGCCCAGCACCCGGCGCGGGGCCATGGTGATGTTTTCCAGCACGGTCATGTGGCTCCACAGATTGAAATGCTGGAACACCATGGCCAGGCGGGTGCGCAGGCGTTGCAGTTCATCGGCGTCGGCGACGTGCATGCCGTGGCGGTCGGTGACCATGCGGATCGCCTGGCCGTCGAGGCTCATCGCGCCGTCGTTGGGTTGTTCGAGAAAGTTGATGCAGCGCAAAAAGGTGCTTTTGCCCGAGCCGCTGGCGCCGATCAGGCTGATTACATCGCCGGTCCTGGCCTTGAGCGAGACGCCTTTGAGCACCTGATGGTCGCCATAGCTTTTGTGCAGGCCTTCAACGGTCAATTTGTACATGGGACAGGCATCCTCAAGGCGAAAGTAGATAGCCGCTGCGATAGGCTTCGGCGCCCGCGACGTGGGCGATCACCATCCCGGCGGTGGCCATGCGCCGCAGCGAACGGGCATAGAGCAGACCGGAAGCGGTGCAATGGACTGGCGTGACCCGGTCACTGATCGGGTCGATGATTTCGGCGATTTTCTGCCCGGCTTCCAGAAACTGGCCGGGCGTGGCGGTATAGACCAGCAGGCCGCCGACGGGGGTGGCCACCGGTTCCACGCCGGCCAGCGGTGTGGCGGGGTGTGGCAGGGCGGGCAAGGCTTTTGGGTCGCCGACGATGGCGCCGAAATGGATCAGGTAATCGATCAGCGCCTGGCAATCGTGACTGGCCAGCGGATGGGTGACATCCCCCTGACCGCGCAACTCGACGGTGACCGAGAAACTGCCCAGCGGTATCTCGAAGTGGTCGCCGAAGCGCTCCTTCAATTGCCACCACAGCAGGGTGAAGCACTCATCGAATGACTGGCCGCCGGAGTCGGTGGCCAACAGGCTCGCCTGGGATTCGATATAGCGCGCCAGCGGCTCGACCTGCGGCCAGGCCTCGGGCGTGGTGTAGAGATGAACCACGGATTCGAAATCGCAATGCAGGTCGAGCACCATGTCCGCATCGCAGGCCAGCCGTTGCAGGGTCAGGCGCTGGGATTGCAGCTGGGTCGTGGCGGTGTGGCGGGCGAGGGCATTGCGCAGGCTGGCGCGGATCAGCTCGAGGTTGCGCTGCGGCTCATCGCTCAGTTGCGCTTCGATTTCGTTGCCGATTTCTTCGCTGAGGTCGACGAACCAGCGGTTGAAGTTCTGCCCGCTCTCCAGCTCGTAGCGGCCCAGCGGCACGTCCATCAGCACCTGTTCGAGGCCGACCGGGTTGGCTACCGGCACCAGCACGATTTCGCTGCGCAGGCGGCCGGCGGCTTCTAGCTCCGCCAGACGCTGCTTGAGGTGCCAGGCCACGAGCATGCCGGGCAGTTCGTCGGCGTGCAGCGAGGACTGGATGTAGATCTTGCCCTGGGCCTTGTCCGGGCCGAAGTGAAAGCTGTGGATCTGTCGAGCGGTCCCCGGCAGCGGGGCCAGCAGGTCGTGTATCTGATGACGCATCTCTAAAGGGTCCTAGTGGGTCGGGCCGAGGAACGCCAGCCATCGGCGTTCGGCAAGGCGGAACAGGCCGACCAGCGCAAAGGTGATGGTCAGGTAGATCAGCGCGGCGATGCCGAACGACTGGAAGGTCAGGAAGGTCGCCGAGTTGGCGTCCCGCGCGACTTTCAGGATGTCGGGGATGGTCGCGGTGAAGGCCACGGTGGTCGAATGCAGCATCAGGATCACTTCGTTGCTGTAGTACGGCAACGAACGGCGCAGCGCCGACGGCATGATCACGTAGGCATACAGCTTCCAGCCGGTCAGGCCGTAGGCCTTGGCCGCTTCGACTTCGCCGTGGTTCATGCTGCGGATCGCCCCGGCGAAAATCTCCGTGGTGTAGGCGCAGGTGTTGAGGGCGAAGGCCAGGATCGTGCAGTTCATCGCATCGCGAAAGAAACTGTCGAGCAGCGGCTGCGCGCGCACGGCGGCCAGGCTGTAGATCCCGGTGTAGCAGATCAGCAGCTGGATATAGAGCGGCGTGCCACGGAACAGGTAGGTGTAGAACTGCACCGGCCAGCGAATGTAGAAGTGCGGCGAGACCCGGGCGATCGACAGCGGAATCGACACGAGGAAACCGAAGAAGATCGACGCGCTGAGCAGCCACATCGTCATCGCCAGCCCGGTGATGTTCTGGCCGTCGGTATAAAGGAAGGCTTTCCAGTATTCCTGCAGGAGTTCGATCATCGTACGGCCTCCCGGGCACCGGCGGCGTAACGGCGTTCGAGCCAGCGCAGGATGATGTTCGAGGCACTGGTGATCAGCAGGTAGATCAACGCGGCGAGGACCAGGAAGTAAAACAGTTGATAGGTGCTTTTGCCGGCGTCCTGCGCGGCCTTGACCAGATCGGCCAGGCCGATGATCGAAACCAGCGCGGTGGCCTTGAGCATCACCATCCAGTTGTTGCCGATGCCCGGCAGGGCGAAGCGCATCATTTGCGGGAACACCACGAAACGAAAGCGCTGGCCGCGCTTGAGACCATAGGCGGTGGCGGCTTCGACCTGCCCGCGCGGCACGGCGAGAATCGCCCCGCGAAAGGTTTCAGTGAAGTACGCGCCGTAAATGAAGCCCAGGGTCAGGACCCCGGCGCTGAACGGGTCGATCTCGATGTATTCCCATTCCAGGTAATCGGTGAGCGTCGTCAGCCAGGTTTGCAGGCTGTAGAAGATCAGCAGCATCAGCACCAGGTCCGGCACCCCGCGAATCAGCGTGGTGTAGAGCTGGGCGGGCAGGCGCAGCAGTTTGACTTTTGACAGCTTGGCGCTGGCGCCGAGCAGGCCGAGCAACACGGCCACCAGCAGCGACAACGCCGACAATTTGATGGTCATCCAGGTGCCCTCCAACAGCAAAGGGCCAAAACCCTTGAGGCTGAAGGCGGAGAGCCCCAGATTTTGTAAGAGGTTTTCGAACATAAATCAGCAACCTGACTGAATGAAAAAGGCGCCCATCGAGGATGGGCGCCGGGGCATTATTTGCCGCTGTACAGATTCAGATCGCCAAAGTGTTTCTTTTGAATCTCGGCGTATTTGCCATCATCGTGTAACGCTTTGATACCTTTATCCAAAAGCGCTTTCAGCTCGGTGTTACCTTTCTTAATACCGACAGCGGTCTTGGCTGGCAGCAAGTGGTTGTCGACCGGCTTGCTGACTTCATAATCGGCGCCCTGCGGCGACTTCAGAAAGCCCAGTTCGGCCTGCAACATGTCCTGAATGCCCGCATCGAGACGGCCGGAAGTCAGGTCGGAATACACCTGGTCCTGGTTCTGATAGGCCTGGGTTTTCACACCGGCCTTGTCCAGCACGGCTTTGGCATAGGCTTCCTGGATGGTGCCTTGTTCGTAGCCGACGGTTTTGCCTTTCAGGGAAGCGACGTCGTCGGTGATACCCGAACCTTTTTTCGACACGTAGGCCGTCGGGCCGGAGAACAGCTCGCTGGAGAAGTCGATGACTTTTTCACGGGCTTCGGTAACGGTCATCGACGAGATCACGCCGTCGAATTTATTGGCCTTGAGGCCCGGAATCATGCCGTCGAAGTCGCTTTCGACCCATTTGCACTTGACCTTCAGCTCGGCGCAGATCGCGTTGCCCAGATCGATGTCGAAGCCAACCAGGCTGCCGTCTGCCGCTTTCGATTCGAACGGTGCGTAGGAAGGGTCAACGCCAAACCGCAGTTCTTTGTATTCCTTGGCCAGCGCGGAGCCGGCGGCCATGCACAACGCCAGTGCAGAAAGGGTCAGCAATGCTTTTTTCATTATTCAATCCCTAAGAACCAATATGAGCGCTTGTGGCGCGGAATGATTGTTACTGGAGCGCTTACGACTTATAGAAAGTAGCAATTTCCGAACCAGAGTCCCGAACAAGTGTTTTAAAAGGTGTAGCAAGTGCATGCCGGGGCCGGTCAGTGCACGAAAACGGGCACGGAGAATCAGTTGCACTGTTTATGGGCGTGATTGTTCCCATGCTCTGCGTGGGAATGCCTCAATGGACGCTCTGCGTCCGGCGCTGGATGGGACGCGGAGCGTCCCGGCTGCATTCCCACGCGGACGGTTCGACGCTTCGACGTGGGAACGATCGGGGAGGCGTGGGGGAAGGGATCAGACCAACAGGTCTTGCAAGGTCGCCAGGCTGTCGGCCTCGTCCACGGTTTTGTCCTGGCGCCAGCGCAACATGCGCGGGAAGCGCACGGCGATGCCGCTCTTGTGTCGGCGGGAGAGGGCGATGCCTTCGAAACCCAGTTCGAACACCAGGCTCGGCTTCACACTGCTGACCGGGCCGAATTTTTCCACGGTGGTCTTGCGCACGATGCTGTCGACTTCGCGCATTTCCGCGTCGGTCAGCCCGGAATAGGCCTTGGCGAAGGGCACCAGCGCCCGGGCACTGGAACCAGGCGGGCCGTCCCACACCGCAAAGGTGTAATCACTGTAAAGGCTGGCGCGGCGACCGTGTCCGCGCTGGGCGTAGATCAGCACCGCGTCGACGCTGAACGGGTCGACCTTCCATTTCCACCACACGCCCATGTCCTTGGTGCGGCCGACGCCGTACATCGCGTCCCGGGCCTTGAGCATCATGCCTTCGACCCCCAGGCGCCGGGAGGCTTCACGCTGGCGGGCGAGATCGAACCAGTCGTCACCGGTCAGGGTCGGCGACGGCAGCAGCACCGGGTTTTTGCAGCGGGCGATGACCTGCTCCAGTTGCTCGCGACGCCTGACCTGGGGCTGGTTGCGCCAGTCTTCGCCCTGCCATTCGAGCAGGTCGTAGGCGAGTATCACCACCGGCGCGTCTTCGAGGATTTTGCGGTCCAGTGACTTGCGGCCGATCCGTTGTTGCAACAGTGCGAAGGGTTGCACCGCCGGGGCTTCTGTCGACTGCGGATCGAACGCGTCTTCGGTGACCGGGCGGTTGTTCTTCCAGACTACGATCTCGCCGTCGATCACCGTGCCGTCGGGTAAACCGTGCAGCAGCGTGTCGAATTCGGGAAAACGCTCGGTGACCAATTCCTCGCCGCGCGACCAGACCCACAGTTTCCCGTCACGCTTGACCACCTGTGCGCGAATGCCGTCCCACTTCCATTCCACCTGCCAGTTGCTCGGCGGCCCGAGCAGGGCCTCGAAGGTTTCAACCGGTTGCGCCAGCGCATGGGCGAGGAAGAACGGGTAGGGCTGGCCGCCGCGCTGGGCGTGCTCGTCGCTGGATTCGGGGGCGATCAGTTTCAGGTAAGCAGCGGCGTTCGGCCGGTTGGACAGGTCGGTGTAACCCACCAGCCGTTGCGCCACGCGTTTGCTGTCGAGCCCGGCCATGGAAGCCAGAGCGCGGGTCACCAGCAATTTGGACACGCCGACCCGGAAGCTGCCGGTGATCAGTTTGATGCACAGCATCAGGCTCGGCCGATCCAGTTGCGCCCACAGAGCGGGCAATTGGTGGGCGAGGTATTCCGGGGTTTCACCGCGCAGGGGCAGCAGTTTGTCTTCGATCCATTCGGCGAGCCCGGCCTGCGACGTGTGCGGGTGTTCCGGCAGCACCAGCGAAATGGTTTCCGCCAGATCGCCGACCGCTTGATAGCTCTCCTCGAACAGCCATGGCTCAAGCCCCGACGTTTCAACAGCGAGTTCGCGCAGAACTCTCACCGGAACCAGTTGCCGTGGCCGCCCGCCGGACAAAAAGTACACGGCCCAGGCGGCATCTTGTGGTTGCGCCTGGGCGAAGTAGGTTTGCATCGCCGCCAGTTTGGCGTTGCTCGAGGTGGTGGCGTCGAGTTCGGCGTATAACCCGGCGAAGTCTTTCATGGTTGCACCTCGGCCATCGCAGGCGTGGCGCTGGAAAGCTCTTCTTCATCGTCACCGTATTCGGTGTTGAAACCTTGTGCGTCCAGCCCTTTTTCACGCAGATGCCGCACCAGCACGCCAATCGAGCCGTGGGTGACCATCACCCGCTCGGCGCCGGTCTGTTCGATGGCCCACAACAGGCCGGGCCAGTCGGCGTGATCCGAGAGTACGAAACCGCGATCCACGCCGCGCCGCCGACGGGTGCCGCGCAGGCGCATCCAGCCGCTGGCGAAGCTGTCGCTGTAATCGCCGAACCGGCGCATCCAGCTGCTGCCGCCGGCCGACGGCGGGGCGATGACCAGCGCCTGGCGCATCATCGGGTCGTTCTTCTTCACATCGCCGGCGTAGATGGTTGGCGGCAGGTAGACGCCTGCCTCGCGGTACACGCGGTTCAGCGGCTCCACCGCCCCGTGGCTGAGGATCGGCCCGAGGGTTTCGTCGATGCCGTGGAGAATCCGCTGGGCTTTGCCGAACGAATAGCAGAACAGCACGCTGGCCTTGCCGGCCTCGATGTTGGCCTGCCACCACTGATTGATTTCGGCGAACACCTGCGCCTGCGGCTGCCAGCGGTAGATCGGCAGGCCGAAGGTCGATTCGGTAATGAAGGTGTGGCAGCGCACCGGTTCGAACGGCGCGCAGGTGCCGTCGGGTTCGATCTTGTAATCGCCTGACGCGACCCAGACTTCGCCGCCGTATTCCAGCCGCACCTGGGCCGAGCCGAGCACATGACCGGCGGGATGAAAGCTCAGGGTGACGCCGTGGTGGGTCAGGCGCTGGCCGTAGTCGAGGGTTTGCAAGTTGATGTCCGCGCCCAGACGCGCACGCAAAATCCCTTCGCCGGCGCTGGCGGCCAGGTAATGCTGATTGCCGCCACGGGCGTGGTCGCCGTGGGCATGGGTGATTACCGAACGCTCGACGGGCCGCCACGGGTCAATGTAGAAATCCCCGGCAGGGCAGTAGAGGCCTTCGGGGCGGGCGATAACAAGGTCCATGGCATTACCGGAATGGAGGGACTTGTTAGCTATGAGGTTGGCGCGAAGTCAGAAGTTCTATTGATTTTCTGAACTGTCGCATGATCGTTCCCACGCTCTGCGTGGAATGCCTCAAGGGACGCTCTGCGTCCAGTGACGCGGAGCGTCACTGGCTGCATTCCCACGCAGAGCGTGGGAACGATCGAGACTGTGGGGGGGGATTACTTGCCGGGAGTCAGGGTCAACCGCGTCTTGCCATATACCCGGTCAAAGTTCTGCGGCTGCATCGGCAAGCCAATGTACTGGCCTTTGAGCCACGGATCGATTCCGTTCAGGTAGTTCGGGCTGACCGGATTCCCGGATTGCCCCGTCCCGTTCTGCCCCATCAACGGCTCGCTCTGACCGAAGTCGACGATGAAACGCATCGACGGCGCACGGGTGGTGTTGAAGTCCTGGCCCCAGGCAAACGCCGCGGTGTTGAGCGTGGTGTGGTCGCCGCCCCCCGCGATCGGGCCGCGAACGGTCTGGCCGCTGGCATTCTTCCACTCGTAGCGGTGCAGTTTGCCCCACTGCCAGGCTCTGCGATCACCGCCCAACTGACTGTCGCCAGCGCTGATCGCTGCCGCCAGGCTGCGGGCGAGGATCGCCGGTTTGTCTTCTTTTTGCGGGGTGCGGGCGTCGTCCCAGAACGGACTGTCTTCGCGGCCCAGCAAGTGATCGGCCTGGGCGGCGTAGGACAGATCGCCATTGGCGACAAAGGCTTTCCACGCCGGGCTGCCTTGCGGGCCGAGTTCGTCGAGGAAGATCTGCTTCATGCTTTCCTGCAGGAACAGCTCGTAGATCGCCGCATCGGCGGAAGTCGGGCTGAGCTTGCCGTCGAACGCCATCAAGCGGGTATAGGCTTCGCGCGCCTTGCTGCGCTCGGCTTCCGGCAGTGCGTCGATCGCCTGTTTCAGCGGCTGCGCCATGCCCGGTGCCTCGAACATTTTCTTCAGTTTGGCGGCGAAGGTGGTGGTCTGGTCGTACTGCATGGCGATCACGCTGCGACCGTCATGTTTGCCGCTGCCGGCCAGTTCCGCCAGGCGCTCGCCACGTTCCGGCGCCGCCCAGGAATTCGACAGTTGCATGCCGTAGCCGTGAGGAATGACCCGCTGGTTGGCGGTGCCGAGCCAGCCCTGGGCCGGATCCTGATCGTAGGGGTGGAGCATCGGGTCGGCGTAACCGTCCCAGTCGTAGCGACCTTCCCAGCCCGGCGACGGCAACAGGCCTTCACCTTCGCGGCGGTTGGGGAAGCGCCCGGTAACTTGCCAGCCAATGTTGCTGGCGTCAGCAAACACCAGGTTCAGCGCGATGGCGCGGATTTCCCGGCTGGCGTCCGAAGCGCGTTCCACGTTCTGGGCGCGGCTCAGATCGAAAAACGCATCGAGGGATTTGTCATCGGTGAAGCTCGGGGTCTGCAAGGCCAGGCCAAAGCCTGCGCCCTGAGCAGCGGCCTGGGTGCTGTTGAGCAGCGCGCCATGGCGGGTTTCGTACACCGCTTCACGAATCGGCCGCTGGCCTTTGACGAAATAGGTTTCGTTGCGCACGGCGACCGGTTGCCACTTGCCGTTGACCTCGTAGGACAACGTGCTGCCCTGACGACGGATTTTTTCCAGGAACAAGTCCTGGTTATCGCCGAGCACGCTGGTCAGGCTCCACGCCACCTTGCCGTTGAAACCGCCGAGCACCATCGGCAGACCGGCCACGGTCACGCCGGCGGCCTGGTATTTCGGCGCGCGGATCTGCACGAAACTCCACAGCGACGGCGCGGCCAGCGGGCCATGGCTGTCGCTGGCCAACAGGCTCTTGCCGCTGCGGCTGCGTTGCGGGGCGATGGCCCAGTTGTTCGACGACTGAGTGCCCAGCAGGTTGAGGGCGGCCAGTTGTTCGCTGGCGTTGCTCAGCTCCGTCAGCCCCGGAATCTGCCCGTTGAGCTTGATGCCTTGCAGCTTGTCGGCTTCGGCCAGCGGCAGGTTTTCGTCGGGAGCGGACGGGGTCAGCCACGCCAGTTTGTCGTTGGTCACGGTCTGCGCCAGCACCAGCGAAGCGATTTCTTCCGGCAGGTTGGCCGACTGGCTGAAGTTCAGCAGGCAGAAGATCAGCGCCGAATCTTCGGGTTTCCAGTATTCAGGCTTGTAGCCGCTGGAAGCCAGATCCCCCGGCAGTTTGTCGGCGTAGCGGAACAGGTAGGCGTTGACGCCCCGGGCATAGACTTCGAAGAAGCGCTTGAGCCGTGGCGACGAAGCCTTGTACAGCTCGCCGGCGCTTTTCTTCAGGTTGACGGCGCGCATGTAGCGGTCGGCGTCGAGCATCGACGAACCGGACATTTCCGCCAGACGGCCCTGAGCCAGCAGGCGCAGGGTGACCATCTGATTGATCCGGTCGCTGGCGTGCACGTAGCCGAGGGCGAACAGTGCGTCGTGGAAGCTGTTGCTTTCGATCAGCGGCATGCCCATGGCATTGCGGCGTACCGAAACGTTCTGCGCCAGGCCCTTGAGCGGCTGCACACCGGAGGTCGGCGGGAGGGTGTCCTGGGCGTTCCAGGTCTGACAACCGGTCAGGCTCAGAACACCGGCCACTGCTGCGGCAACGCCGAACCGGGGAAGAAAATGTGAAAGGGCTGGCGAGGCCATGGCAAAGCTCCTGCGGGGGTGTAGAGGCTGGGGGCGCAATAAAGCCGCTACGTTAGTGAGCAGGAGGGGGCCGCGCAAGCGGGGCGAGCGGTTATTTCTTCCCGTTGATCGTTCCCGCGCGCGGGAACGATCAGGCCGGGTGACTCAAGCCTTCGGCGGATTGATCTTCTGCACCAGCGCGTAGGCCTTCACGGTCGCCGGGCGATCCTTGATGTGGTTGAACCAGCGCTGCACATTCGGGAAGTCTTCCAGATTCTGGCTCTGCCATTTGTGCGAGACGATCCACGGGTAGATCGCCATGTCGGCGATGCTGTATTCACTGCCGGCCACGAACTCGTTGTTGGCCAGTTGCTTGTCCAGCACCCCGTACAGGCGGGCGGTTTCATCGATGTAGCGCTTGATCGCGTAGGGGATTTTTTCCGGGGCGAACTGGCTGAAATGATGGTTCTGCCCGGCCATCGGCCCCAGCCCGCCCATTTGCCAGAACAGCCATTGCAGGGCCACCTGGCGGCCACGCAGGTCCTTGGGCAGGAACTTGCCGGTCTTTTCCGCGAGGTACAGCAGGATCGCTCCAGACTCGAACAGCGACAACGGCTCGCCGCCATCGGCCGGCTCATGATCGACGATCGCCGGGATGCGGTTGTTCGGGGCGATTTTCAGAAAGTGCGGCTGGAACTGCTCGCCCTGGCTGATGTTGATCGGATGCACGTCGTAGCGCAGGCCCGCTTCTTCGAGGAACAGGGAAATCTTGTGGCCGTTGGGCGTGGTCCAGTAATACAGGTCGATCATGGAAAGCTCCAAATCAGGAAAATGGCTTACGTGCGGACAGCAAACGCCGGCTTCAGGTTGTCCTGTGTGCGTTCGATAGCTTGCTTAATCCCAGGAGGTGATGCTCAAGTACGGGAAATTCAATGACCCCGCGTGAGAAAAATTGCCATGGCGCTCAAGGCCAACGCTGCACTGATCATCATCGACCAGCAAAAAGGCATTCTGCAGCCGCGTCTGGGGCGGCGGAATAATCCGTCGGCCGAGGAGCGGATTCTTGAGCTGCTGAGTTTTTGGCGGCGCAGCGGACGGCCGGTGATCCACGTGCAGCACCTGTCGCGCTCGCCGGATTCGGTGTTCTGGCCCGAGCAGTCAGGCGTGGATTTTCAGGAAAGGTTTCTGCCGCAGGACGGCGAATGGCTGATCCAGAAGCAGGTGCCGGATGCGTTTTGTGCGACCGGGCTTGAGGCGAAGTTGCGTGAGGCGGGGGTCGAGCAGTTGATCATTGTCGGCGTGGCGACGAACAACTCGGTGGAATCCACGGCGCGCACGGCGGGCAATCTGGGGGTTGACGCGTGGGTGGCGGAGGATGCGTGCTTTACCTTCGACAAGGCCGACTATTTCGGCACTTTGCGTTCGGCGCAAGAGGTGCATGCGATGTCGCTGGGGAATCTGCACGGGGAGTATGCGACGGTGGTCAGCACCGGGCACATTCTGGCGGCAGGCTGAAAAGCTTCCGGTGAATGGGCCGGCCCCTTCGCGAGCAAGCCCGCTCCCCCATTCGACCNTCAAATGTGGGAGCGGGCTTGCTCGCGAAGTCGGTATCTCAGGCGAAGAAGATAATTGCCTGAAACATCAAGCGCCGTGGCACTTCTTGAATTTCTTGCCGTTGCCGCAGGGGCAAGGGTCGTTGCGGCCAACGTCTTTCAGGGCGTTGCGCACCGGTTCCTGGTGGGCGTGGCCGCAGTTCGGGCCGTGGACATGGCCATGGTCGTGATCATGGTGGTGATGGTCATGATCGTGGTTGCAGTCAGGGCCATGGACATGAGGTTGCTGGGTCATCGGGGTCACTCCGTAATCAAATCGGCGGGGATTATCACGCCATTGCGCGCCAGGTGCACGTAGTGAGCGATGAATAAACCGGTTTCCATCTCGCCCTCCAGTCGATAGGGAATCTGCTGGTTCGGGTTTTTCAGCATTTTCACCACCTCTTTCACCTTTGGCCATAGGTTGGTACGGATCGGCACCTTGTAAAACGCGCTGCTTTTGGGGTTCACCGTGATCCAGTGTTCGTGCTCGCCTTCGGCCAGCAGCATGTCGGCCAGGTGTATGCGGTATTCCAGGCCGCGCACGGTCAGGTCGCTGTCATTGGGGTTGTCGATGCGAAAGTGCAGGATGAATTTCTGTTCCAGCAACTTGGCGCGCACCACTTCGACTTTCACCAGGTGCACGGCGGGGTCGCGGGCGTCGTCGGTAAACCATGACGCGCAGCCGCCGAGCCCCAGAAACACGAGCAGTGAGAAAGCCTGGAATGTGCGCCAATGACCGAGCATGGTTTAACTCCCTTTGCTGCCCAGTCTAGCCTCAGCTGCCGAAATACCCCGCACAGCATTTCTTGAACTTCTGGCCACTGGCGCACGGGCAGGCGTCGTTGCGGCCCAGCTTCAGTTGCACGGTCGGGTCGATGAAGTACCAGCGCCCGCTGTTCTGCACGAACGACGAGCGCTCGCGGTGGCTGTGTTCGCCCTGACCGTCATGCCAGCGCGCGGTGAAGGTGACGAACGCGTGCTCCGGCTGGCCGCCGAGCACTTCCGAACTTTCCACGTCCAGACCGAGCCAGGTGCTCTGGGCGCTCCAGTTGCTGATCGACTGGCGATCCAGCCCCGCTTGCTGGGCGGGCAGGGTGGTGGCCACCAGATAATCGATCAGGCCCAGCACGTAGGCGCTGTAGCGCGAGCGCATCAGGGCTTCGGCGCACGGGGCCGGGTGGCCGGCGTGATAGTGACCGCAGCAGGCATCCAGCAGGTTGCCGCTGCCGCAAGGGCAAATGGCTGTACTCATTGCATTACCACCAGTATTTCCCGAAGTTTTCCGGATTGGCCCAGAACCGTGAGTTGAGCCAGTCGGGGACTTGTTTGTAGTCAAGCAGATCGTAGGTGAACAGGGTCAGCACCTGTTCGTCGCGGGCGAAGCGTTCGCTGGCTTGCAGGGCCAGGGAATAAAAGTCGGTTTCCTGCCAGCCGCTGGCCGGCAGATCCGCCAGCACCGCGATGCGGCTGGCGTTGAGGTTGCGGATCCCGCCCAACAGATTCAGGCCGTCGCGCTTGGGCAAATGTTCCAGGCAATCGACCACCAGCGCCAGGTCGAAACGCCGCGCCGCAAGTTCCGCCGGTAACGCACCGGGCGCGGCGTGCGCGACGCAGGTGTCCGGGTGCGCTTCCTTGAAGGCAGCCAGCGCCGGGAACTCGCTGGCGCCGATCAGCAGCAGACGTGCCGGGGCGTAGCGGTCGAGCAGGGCGGCCAATGCCTGCTGCGGCGTGCGGGAAGAAATGGCGACGTTCATCGAAGCTCCTCAATCAGAGCGCCAAGACTAGCCTGCCCGGGCGCCAAGGCCTAGATCTCTGTCCTGAGGGTTTGCGGCAAATTCGTCGAAGTCCCGTGAACAGGCGCACAAACAGCAATGGCCTATTGCTGGCGGAGATTAAAACTCCGGTCTTTACTCCCTGAATCGGTTCTAAGCCGATCCCTCAGGAGAAAACTAGATGAGCATAGTTCGGACAGCATTACCCTTGGTTCTGCTAACCAGTGTGTTGACTGGTTGCGCAGGTTTGCAGAAAACCGACTGGCCGACCTGTGCGGCAGTCGGTGGTGTCGTCGGTGCGGGGCTCGGTGCGACCGAAAGCTCCGCATGGGCGGGGTATGGCGCGTTACTTGTCGGCGGTACGGCAGCGGCCTATTGCTGGGTTCACGGTGACGGCGATGAAGACGGCGATGGTGTGCCGGACAGTCGCGACAAGTGCCCGGGCACGCCTAAAGGCGTACAGGTCGATGCCGACGGCTGCCCTCCACCAGCCCCTGCACCAGTGGTCGAAGAAGCTGTGGTGGTCAAGGAAGAAACCATTGTCATCCGCGATGTTCACTTCCAGTTCGACAAGGCCACGCTGACCCCGTCCGACAAACTGGTCCTGGATAAGGTCGCTTCGCGCCTGAAACAGGAATCCAGCACGGCACAACTGACCGTGACCGGTCACACCGACAGCGTCGGCAGCGATGCCTACAACCAGAAACTGTCGGATCGCCGCGCGCACTCGGTGGTCAAGTACCTGGTTGAAAGCGGCGTACCGCAAAGCAGCTTCGTGTCGGTGACCGGTGCCGGTGAAAGCCAGCCGGTGGCAGACAACAAAACTGCCGACGGTCGCGCGCTGAACCGTCGTACCGAAATCAAAATCAAACGCTAGCCCCCTCGCGTCCGCGGCTTGTGCAGTCGCGGATGCGGGTCTTTACTCCTGTGTAACCGGTATGGGCCGGTGACACAGGAGCTTTAACGATGAGTGTTCTTACAAGGTCCGTCTTGCCGGTTCTGCTGCTGGGCAGCCTGTTGACCGGTTGCGCCACCCACAGCGATGGCACCGCTCCCCTCAATCAACGTACCTGGCCGATCTGCAGCCTTATTGGCGGACTGGTCGGCGGCGGTCTCGGCGCGCTCGAAAGCAGCGGTTGGGCCGGCGGTGGCGCTGCGCTGGGGATCCTCACCGGCGGATTGATCTGCTACGCCCAGGATGGCGATGAAGACGACGACGGCGTGTTCGATCGCCGCGACCGTTGCCCCGATACCCCGGCCAACACGCCGGTTGACCACCGTGGCTGTCCGCTGCCGCAATATCCGGTCACCGAGAAACCGGCCGAACCGGCCCCGCAAACCGAAGTCATCACCCTCAACGATGCCGGCAACGTGCTGTTCGACTTCGACAAGTCGGATTTGAAACCGGCCGCAAAAAGCCAGCTCGACACGTTGATGGACAAACTGCGCAATGCCGATGTGGTGAGCATCAAGGTCATCGGCCACACCGACAGCAAGGGTTCGGATGCCTACAACCAGGCGCTTTCGGAACGTCGCGCCAGCAGCGTGGCGGAGTATTTGCTGAGTCAGGGCCTGGCGCCGAACAAACTCACCAGTGAAGGGCGCGGCGAGAGTGAACCGGTCGCCGATAACAACACGGACGAGGGGCGTGCGCAGAACCGTCGGGTGGAACTGCACATCAATCGCTAGCATGTGTCTGTAGTCCGCAGGCTAGAGCTGTCGGTCGACGATCATCGTCGAACCGGCAGCCATCCGGCGGTGGATCGGTTTTTTTCATTTTTCCCTCTGGCTTATCCCCTGCAGAAGCCGTTACTGTGCGCCCAAAGAATAATTCGCAACACGGGGGAGCGTATGAAGGTGTTCTGTGGGCTGGGGCGATTGTTGACCCTGCTGTTCTGCTGCGTGGTGCTGGCCAATCAGCTGGTGCCGTTTGTTCATCCGCTGCACCTGCTGGTCAATCTGGCCGGCGCTCTGCTGCTGGCGATCCACGTGCTCGAAGTGCTGCTGTGCAATCGCAGCCTGAAGGGTCGTCCGCACCCCTGGCGGGATCGTGGCCGCATCCTGCTGTTCGGCGTATTCCACCTGCAAACCATCCCGGCCCCGGCCGCTCCGGAGGCTTCCCATGCGTAAACTCTGCCTGCTCGCTGCATTCATCAGTCCATTGGCCTGCGCCCAGGTGGTCAGCGTCGAAACCAACTCGCTGATGCGTCTGCCGAACACTGCCAGCACTTTGCAGTTGGAAAAACTGGTGGTCGCCGACTACGGCACCTTGCTGATTCCCTCGAACGTGACCGAGCTGAGTGTCGGTGAACTGCAACTGGGCCACGAAGCGCGTATCGCCATCGTTCCGAGCGAACAGGCGCTGGAGATGAAAGTCAGCCGCGCCGAACTCGCCGAAGGCAGCCAGATCACCGCCCGTGGCGCACCGGGCACCTACGAAAAAGCTGCCCGCGCCGGGCGCAATCTGAATCTGCAGTTCAAGGCGTTGAACGCGCCGAAACTGGTGGTCGATGCCCGTGGTGGCACCGGTGCGCCGGGATTTGTCGGGCTTGATGGCGCCAACGGTCAGGAGCCGGGTTGCACCTGGGGTCAGGCGGGACACGGTTTTGATGGCAGCAACGGCAGCGATGGTCAGCCGGGTGCACCGGGCGCGCTGGTGCGACTTGAAGTACCGCGCGAGTTTCCGGCCGAGCTGATCAAGGTCGAAGTCGCCGGCGGTGCCGGTGGCCCGGCCGGTCCTGGCGGCAAACCGGGGGCGGGTGGCAAGTCCAAGGGCTGCCTGGTGTATCGCGCCGACGGCGGCAAGAGCGGCAAGCCGGGGGCTGACGGGCAGCCGGGGCCAGCGGGTGCGGCGGGGGCTGTGACCGTACAGCGCCTGTAATCGATTGTTTGATCGTTCCCACGCTCTGCGTGGGAATGCAGCTCGTGACGCTCTGCGTCACTGGACGCGGAGCGTCCCTTGAGGCATTCCCACGCGGACGGTTCGACGCCTCGACGTGGGAACGATCAACGGTGCTCTAGTCAGAACGAGGGGCGCGCAGCAGCCACGGCCACCAGCACCACCCCGATCAGCAGGTTGAACCCCACCACCTTGCGAATCCGCCCCAGCACCGCCGCGCCCGCCGGCCAGTCCTTCGCCTGCACCGCCGTGCGCAATTCAGGCAGCATCAAGGCCTGAATCCGGATGAACAGCGCGGTCATCACCACATACAACCCCATCATCACCTGCACATAACGCGGCGCGTTGTCGAAGGCGATGTGTTGCAGATGCAACATGCCCACCCCGGTCACCGGGAGCAGAATCACCGCGCCCCACACCCAGCGAAAAAAACCTTGAAACACTTCCACCCAGAGCGTCAGGCGCCCGGGACCGTCCAGGGCCTTCATCGCCGCAGGGCGCAGCACCATCCAGGCGAAAAACATACCGCCGACCCACACCAGCGCGGCCAGTACATGGATGGGGTAAACGAGGCTAAAAGGTGTCATTGGGGTACTCCGATCTGCGCAGGATTGATTCGCGGGGTATGATAGCCCCCCATCCGAACCACTGAAAATTTATCCAGCGTTTTTTGCGCCCGACACTCAATGATCAGCACTGAACTCAAAACCACGATCCAGGGCGCCTACTCGCGTTTTCTAGAGGCCAAGAGCCTCAAGCCGCGTTACGGCCAACGCCTGATGATCGCTGAAGTCGCCAAGGTCCTCGGGGATATCGACACCGACGAAGAAGGCCGGCGCAGTGGCGACCCCGCGATTGTCGCGGTGGAAGCCGGCACCGGTACCGGCAAGACCGTCGCCTACAGCCTGGCCGCGATCCCGACCGCCAAACTGGCTGGCAAGCGCCTGGTGATCGCCACCGCCACCGTCGCCCTGCAAGAGCAGATCGTCTACAAGGATTTGCCCGACCTGATGCGCAACAGCGGGCTGAACTTCAGCTTCGCCCTGGCCAAGGGCCGTGGCCGCTACATGTGCCTGTCCAAGCTCGACATGCTGTTGCAGGAAGGCCACGCACAGACCGCCACCGCCCAGCTGTTCGAGGAAGAAGGCTTCAAGATCGAGGTCGACGAGGCCAGCCAGAAGCTGTTCACCAGCATGATCGAGAAGCTCGCCGGCAATAAATGGGACGGCGACCGCGACAGCTGGCCCAACGCGCTGGAAGACGCCGACTGGGCGCGCCTGACCACCGATCACAGTCAGTGCACCAACCGTCATTGCCCGAACTTCGGCCAGTGCGCCTTCTACAAGGCGCGCGAAGGCATGGGCAAGGTCGACGTGATCGTCACCAACCACGATATGGTGCTGGCCGACCTCGCACTGGGCGGCGGGGCCGTGTTGCCCGATCCGCGCGACACCATTTATGTATTCGACGAAGGCCACCACCTGCCGGACAAGGCCATCGGCCACTTTGCCCATTACACGCGCCTGCGTTCCACCGCCGACTGGCTGGAAACCACCGCCAAAAACCTCACCAAGCTGCTGGCCCAGCACCCGTTGCCGGGCGACCTCGGCAAGCTGATCGAGCAGGTGCCGGAGCTGGCGCGGGAGATCAAGACCCAGCAGCAGTTCATGTTCACCGCCTGCGAACAGATCGCCGACTTCAAGCCCGGTGAAGATGTCGAAGGCCGCGAACGTCCGCGTCACCGCTTCATCGGCGGGGTGATTCCCGAGCACATGCGCGAGATGGGCATCGAGCTGAAAAAAGGCTTCGCCCGCCTCAACGACCTGTTCACCCGCCTGACGGATCTGCTCAAGGAAGGCATGGACGGCGAAGTCAACATCGGCATCGCCAGCAATCAGGCTGAAGAGTGGTATCCGCTGTTCGGTAGCCTGTTGTCCCGTGCTTCCGGCAACTGGGAGCTGTGGACCGCGTTCACCGCCGAAGACCCGGAAGACAATCCGCCGATGGCCCGCTGGCTGACCCTGGCCGAAAGCGGTTCGCTGTTCGACATCGAGGTCAACGCCAGCCCGATCCTCGCCGCCGAAACCCTGCGCCGCAGCCTGTGGAACGTGGCCTACGGCTGTCTGGTGACTTCGGCGACCTTGACCGCACTTGGCACTTTCGACCGCTTCCGCATGCGCGCCGGCCTGCCGAAGAAAGCCGTCACCGCCGTGGTGCCGAGCCCGTTCCATCACGCCGATGCCGGTGTGTTGCGGGTGCCGGACCTGAAGGCCGACCCACGCGATGCCGCCGCCCACACCGCCGCGATCATCCGTGATCTGCCGGAACTGGTCGAAGGCTCGCGCGGCAGTCTGGTGCTGTTCTCGTCGCGCAAACAGATGCAGGACGTGTTCGACGGCCTCGACCGTGACTGGCGCAAGCAAGTATTCATTCAAGGCAACCTGTCGAAACAGGAAACCCTGAACAAGCACAAGGCGCGGGTCGATGGCGGCGATTCCAGCGTGCTGTTCGGCCTCGCCAGTTTTGCCGAAGGCGTGGACTTGCCTGGGGCCTACTGCGAACACGTGGTGATCGCCAAGATCCCGTTCTCGGTGCCGGACGATCCGGTCGAAGCCGCACTGTCGGAATGGATCGAAGCCCGTGGCGGTAATCCGTTCATGGAAATCTCGGTGCCCGACGCCTCGTTGAAGCTGGTCCAGGCCTGCGGCCGACTGCTGCGTACCGAAGAAGACCGCGGCACCATCACCTTGCTGGATCGGCGGCTGGTCACCCAGCGCTACGGCAAGGCGATCCTCAATGCGTTGCCTCCTTTCCGTCGTGAAATATCCTGAGACATCGGTGGGCAGTTTTGCCCGCCGCGCTGTCTATCTCTCTGTCACTGCTTTTCCATTGGCCCTTGCGGGTCGTTAGGGAGAATTCCGTTCTCATGATTCGTCGTTCGTTGCCTGCCGTTTTTGCCCTGGTTTTCGCTGCGCCTTTATTCGCGGCACCTGCCGGCCAGCAGACCCTGTTCAACTTTGTTCGCCCCGCCGATGTGGTGAAAGTGGCGACCGAAAACGCCGACCTGCCGCAGGCCAACGCCGAGCAGACTCCCGAAGGCGAAGTGCTGCGCCGGGTAACGTTCAACCCGACGGCCCGCCCGACCTTGCGTCTGTCCCCGCAGACCGGTGCCTGGGACTGGTCGCAGTCCGGCATGATGAGCCTGCGCATCCAGAGCGCGATGAACTGGGCGGTGACCGTCTACGTGCAAATCCAGAGCAACGACGGCAAGACCCTGGTCAGCCGCGTCGACCTGTCGGCCGGCCCGGCGCAGACCTTGCTGGTGCCGTTGACCGCGACCTCGCCACTGAGCCAGGGGATGAAGGCCGGGCCGGTGATGCCGATGACGATCGACGGGCAGCGCATCCTGCTGGCAAGCAGCAGCGGTGAGCTGGATCGCAGCCAGGTGGTATCGGTCAGCCTGTCGATGGACCAGCCGAAAGCCGCGCAAAGTCTGTTGCTCGAGCGCTTTGGCGTGCAGGACGAAGGCGAGGTGATCAAATCCGCCTACGGCAATCTGGTGGATGCCTATGGCCAATCCACTCGCGGCAAGTGGCCGGAGAAAGTCGCCAATGACGAACAACTGAAATCCGCCGCCGCCAAAGAACAGCAACAACTGAACACCTGGCTGGCCGAGCGTGAAAAATCCTCGCTGGACAAGTTCGGCGGCTGGAGCAAAGGCCCGGCGTTCAAGGCCAGCGGTTTCTTCCGCACCGAAAAGCGTGACGGCCGCTGGTATCTGGTGACACCAGAAGGCCATCCGTTCTATTCCCTGGGCGTGAACACCGTCAGCCCGGAGGTCAACCAGACCTACGTGGCCGGCCGCGAGTACATGTTCGAATCCCTGCCAAAACCGGGAGAGCCGCTGGCCAGCCATTTCGGCGAAGGCGACAACCGTGGCGGCAACGGCGCCGATCAGGGCCGTGGCTACAACTTCGGGCGTTGGTACGACTTCTACGGCGCCAACCTTCAGCGCCTGTATGGCGAGCCGTGCACTTCGGACAGCGGCAACAAGGCCGGAGTGGCCGAAGCCGCCAAGGCCGGGGCCGCTGAAGAAGCGGCGACCAACGCCAGTGCGCCGGTAGCCGCCTCCGAACAGCCGAAATCCGGGGTTGCCGAGTCGGCCGCGACAACCGGGCAAAGTGTCGCGACACCGTGCAAAAACACGGTCGACGAACAAAAGTGGGCCAGCCACACGCTTGATCGTCTGCAAGCCTGGGGCTTCAACACCGTCGGTAACTGGAGCGCCCCTGTCCTTGGCGACGCCGAGCGCATGCCTTACACCTTGCCGCTGTCGATCGTCGGCGATTACACCAGCATCAGCACCGGCACCGACTGGTGGGGCGGCATGCCAGACCCGTTCGATCCACGTTTCGCCATGGCCACCGAACGCGCCGTGGCGATTGCCGCCCGCGATCATCGCGATGATCCGTGGCTGATCGGCTACTTCGCCGACAACGAACTGGCCTGGGCCGGCCCCGGCGATGATCCGAAATCCCGTTACGCGCTGGCCTACGGCACCTTGAAAATGACCACCGACGTTCCGGCCAAACGCGCGTTCCTCAAGCAGTTGCGCGACAAATACCGCAATCAGGCGGGGCTGTCGAAGGCCTGGGGGATTGATCTGCCGGCGTGGGAATTGATGGAAGACCCGGGTTTCGAGGCGCCGCTGCCGAACCCGGAGCATCCGGAAATCGAGGCCGACTTCAAATACTTCCAGAAGGTCTTCGCCGACACCTACTTCAAGACCATTTCCGACTCGCTGAAATGGCACGCGCCGAACCAGTTGCTGCTCGGCGGCCGTTTCGCCACCAGCACCCCGGAAGCCGTGGCGTCCTGCGCCCAGTATTGCGACGTGCTGAGCTTCAACATGTACACCCTGCAACCGCAGGACGGTTATGACTTCGCCGCGCTGCGCAACCTCGACAAACCGGTGCTGATCACCGAATTCAACTTCGGCTCCACCGACCGTGGCCCGTTCTGGGGCGGCGTGACCCCGTTGAGCAAGGAAGACGATCGCGGCCCTGCCTACGCCAACTTCCTCAAACAGGCGCTGAGCGAACCGTCGATTGTCGGCGTGCACTGGTTCCAGTATCTGGACCAACCGGTGACCGGGCGCCTGCTCGATGGTGAGAACGGCCACTTCGGTCTGGTTGGCGTCACCGATCTGCCGTTCCAGGGTTTTGTCGAAGCCGTGCGCAAGAGCAACCTGGCCACCGTCGATCAGTTGAGCAAAGACGCGCAGAAGGCGGCTGCCGCAGCGGACAAGGCCGGCCACGAAGCCGAAGGCGGCCGCAAGGCTGACGCCGGCAAAGGCCCGGGGCAGGGCGCAGGCCACACCGGCGGGCATTCCGGCAACGGTCACTGAGCATTACGAAACCTGAAGACCGCCCGGCCCGCAGCGGTTCCCAAAAGCCTCACGGGCTGGAACAATGCGGGCCACTTTGTAGAGCGTTTTCGCGGGGGAGTTGCGGGTGCAGATTCAGGGACATTACGAGCTTCAATTCGAAGCGGTGCGCGAAGCCTTCGCTGCACTGTTCGACGATCCCCAGGAACGCGGCGCCGCGTTGTGCATCCGGGTCGGCGGGGAAACCGTCCTCGACCTCTGGTCCGGTACCGCCGACAAGGACGGCGCCGAAGCCTGGCACAGCGACACCATCGCCAACCTGTTCTCCTGCACCAAGACCTTCACCGCCGTCACCGCGCTGCAACTGGTCGCCGAAGGCAAGTTGCAGCTCGATGCGCCGGTCGCCCGTTACTGGCCGGAATTCGCCGCCGCCGGCAAGGAATCCGTCACCCTGCGCCAACTGCTTTGCCATCAGGCCGGTCTGCCGGCCCTGCGCGAATTGCTCGCGCCGGAAGCACTGTACGACTGGCAGACCATGGTCGACGCCCTCGCGGCCGAAGCACCGTGGTGGACGCCGGGCACCGGTCACGGTTATGCCGCGATCACCTACGGCTGGCTGATCGGCGAATTGCTGCGGCGCGCCGACGGTCGTGGGCCGGGGGAATCGATCGTAGCGCGGGTCGCGAAACCGCTGGGGCTGGATTTTCATGTCGGTCTGGCCGACGAAGAATTCCATCGCGTGGCGCACATTGCCCGTGGCAAGGGCAACACCGGCGACGCCGCCGCCCAGCGCCTGCTGCAAGTGACCATGCGCGAGCCGACGGCGATGACCACCCGGGCCTTCACCAATCCGCCGTCCGTGCTCACCAGCACCAACAAGCCGGAATGGCGCCGCATGCAGCAACCGGCGGCCAACGGCCACGGCAATGCGCGCAGTCTGGCCGGGTTCTACGCCGGTCTGCTCGACGGCAGCCTGCTGGAAAGCGAAATGCTTGACGAACTGACCCGCGAACACAGCCTCGGCGAGGACAAGACCTTGCTGACCCGCACGCGTTTCGGTCTCGGTTGCATGCTTGATCAACCCGACGTGCCGAATGCCACCTACGGCCTCGGCCCGCGTGCATTCGGGCATCCGGGTGCGGGTGGTTCCATCGGTTTTGCTGATCCGGAGCACGATGTGGCCTTCGGATTTGTGACAAATACCCTTGGGCCGTATGTCCTGATGGATCCGCGCGCGCAGAAGCTGGCGCGGGTACTTGCCACTTGTCTGTAAAGCGTCGTCCGAGGTTCCAGGGCCGGAACCTCATGGCGAATTTCGTTTCAAAGCGTCTGTTTATCCGGGCGAAAGTCCTCTGATTGTTCACTAATTCTTTTTGTGGGTTTCCAATGTCGTCCAAACAAACTCTCGCCCTGGCCCTGTGTTTCGCAATGACCGGTTGTGCACAGACTCCGAAGAACGACGCCGATGGCGGCAGCTGGTGGCCGTTCGGTTCTTCCGACAAAGTCGCAGCCAAGGAACCGGCTCCGGCGCCTGCGCCGTTGAAACCGGCCGCCACCGCGCCTGTGGCCAAGGCCGAGAGCAGCAGTCCCTGGTACTGGCCGTTTGGCTCCGACGACTCGGCGGCCAAGCCTGAAGTGAAAGCTGAAGCCAAACCCGAGGCCAAACCGGTCGAAGTCGCCAAGGCTGAAGCCGACAAGGGCGGCAAATGGTGGTGGCCGTTCGGCGGCAAGGAGCAGGACACGGCCAAAGTCGTGCCGATGCCCGATCCGAAAGTCACTCAAGCCTGGCTGGATGACTACGAACCGCGCCTGCGCACCGCGATCAAGGACAGCAATCTGCAACTCGAGCGCCGTGAAAACGTGCTGGTCGTGACCGCGCCGGTGGAAGGCTCGTTCAACCCGGATCGCCCGGCCATGCTGCTGCCAGTGACTCTCGGCCCGTTCACTCGCGTCGCGAAAATCCTTGAAGCCGACCCGAAAACCGCCGTGCTGGTGCTGGGTCACAGTGACACGACCGGTGCCGCTCCGGCCAACATCAAGCTGAGCCAGGAACGCGCCCAGGCCGTGGCGGCGATCTTCCGCCTCAGCGGTCTGCAGCGTGATCGCCTGATGCTGCGCGGCATGGGTTCCGAAGCACCGCGTGCCGCCAACGACAGCGTTGAAGGTCGCGCCCTGAACCGTCGTGTCGAACTGCTGGTGACCCCGCAGAACACCATGGTCGCGCTGCTGAGCAAGTACAACATGCCGGCACCGAAGCCAGTGACCATGGTCGCTGCCCAGGACGTCAAGCCTGCCGCCAAACCGGTGACCCCGGCGCCAGCTGCGAAGAAAGCCGCTGTACCGGCCACCAAAAAGGCTCCGGCCAAGAAAGCTGCTGCCAAGGCTCCAGCGAAGAAGGCCCCGGCCAAGGCTCCGGCGAAAAAGACCGCACCCGCCAAAGCCTCTGCAACCGACAAGAAAGTCGCTGCGACCGATACCACCAAAAAGTGATCCGCTAACGAAAAGGAATGCGCCGTGACTCAGTCTCTGGCAGATATGCGTCGTGATTACACCCGGGACGGCCTGACCGAGGCGCAAGCCCCGGCGGAGCCCTTTGCGTTGTTTCACCAGTGGTTTGCCGAAGCGGTGAAAACCGAACAGGCGCCAGTGGAAGCCAACGCCATGACCCTGGCCACGGTGGATGCGGACGGCCGTCCGCATTGCCGCATTCTGCTGCTCAAGGGACTGGACGAGCAGGGCTTCACCTTCTTCACCAACTACGAAAGCGCCAAGGGCCAGCATCTGGCGGCGAACCCGTTCGCTGCCATGACGTTCTTCTGGCCGACCCTCGAGCGCCAGGTGCGGATTGAAGGGCGGGTGCTGAAGGTCTCGCCTGAAGAGTCCGACGCGTATTATCAGGTGCGGCCGCTGGGCAGCCGACTCGGCGCCTGGGCCTCACCGCAGAGCCGGGTGATCAACGGCCGGGGTGAACTGGAAGACTTGCTCAAGGCGACCGAGCAACGCTTCACCGACACTCAGCCTCACTGCCCGGAACACTGGGGCGGTTACCGCCTGCTCCCCGAGCGCATCGAGTTCTGGCAGGGCCGCGCGAGCCGTCTGCACGATCGCCTCAACTACCGTGTGCAGGGCGCCGATTGGATTCTTGAACGTCTGGCACCCTGAGCAGTCTACCGAGCGGGATAGCCTGGCGCAGCGGCTTCGAGCCACTTCGGCAGGTCCCGGCGCTTGATCTTCTGCGCCTGAGCCTGCTCCAGCCGTTCGAGCATGAACGCGCGTTTGCCTTCATCCTTGCCGGCCAGTGACAATGCCAGATCGCGATCCATCCAGCGTTTGATCCGTACATACAGCCACCAATGGAAGTACAGACCGGCGGCGGTGGTGACGACAATGATGAAGTAATCCATGGAAATCCTTGGGTCGGCGGCGCAGGAAATGGAATTTGGCGCTACTGTTGGGTGAGTTCGCGGGCGCCTGTACCGGGCCTGAATGAAAGCAACTTAATCCGGGCGACGCCGTGACAGGCGTCAAGCTGCGGAGTTTAATGAATACCTGTCCTTTGGAGTTGATGCTATGCGTAAGTCTGTTCTGCTGGTTGCTTCCTTTTCCACGATGGCGATGTTGCTGACCGGCTGCCAGTCGAGCCTGACCGGTGACTCCTACTCCCGTGACGAAGCGCGTCGCGTGCAGACGATTCGCATGGGCACCATCGAATCCCTGCGTCCGGTGAAAATCGAAGGCACCAAGACCCCGATCGGCGGCGCTGCCGGTGCAGTGGTTGGCGGCGTCGGTGGCAGCGCGATCGGCGGCGGCAAAGGCAGCATCGTTGCAGCCGTTATCGGTGCGGTAGCTGGTGGCCTGATCGGCTCGGCCACTGAAGAAGGCCTGACCCGCACACAAGGTGTTGAAATCACCGTGCGCGAAGACGACGGCAGCATGCGCGCCTATGTGCAGCAAGTGCAGGAGAATGAAGTGTTCCGCGTGGGTGAGCGGGTACGGATTTCGACTGTTGGCGGGACCAGCCGCGTTTCGCACTAAGCGCAAACGAGCGGCAAAAGAAAACCCCGATCAGGTGACTGGTCGGGGTTTTTTGTTGGGTTGCGCCATTAACGAAGCAGGAAAATCGTGGCTGTAGGACGCGTCTCTAAAGACGTGAGGATTGTTCGCTACAGCGATCCACGGAGTCTCAGGAAGGCAGCGCGGTGTTCTTTCTGCTCGCCGCCAACGTCACCGCATAACCGATCAATGCCGCAAACACCGAGCCGGTGAGAATGCCCATTCGGTCCATCCCGGCGTATTCACTGGCGCCCGGCACGAAGGCGAGGGAGCCGACAAACAGGCTCATGGTGAAGCCGATCCCGCAGAGGATCGCCACGCCCAGCACCTGGCCCCAGTTGGCGCCGTGGGGCAGGGCGGCGATGCCGATTTTTACGGCGAGCCAGGTCAGGCCGAACACGCCGAGAGTCTTGCCCAGCAGCAGGCCGACGGCGATGCCCATCGGGACGTGGTGGGTGAAGCTTTCGGCGGTCACGCCGGTCAGCGACAGGCCGGCGTTGGCGAAGGCGAACAGCGGCAGAATGCCGTAGGCGACCCACGGGTGCAGCGCGTGTTCGAGGGCCAATAGCGGCGAAGGCTCGGCGTTTTTGGTGCGCAGCGGGATGCAGAATGCCAGGGTTACGCCGGCCAGCGTGGCGTGGACACCGCTCTTGAGCACGCAGACCCAGAGAATCAAACCAATGATCATGTACGGCCCGAGCTTGACCACCCCGAGCCGGTTCATCGCCACCAGCGCCGCGATGCACGCCGCCGCCAGGCCCAGCGACAGGGTCGACAACTCACCGGAGTAGAAGATCGCAATGATCACGATGGCACCGAGGTCATCGATGATCGCCAGGGTCATCAGGAACAGCTTCAGCGACACCGGCACGCGCTTGCCGAGCAAGGCCAGTACGCCGAGGGCGAAGGCGATGTCGGTAGCGGTCGGAATCGCCCAGCCATCGAGGGCGGCCGGGTTGTCGCGGTTGAGGAACCAGTAGATCAGTGCCGGCACCAGCATGCCGCCGATCGCCGCCGCACCGGGCAGGACGATCTGCGACGGCTTGGACAACTGACCGTCGAGGACTTCGCGCTTCACTTCCAGGCCGATCAGCAGGAAGAACAGCGCCATCAGGCCGTCGTTGATCCACAGCAGCAGAGGCTTGGCGATTTTCAATGCGCCGATCTGCGCCACCACCGGGGTGTCGAGCAGGCCGTTGTACAACCACGACAGCGGCGAGTTGTTGATGATCAGAGCCAGGATGGCCGCGGCGATCAGTAACAGACCGCTGGCAGCTTCCAACTGAAAGAAACGCGTGAAAGTGCTACGCAGAGGCAAGGTCGCTCTCCATCGATAAAGTCAAAAGGTGGCACACCCTAACCCGTACCGTTAGTTGTTAAAACAAAAGTTATATTCTTTTTTGTTATATATGGTTACAGGCATCGGCCCCCACGTGCAGGAGAGCCTAGCAGTTGCCCAAGGGATTGAAGTTCAGCTGTATCTGTCGGTGCCGTAGGTTTTTTCCTAAGCTTGGGGGCTGAGCCTGTAAAGGCACTTCTGCCCGATTCAACGAGAACGACATCCATGAGCGACAACCGACAGTGGGCCCGCGAAGCCATCCGGATTATCGAAGCGGACTTCCAGCGCAGCGCCGACACCCACCTGATCCCCTTGCCGCTGCCGGGGTTTCCGGGCATCGAGTTGTATTTCAAGGATGAATCCAGCCACCCGACCGGCAGCCTCAAGCACCGGCTGGCCCGTTCGCTGTTTCTCTACGCCTTGTGTAACGGCTGGCTCAAGCCCGGCGCACCGGTGATCGAGGCGTCCAGCGGTTCGACGGCGATTTCCGAAGCGTATTTCGCGCGGATGCTCGGCCTGCCATTTATTGCGGTGATGCCGGCGACCACCTCCAAGGAGAAGATTGCGCAGATTGCGTTCTACGGTGGCCAGAGTCATCTGGTGGACGATCCGACGCAAATCTACGCCGAATCCGAACGCCTGGCCCGCGAACACGACGGGCACTTCATCGACCAGTTCACCTACGCCGAACGCGCCACCGACTGGCGGGCGAACAACAACATCGCCGAATCGATCTTCCAGCAAATGCGCTACGAACAGCACCCATGCCCGGCCTGGCTGATTTCCAGCCCCGGCACCGGCGGCACCACCGCGACCCTCGGGCGTTACGTGCGTTATCGCCAGCACTGCACCCGTGTGCTGTGCGCGGATGCCGAGCGTTCGGTGTTTTTCGACTTTTACCAGACCGGCGACGCGAGTTTGCGTCTGGACCACGGTTCGCGGATCGAAGGCATCGGCCGGCCTCGGGTGGAGGCGTCGTTCCTGCCGAAGGTGATCGATGCGATGGTCAAGGTGCCGGATGCCTTGTCTCTGGCGGCCATGCATTACCTGGCGCAGCGTCTGGGCCGCCATGTGGGCGGGTCGAGCGGCACCAACCTGATCGGCGCGCTGATGGCGGCCCAGCAGATGAAAGCAGCGGGGGAGTCAGGCTCGATCGTGGCGATCCTGTGCGATGGTGGCGAGCGTTACGCGGACACCTATTACGATCAGGCGTGGCTCAAGGCGCAGGGCTATGAGCTGGAGGGATTGATAGCGGCTGTGGCGGCGAGTGCCGAGAAGGGTGAGGCGCTGCCGGCCTCGGTTCTGCGCGCCAATATTTGATACACCCGGAACCTGATGTGGGAGCAAGCCCGCTCCCACAATTTTCCGGTGTCAGGCCTCGAGACCGAGAATGTCACGCGCCACGGCTTCCGCGATGCGAATCCCGTCCACACCCGCCGACAGAATCCCGCCCGCATAACCCGCGCCTTCACCGGCCGGGAACAGACCTTTGACGTTCATGCTCTGCAGCGCCTCGTTACGCGTAATGCGCAGCGGCGACGAGGTGCGGGTCTCGATCCCGGTCAGCACCGCATCGTGCAGCGAATAACCGCGAATCTGTTTCTCGAACGCCGGCAGTGCTTCGCGGATCGCTTCGATGGCGAAGTCCGGCAGGGCCAGGGCCAGATCGCCCAGGGCCACGCCCGGTTTGTACGAGGGTTCGACTTCGCCCAGCTCGGTCGAAGGAATGTCGTTGATGAAGTCGCCGACCAGTTGCGCCGGCGCCTTGTAGTCGCTGCCGCCGAGGATGAAGGCGTGGGACTCCAGACGTTCCTGCAGCTCGATCCCGGCCAGCGGGCCGCCTGGATAGTCGACTTCCGGGGTGATGCCGACGACGATGCCGGAGTTGGCGTTGCGCTCGTTACGCGAGTACTGGCTCATGCCGTTGGTGACTACGCGGTTCGGCTCGGAAGTCGCCGCCACCACGGTGCCGCCCGGGCACATGCAGAAGCTGTAGACCGAGCGGCCGTTCTTGGCGTGGTGCACCAGTTTGTAGTCGGCGGCGCCCAACTTGGGGTGGCCGGCGTACTTGCCGAGGCGCGCACGGTCGATCAGCGATTGCGGGTGCTCGATGCGGAAACCCACCGAGAACGGCTTGGCCTCCATGAACACGCCACGGCTGTGGAGCATGCGGAAGGTGTCGCGGGCACTGTGGCCGAGGGCCAGGACCACGTGTCTGGAGTGCAGGATTTCGCCGCTGGCCAGCTCGACGCCGACCAGTTGGCCGTCTTCGATCAGCACGTCGGTGACGCGTTCCTGGAAGCGTACTTCACCGCCCAGAGCGCGGATCTCCTCGCGCATGGTCTCGACCATGCCGGTCAGACGGAACGTACCGATGTGCGGTTTGCTGACGTAGAGGATTTCTTCCGGCGCGCCGGCCTTGACGAACTCGTGCAGGACTTTACGGCCGAGGAATTTCGGGTCCTTGATCTGGCTGTACAGCTTGCCGTCGGAGAACGTGCCCGCGCCGCCTTCTCCAAACTGCACGTTGGACTCGGGGTTGAGCACGCTTTTGCGCCACAGGCCCCAGGTGTCCTTGGTGCGCTGGCGCACTTCGGTGCCGCGTTCGAGGATGATCGGCTTGAAGCCCATCTGCGCCAGCAGCAGGCCGGCGAAGATCCCGCACGGACCGAAACCGACTACGATAGGGCGCTGGCTCAGATCGCTTGGCGCCTGGCCGACGAATTTGTAGCTGACATCCGGCGCCACGTTGACGTTACGGTCGTCGGCGAACTTGCCCAGCACTTTGGCCTCGTCGCGCACTTCGAGGTCGATGGTGTAGATGAAGCACAGTTCGGAGGACTTTTTGCGCGCATCGTAGCTGCGCTTGAACAAGGTGAAATCGAGCAGGTCATCGCTGGCAATGCCCAGGCGTTGCACGATGGCAGCGCGCAGGTCTTCGTCGGGATGGTCGATCGGCAGCTTGAGTTCGGTGATTCGTAACATGACAGGATCCGGTTCGCGGGGCGCACAACTGCGCCAGGGCGTTTGAAGGCGGCGATTATAAGCCGCATCGGCCGGATCCCGTGAGGGTAAAACGATCAGTCGTTACGCGAGCCGCCGAAATACCCGCAACCTCGCTGTACCTGGCCGTCGATACGCAACTCGGCGCTCATGTGCTGCACGCTGCCGGTGCTGCTGTCGACGCAGCGCTGCGGCGCCACCCACAGCTCGATGCGCTGGTTGTTGGCTTCGCTGCTGAGATTGAAACGACCGTCGCCCAACTGCTCTTCGACGTAAGGCACGGCGAGCGGTGGCTGGCCTTCGCGGTCGATGACCAGGCCCTTGCCGCTGACTTTTACGTTCCACTCCGGGCCATGGCCGGCGGCGCGCAGGATCAGCTGTTTGAAGTTGGGGTCGTCGCAGGCAGTGCCGGAGCGTTCGACGCGATAAAGCTGAGTCAGGTCGAGGCGGTCGCCGGCGATCTTCCCGCGCACGTCGGCGAACAGCTTGCCTTGCTCATCGGCCAGGGTGGCGGCCTCTTGCAGGACGCTGGTGCCGCCGATGTCATTGACTACGTATTGGCGCTGCTCGCTGCAGGCCTGGAACACCAGTTTGCCGTCGGCAGCGGTCAGTTGCCCCTGCATCCGCGTCTGGCCGACGTGAGAGGCGCTTTCCCGCGCGCCATCGAACAACTGGCACGCGGCAAACAACGGGAGCAGGGCAACAACGATCAGGGAACGGGCAACACGCATCTTCGGCTCTCCAGACAAGTGCCGCCACGTTACGCAGGCTGACCGTTCATCACAAGGGTTTAGCCCACGTGAAATGTCTGACCTGTCTGCAAGCCTTCGACACTCTTGGCGTAGGCCAATGCCACATCCGCCGCAGGAACCGGCTTGTAGCCACGGAAGTACGGGGCGTAGCTGCCCATGGCTTCGACCAGCACGGTCGGGCTGATCGAGTTCACGCGCAGACCGCGTGGCATTTCGATGGCGGCGGCCCTCACGAAGCTGTCCAGCGCGCCGTTGACCAGTGCAGCCGAGGCGCCGCTGCGGATCGGATCGTGGCTGAGCACGCCGGTGGTGAAGGTGAATGATGCGCCGTCGTTGGCGAATTCGCGGCCGATCAGCAGCAGATTGACCTGGCCCATCAACTTGTCTTTGAGGCCGAGGGCGAAGCTGTCTTCGGTCATGTCACCCAGCGGGGCGAAGGTCACGTTGCCGGCGGCGCAGACTAGAGCGTCGAACTTGCCGGTCTGTTCGAACAGCTTGCGAATCGATGCGCTGTCGCTGATATCCACCTGATAATCGCCGCTGCTGCGGCCGATACGAATGACTTCATGACGCTGCGACAGCTCTTTGTCCACGGCCGAACCGATGGTGCCGCCCGCGCCGATCAACAGAATTTTCATCGTGATTGCCTCAAGTGATTGAACGAGGTTTCAGTCTAGAGTGGTTTTTTCTGCGGATAAGCGCACTAATGGGCAACCTTTGGTTTTCAATTGGAAACAATCCATGAGCGAGATGGATGATCTGGCGGCGTTCGCGGTGTTGATCGAGGCGGGTAGTTTTACCCTGGCGGCGCAGCAATTGGGGTGCAGCAAGGGACAGTTGTCCAAGCGCATCAGTCAGCTGGAGGCGCGGTTTTCCGTGGTGTTGCTGCAACGCACCACGCGTCGTCTTAGCCTGACGGCGGCCGGTGCGGCATTGTTGCCACAGGCTCAGGCGCTTGTCGTCCAGGTGGAGCGAGCGCGTCAGGCGTTGGCACGATTGAAGGACGACATGGCCGGTCCGGTGCGTATGACGGTTCCGGTGTCGCTGGGAGAAACCTTCTTCGACGGCCTGTTGCTGGATTTCTCGCAGAAATACCCCGAGGTGCAGATCGAACTGGAGCTGAACAACAGCTACCGCGACCTGTCCCGCGAAGGCTTCGATCTGGCGATCCGCACTGAAGTCGCCAATGACGAGCGACTGGTGGCCAGACCGCTGCTGGCCTGGCAGGAAATGACCTGCGCCAGTCCTGAATATCTGGAGCGCTTTGGCGAACCGCTGACGCCGCAGGCGCTGGCCGAGCACCGTTGCCTGCTCAACAGTCATTACAGCGGTCGCGAGGAATGGCTGTATCACCAGCAGCACGAACTGCTGCGGGTGCGGGTGTCGGGACCGTTCGCCAGCAATCACTACAACCTGTTGAAGAAAGCCGCACTGGCCGGCGCCGGGATCGCTCGCCTGCCGTCCTACCTGTTGCAGGCGGAATTGGCTGACGGCCGATTGCGCTGGCTCCTGCGCGATTTTCAGACTCGACGCATGCCGATGTACCTGGTGCACCCGTATCAGGGCGGATTACCGAAACGCACCCAAGTGCTGGCGGATTATCTGATCGGCTGGTTCAAGCTCAGCGGCGAGGCGCTGGACCGGTTGTAGTGCCTGGCGATCAGGTGATCGATCGACAGTTTGCCCGGCCCGGTCGCCATCAGGTACAGCAACACCGCCATCCAGGTGCCGTGGGTCGGGTACGCATCCGGATACACGAACAGCTGAATGGTCAGGGTCATGCCCAGCAATGCCAGCGCCGAAAAGCGCGTGGCGAAGCCGATGAGGATCAGGATCGGGAAAAAGTGTTCGGCGAACGCTGCCAGGTGCGCGGCGATTTCCGGCGACAGCAGCGGCACGTGGTACTCGCTCTTGAACAGCGGAATCGTCGAGTCGGCAAGACGTGGCCAGCCGAACTCGAAGGTGCCATCGATCAGGTCGACGGCCAGCCCTTCGACCTTGGTCTGCCCGGATTTCCAGAACACCGCCGCGATGGAAAAACGCGCGATGAAGGCGATCCGGCTGTGAGGGATTTTTTCCAGCAGCGCGATGGCGCGGGCAATGAGACTGTTCATGACAACACCTTTGGGTGGAAATGAGTGATGACGTGGCGGCTGATGAGCAGGGCGAGGGTCTGGCTGAGGTCGAAGGCCTCGGCGGATTCCAGCGCTTGCGTGAGTGACAGGCCAGCTTTGAGCTGGCGAATAAACTGGCTGGCGCCGCGATCCACGGTGAACACCTCGACTTCCAGTCCGTTGCGCAGGATCAGCGCGTGTTGAGCGTGATGCAGATCGATCCCGGCCAGGGTCGCGTCGTGCTGATGCGCGGCCCAGATGTCCACCACGGCGAAGTTTGAATCGAGCAGATGCAGCGAAGGGTGCAGGCCGATGCGCAGTTCGTTGAGCGCATCGGCATCGGCGAATACAGCGGCGATTCGCTCCTGACTCAGGGGTAACACATCGGCAGCGTGGTAGGCCTGCGTGCGCAAGCGTTCCAGCCTCGCGATATCGGCCAGATAGGGAACGCACGCGGCTGGTTCGAACTCACTGATGAAGTCCGCCAGTTCACGGCCGTAGTCGCTCATCAACGGACTGTGTGGCGGATGGCTTTGCACAAAAACTCCGGCCATGGCCCGAAAGAATTCGTCACCCACCAACTGCCTCACCACGGGATAGCTGTCGGCCAACGCGTTGATCAGCGAACCCTGCACGTTGTTGCGGTACACCGCGAAACGGCTGGCTGGATCGGCGCCGTTGGCACTGCACAAACCGTCGGGGCAGGGCAGAACGATATCGAGCAACGCTGCGCTGAATGCGGCTTGAGTGCTCATGGCCGACCTCCCGCGAACAGCAACAGCTCATCGGCCTGCTGTGCTTCCGCCAACAGCACCTTGAAGGCCGGCACCTGATTGTCCCGTTCGATCAGCGTCGCCACCGGGCCGACACGTTCCAGCGCTAGCCGGTACAGCGACCAGACCGCTTGATCGATCGGTGCGCCGTGATCGTCGATCAGCAAGCGATCACCGAGGCTGTCGGCATCTTCGGCGAACCCCGCCAGATGAATTTCGCTCACTGCATGCAGCGGCAGGGCATCGAGGTAAGTCAGGGGATCGCGCTGATGGTTGATGCACGAGACGTAGACATTGTTCACGTCCAGCAACAGACCGCAGCCAGTGCGCCGGATGACTCCACGGATGAAATCGGCTTCGTCGATGGTCGAGCGCTGGAACGCCAGATAGGTCGCCGGGTTCTCCAGCAGCATCGGACGCTTGAGGGTGTTCTGTACCTGGTCGATGTGTTCGCAGACGCGGTTCAGCGTCGGCGTGTCGTAAGCAAGGGGCAGCAGGTCATTAAGGAACACCGGGCCATGGCTCGACCAGGCCAGGTGTTCGGAAAAGGAGTGGGGTTGATAGCGCTCGATCAGTGCCGCCAGGCGTTTGAGGTGCTGGACATCCAGCGCGCCTTCGGCACCGATGGACAGCCCGACGCCATGCAGCGAGAGCGGATACGCCTCGCGAATCAATCCCAGAAAATGATGAAACGGGCCGCCGGCCACCATGTAGTTTTCGGCGTGGACTTCGAAGAAACCGATGTCCGGACGTGAATCGAGCACTTCGCTGAAGTGCTCGCTCTTGAGCCCCAGCCCGGCACGGGACGGGAGCCCGGTGAGGGCTGCCCGAGTGCGGCGCAAGGCATGGTCGCGGGATGTGATCATGATCGACACTCGGGCGGCTCCCGGATCAGGACTTGGCTTTGAACGCTTCGAGCTGACCGAAACCGGTCGGCGAGGTTTTGCTTTCGGTGGTGGCGCAGGTGCCTTTCGGAACCAGCTTCCAGGCGTTGGCCTGATAATCCATTTTCGCGGTGCCGGCACAGGTGGTGCCTGCGCCTGCGGCGCAATCGTTCTTGCCTTTCATGGCCACGCCGAAGCATTTTTCCATGTTGTCGTCAGCGGCGTGGGCGGTGGAGACGGCAGCGATGCTCAGGGCGGAACCGAGGGCCAGAACCAGGGCGGTGGCGGACAGGGTGCGGGTGGTAGCAGTCATGATGTTTCTCCGGTTTGAACTTGGGTTTGAACAAGCGATTGCGCTTGCTTGCCCCACTAGAGAAACGACCTCGGGATGCGTTACAGCCCGGACAATTTTTTTTGGATTGACAGTGCGCCAGAACATCACCCACATCTCGCGCTCGACCATTCGTCGCAAATGCCCATCAACCTGTAATTTCTGACAGTAGCCAACGACGTGCCACCGGCGTTCCATTGTCACGGGAGCCGCGCCGATCAGCGTGTGCTCAGTGTGCCCTCGGTATCAAGGAGATACAGGCCATGAGAAAACGTCTGAACAGGTTCGTCCCGTTATGTATGTTTGCGTTGCTGTTGCAGAGCACTGGCAGCTATGCCGAATCGTGCGCGGAGACACTGAAAACGGTTGAAGAGTTGTACAACAACACAGTGGCCAGTTGCGGGCCGGACCCGGCGTCGGACTGTTCAGGGTTGATCATTCGCGGCACTCACCGTGCCGATCCGGCGAAAGGGCAGCAATGGGATGTCTGGAATCCCAGTCCCACCGCCCTGAAGCTGGGCACTTTCGCTGCTTCCTACATGCGTGCCGACACCATCAGCTACGCCGATCCGGGAATGAGTACTCAGAACGGCTATATCATCAATCCAGTGGACCGGGTGCGTAATCCCGAGACACCGGTGCACGTCTATTGCGCATTCCCCAACGATGCCTGGACCGACTATCGAGACGACCGGGGGTGTGGCAACAACCAGAACACCGCCCAGACCGAGGCGGTGTGCCAGGCTATGGTTCCGCCGATAACCAATGCCAAAGCCTGGGTCGCCCACTTCACCAGATTCAACAACGACAAGATGCAGGATCAGTTGCAATGTGGCTTCAACATGCGCAACCCCATGAGCAGCAAGGAACGGGTCGATGCCTTCCGCAACTTCATGGAGGCGCGGCGAGTGATCAACTCTCGTGAGTTCCAGACCCAGACCGAGTTGCGCCTGGGTAATCCGAAAACCGATGAATTGCCGATTCTGGCGTTCTTCTACAGCGATCAACGCGGCTTGAATGATGCCTTGGCCAATCAGCGCGACTACAAGGCCAAGACCGGCAAGGAGCGCAATGTGATCAAGATCAACTTCCCCAAAACACCGACCGCCAAGGCGACTTTTTCCTGCGTAGCGGCCACACCCGAACCGACCCCGAAATTCTGTGAAAAGTACATTGAATCGAGCTCCTGGAGTCAGCGCCCCGACCCTGTGCTCGGGCCGAATACCTGGTCGTTGCAGGTCGTGCCTACCGCTTGCGGCCGGGCGATCAAGGAAGATCAGACCGACCGGATGTTTGCCGAGCTGTACAACAAGCACAAGGACGATGCGCAATGGCGTGAGTACAGCGTCAATGGCGGATCGCTGCGTCGGCAGATGGTTTGTCATTTCCAGCATGTCTATCAGGGCCAGGCCGTGAGGGACAAACCGGTCTGGAACCTTGAGCCGGCCCGGCCATACGTCGATCAGGCCACGGCCCTGAAGATGGATTGCAATCCCTATTGACGGTCGCAGTGTCCAGCACTGAGCTGCCGGTACCGCAGAGGTGCCGGCATTCTCAGGGCATAAAAAAACGGCCCCGGAGGGCCGTTCGTTATCGCGCGCGATCCATCAACCGCCGAGGTACGCCTCGCGCACTTTCGGGTCGGTCAGCAGCGCTTCGCCGGTGCCTTGCATCACCACCCGGCCGTTCTCCAGAACGTACGCACGGTCAGCGATTTTCAGCGCCTGGTTGGCGTTCTGTTCGACCAGGAACACCGTCACACCGTCCTTGCGCAGCTGTTCGATGATGTCGAAGATCTGCTGGATGATGATCGGTGCCAGGCCCAGCGACGGCTCGTCGAGCAGCAGCAGTTTCGGCTTGCTCATCAGCGCACGGCCGATGGCGAGCATTTGCTGTTCGCCGCCGGACATGGTGCCGCCGCGCTGGTTGAAGCGTTCTTTCAGGCGTGGGAAAAGTCCGAGAACCTTGTCCATCTGTTCCTGATAGTCGCCCTTGTCGGTGAAGAATCCGCCCATGGACAGGTTTTCTTCGACGGTCAGACGGGCAAACACCCGACGACCTTCCGGCACCACGGCAATGCTCTTGCGCATGATCTGCGACGAGTCCTGGCCGACCAGTTCCTCACCCATGTAGCGGATGCTGCCGCTGTGGGCCTGCGGCGAACCGCAGAGCGTCATCAGCAGGGTGGACTTGCCGGCACCGTTGGCGCCGATCAGGGTCACGATCTCGCCCTGGCGGACTTCGACGTTGACGCTGTGCAGCGCCTGGATCTTGCCGTAGAAGGTGGAAACGTTTTCGAACTGCAGCATTTACGCTTCCCCCAGGTAGGCTTTGATCACTTCAGGATTGTCACGGATCTGCTCCGGCGTGCCGTCGGCCAGGGGCGTGCCCTGGTTGATCACGACGATGTGGTCGGAAATGCTCATGACCAGTTTCATGTCGTGTTCGATCAGCAGCACGGTCACGTTGTGCTCTTCACGCAGCACGCTGATCAGCGCCTTGAGGTCTTCGGTTTCCTTCGGGTTCAGGCCGGCGGCCGGTTCGTCGAGCATGAGGATCCGCGGGCGGGTCATCATGCAGCGGGCGATTTCCAGGCGACGTTGCTGACCGTAAGCCAGGGTGCCGGCGGGGCGGTTGGCGAACTCTTTCAGGTTGACCTTTTCCAGCCAGTATTCGGCGAATTCCATGGCTTCGCGCTCGCTCTTGCGAAACGCCGGGGTCTTGAACAGGCCGGACAGGAAGTTGGTGTTCAGGTGACGGTGCTGGGCGATCAACAGGTTCTCGACCGCCGTCATGTCCTTGAACAGGCGCACGTTCTGGAAGGTCCGTACCACGCCTTTGAGGGCGATCTTGTGGCCCGGCAGGCCGTGGATCGGCTCGCCGTCCAGCAGGATGCTGCCGCCCGATGGCTGGTAGAAACCGGTCAGGCAGTTGAACACGGTGGTCTTGCCCGCGCCGTTCGGCCCGATCAGTGCCACCACCTGTTTCTCTTTGACGGTCAGGGCCACGCCGTTGACCGCCAGCAGGCCGCCGAAGCGCATGCTCAGATTTTCGACTTTCAGGATCTCGCGGCTCATTTGCGCAGCTCCATGTGAGGACGTTGCATGGGCAGCAGACCTTGAGGTCGCCAGATCATCATCAGCACCATCAGGGCGCCGAACATCAACATGCGGTACTCACTGAACTCACGCATCATTTCCGGCAGCAGGATCATCACCACGGCCGCGAGAATCACGCCCAACTGCGAGCCCATGCCACCCAGCACCACGATGGCGAGGATGATCGCCGACTCGATGAAGGTGAACGATTCCGGCGTCACCAGACCCTGACGGGCGGCGAAGAAGCTGCCGGCGAAACCGGCGAAGCTCGCGCCCAGGGTGAACGCCGACAGCTTGATCACGGTCGGGTTGAGACCCAGCGCACGGCAGGCGATTTCATCTTCACGCAGCGCTTCCCACGCACGGCCGATCGGCATGCGCAGCAGGCGGTTGATGATGAACAGCGCCGCCAGCGCCAGCAGCAGGGCGACCAGGTAGAGGAAGATCACCTTGTTGATCGAGTTGTATTGCAGGCCGAAATACTCGTGGAAGGTTTGCAGGCCTTCCGCAGCCTTGCGTTCGAAGGTCAGGCCGAAGAACGTCGGTTTCTCGATGTTGCTGATGCCGTTCGGGCCGCCGGTGATGTCGGTCAGGTTACGCAGGAACAGGCGGATGATTTCCCCGAAGCCGAGGGTCACGATCGCCAGGTAGTCGCCGCGCAGACGCAACACCGGGAAGCCGAGCAGGAAGCCGAACGTCGCCGCCATCAGGCCGGCAATCGGCAGGCAGATCCAGAAGCTCAGGCCGTAGTAGTGCGACAGCAGCGCGTAGCTGTAGGCGCCGACGGCGTAGAAACCGACGTAACCCAGGTCGAGCAGACCGGCCAGACCGACCACGATGTTCAGGCCCAGGCCGAGCATCACGTAGATCAGGATCAGCGTCGCGATGTCCACCGCGCCACGGGAGCCGAAGAACGGCCACACCAGCGCACCGATGATCAGCGCGATGATGAAGTAGCGCTGGGTGGAAGGCAGGGTCAGGAAGTTGCTGGCCTTGGCCGGGATCAGCGGCATGCCCGGCGACGAACGCCACGCCTTGCTGATCTGCTGGTTGAACAGCACTCGCAGGAACATCAGCACCGAGCAGATGGCGATGGTCGCCAGAATGGCCGGGCTGGTGTTGTGCACTTCCAGGTTGATGCCGACGATGGTCAGTTTCAGACCCAGTACCGGATAGGCCACGGCCCAGACCAGCAAGGCGCTGAACAGCGCCTGTTTAAGATTCCTAGTCATACTTTCTCAACCTCCGGACGGCCCAGAATGCCGGTCGGACGGAACAACAGCACCAGAACCAACAAGCCGAAAGCCACGACGTCCTTGTACTGGTCGCCGAAGATATCGGCGCCAAAGGCTTCCGCTACCCCGAGCACCAGCCCGCCGAGCATGGCGCCGGGGATGCTGCCGATCCCGCCCAGTACCGCTGCGGTGAAGGCCTTGAGGCCGACGAGGAAACCGGCGTTCGGGTTGATCACGCCGTATTGCATGCTCAGCAGCACGGCCGCGACGGCCGCCAGCGCAGCACCGATGACGAAGGTCAGGGCGATGATGTTGTTGGTGTTGATGCCCAGCAGGTTGGCCATCTTGATATCTTCGGCACAGGCGCGGCACGCGCGGCCCAGGCGAGAGCGGGAGATGAACAGCGTGAGGCCGAGCATGGCGATCAGGGTCACCACGAACACCACGATTTGCATGTAGGAAATCAGCACTTCATGTGCGCCACCCGGGCCGAAGGCGAAGTTGCCCGGAATCAGGTTGGGGATTGCTTTGTCCTTGGAGTCTTGCGCCAGCAGAACCGTGTTCTGCAGGAAGATCGACATACCGATCGCGGAAATCAGCGGGATCAGACGGTTGCTGCCGCGCAACGGGCGGTAGGCAATGCGTTCGATGCTGTAACCGTAGGAACTGGTGACGACGATGCTGGCGATGAACGCCACGGTCATCAACAGCGGGACGCTTTCGAGTCCCATCATGGTCAGCCCGGCGATGGCGATGAACGCCACGTAGGAACCGATCATGTACACCTCGCCGTGGGCGAAGTTGATCATTCCAATGATGCCGTAGACCATCGTGTAGCCGATGGCGATCAGGGCATACATGCTGCCAACGTTCAAGCCGTTAACCAGCTGTTGGAAGAAGTGATAGATGTCAGGCATTACAGCGCTCCTAAAAACCTGATACGCATTTCACTGGTGGAGTCATTTTCCCGCCCGGTCCCGTGGATCTATATCCACTTCGAATCCGGGTTTTGCCAGCGAACCGCTGATGACGGTTTTGAGATTTTCAGGTGGGGAGACTGGCGGATCACGCCAGCGCGGCCCAATACATTCGTAAAACAAAGCCCACGGCACGCCGTGGGCTTTATTGGCAGTCAGTCAGGCAGCGCCTTACTGAGGCGACACTTCGGTTTTAGGTTTGCCGTTGTGCCACTCGTAAACCACGAATTTGAAGTCCTTCAGGTCGCCCTTGTCGTCGAAGCTCAGGTCGCCGGTAGGTGTCTTGAAGGTGCCTTTGTGGATGGCTTCAGCCACCTTGGCAGCATCTTCGGACTTGGCAGCCTTGATACCTTCGGCAATCACTTCAACGGCCGAGTAGGACGGGAACACGAACGGACCGCTCGGGTCTTCTTTCTTGGCCTTGAATGCATCGGCCAGGGCCACGTTGGCCGGATCCTGGTCGAAGGACTTCGGCAGGGTCACCAGCAGGCCTTCGGACGCGTCCTTGGCGATCTGGGTGATCGAGTCGTTACCCACGCCTTCCGGACCCATGAACCTGGCTTTCAGGCCTTTTTCCTGGGCTTGACGCAGGATCAGGCCCAGCTCCGGGTGGTAGCCGCCGTAGTAGACGAAGTCGACGTTGGCTTGCTTGAGCTTGGCGATGATCGCGGAGAAGTCCTTGTCGCCGGCGTTGACGCCTTCGAACACGGCAACCTTGGTGCCTTTCTTCTCGAGGGTGGATTTGACGGCGGTGGCGATGCCTTCACCGTACTGCTGCTTGTCGTGCAGCACGCCGACGATTTTCGGCTTCACGTGATCGGCAATGTAGTTACCGGCGGCAGGGCCCTGGGCGCTGTCCAGACCGATGGTGCGGAAGACCATTTTGTAACCACGGTTGGTGATGTCCGGGCTGGTGGCAGCCGGGGTGATCATGATCACGCCTTCGTCTTCGTAGATGTCCGAAGCAGGCTGGGTGGAGCTGGAGCACAGGTGACCGACCACGAACTTGACGCCGTCGTTGACGACCTTGTTCGCGACCGCTACCGCTTGTTTGGGATCGCAGGCGTCATCGTATTCAACGGCTTCGAGCTTCTTGCCGTCGACGCCGCCCTTGGCGTTGATCTGTTCGATGGCCATTTTCGCGCCACTGAACTGCATGTCGCCGTACTGGGCTACTGGACCGGTTTTAGGGCCGGCGATACCGATCTTGATGGTGTCAGCTGCGAACGAATGGCTGGCAACCCCGGCCAGAACCATAGCGGCAAACAGTTTGGAAATCTGCTTAGTAGCCTTAGTCATAGTGCTCCACTCTTACTGTTGTATTTTTTAGAGTCCTGACGCCGTAGCAGCAGAACCGGGACAGATATCTGGGCGATACCCTCCGGAAAAGCCCCCGGCAACTGTACCGGTACAGTGTAGAGCGCCGGTTGTTGGCCTGGGAAGCTGGCGCCAGGGGGCAAAACCTGAGGGTGTCGCTTTAATGAAAGAAAAAGACAGAATTGCGGCGGGACGTTCAGAGGGCTTATGCCCCAATCATCAGCATTCCTTGGCGTTCCTGCTCTTTTCGTTCGGTACGGCCTTTTGCAACCGGGTTTTTCTGCCGGACCACCGACGTTATCATTCGCGCCGATTTCTTTTCCGGACCGTCCCATGAATCAAGAACCTAGCACCCTCTATGCCAAGCTGCTTGGTGAAACCGCATCTATTACCTGGAAAGAGTTGGAGCGCTTCTATGCCCAGGGTGCCCTATTGTGGGTCGACGCCAGCCTGGATTTGATCGCGGTCGCTGAGGCCGTGGCATCGGATCAGGGCGAGAAAGTCGCTGCCTGGCTGGCCGAAGACAAGGTCGCCAAGCTGTCTGAAACGCGGGCGCTGGATATTTTCGAGCGTGATCCCGAGATGTGGGCGGTGGTAGTCCGGCCGTGGATCCTGATCCAGGAAAGGGCAGCGACCTGACGGGTTGCACCCTATTGGTGCGGGCGCTGACCGGCAAAAAGTGTGTAGCGGAGTAGCGTGATGGCCGATTGCCGTAGAGAAATGCCACAGGCGGGGGTGGCATAACGGTGACGTAAACGTAACGGGCACAGTTCAATGAGCAGCCTGACGGCTGCTTAATTGTTTCGGGATGTTGGAAAGGCTGAATAAATCGGGGAATTTGAGCGCCCCATCGCGAGCAGGNAGCGAGCCTGCTCGCGATGGCGGCGCCTCGGTCTGATGTCAGACCGAGTAAGTCTTGCCCGTATGGTTATTGAGGGAAATAACCTTGGTCTTGCCGATCCGGTGACGGTAGATCTCGCGCAGGTACTTGATCGACTTCTTCACGCAATCGCGCGACAGGCGAATGTCATTGATCGAGACAAACTTCTCTTTGTCGTTGATCAACTCGCGGTACTTCTTCTCGTACATCGGCTTGATCGCGTACCAGTTGGTATCGAGGATCTTCGCCGGGTTCTCGAATTCGTTGAGCAGGTCGTCGATGCGGTCCTCGTCGAACTCTTCCTGAATGATGAAATCGAGGATCGAGTTGTCCAGGGTCTCGTCGAAACGGTACGGCGTCTTGGCAAAGCAACGCTTGATGAATGCCACGATCAGCGTCAGGAAGTCGTCCGACAGGCACGGGCTCTTGGCGATCAGGGTGGTCAGCGACAGGTTGGCCGAGGCGCCGATCACCAGCGCGTAGCGCTTGAGCGTGGTGTTGGGGAACAGGCTGTTGAGGTGAGTCTTCAACCGGTTCAGGTCCATGTACGACAGCTTGTAGTCTTTCGGCAGCGAAACGATCGAGACCACCGACGAGCAGTTCTTGAAGAAGTGCAGGTCGTGCAGCGCAGCCGCGTCGTAGCCGGAGTTCTTGTATTGCTCAAGCGAGGCGCGATAACGCTTGGACTCGATCGGCAGCAGGCTGATGCCTTCGATGGCCTGGGTCACTTTATTGAAGTGCGGCAGGTCGATCGAGCGGAAAAACAGGTCGTCGATGTTCAGGCGCTGCGGCTCTTTGTCGAACACCTTGAACTTGTCGCTGCTCGGCGGCGGGGTTTCCGGCACCACGGATTCGGCGTAGGCAATCGCCACCGGGCCGGCCAGACTCATGAACAGGTCGTTGGCGTCCAGGCGAATGGTCTCGCCGATGTCGATGCCGGCGCGACGGAAATAGTTCTGGTCGTAGTCGGTCGTGACCGCCTGGGCCGTCAGAATGTTGAAGATCTGCTGCGAGATGTATTGGTTGGCGTGCTTCTCCATCGCATTGACATCAATGTTCTGGATGTTGCCGTCATCGCTCTCTTCGGCGTAACGCATGATGTCGTTGGAGATCAGCATCATCGCGTTCCACGGGCGGATACGGCCCATAACGCTGGCTTCGCTGCTGTCTTCGTTGGCGAAGTTGTACGAGAAATCCCATTCTTCCGAGAGGTATTTGCACAGCAGGCGGCCGGCGTTGATGTGCAGCGCCTCGGACATTTCGCTGCGGTGGTCGGAAATGTTCGGCAGCACGCAGATGCCGCTGGTGAAGATCGGTTCGAACACGAAGGAGTGACCGCTCTTTCCGTCATGCTCGTCCATCGGCTTGGTGTCGAACGTCTTGTTCATGTACGAGTGCTGCTGGGCCAGGCCGAATTCCGAAGCCATGCCCGAACCGGTACCACCGCCGGCACTGAAGATCGAGAAATACAGGCGCGACTGGTTGGCCTTGATGCCGCAGCTGTCGATCAGGTACGAGTGGATCATTTTCCAGTCAGGGCTGGAGAAACGCTGGGTGTCCTTGTTGAGGATGATCTTCGCCAGGTACTGGCCGAGAATCGGCGCGTTACCGGCGCCACCGGCGTGGACTTCGGACAAGTCCATGATCTTCATCTTGCTGTAGTCGCGCAGGAAACCGCTTTTTTCGCCCTTGCGCGAGAAACGGATACGCCCGGCGATGTCCTTGTCGAGGTCGCCGAGCATCACCAGCGGTTCCACCAGGAACACCGGTTTGGTCGACTTGTTCGGGCCGATCCGCAGGTTCTGCTTGATCCACTGGGCCGGGCCGTAGCCTTTGTCGGAGGCCAGGCGACGGTCAGCCGCGCGATCTTCGCTGTTGAATTCGTTGAGGTAGAACTTGCGCGCGTTGTACACCAGCTCCGCCACGTCGAGGGCGATGTTGGAACCGCAGCGACCGAGGCCGATCAGGCACACCGACGGGAATTCCTGATCGTTGTGCTGTTCGTTGTCGCCTTCCAGGTGCGGCGGGCGCGGGAACACCAGGTCACGCAGGCCATCGAGGTTGTCGAGGATGCGGTCGGTATTGGTTTCGGTGAAGTACAGGTATTGCTGGGTGCCCAGCGGGCGCGAGGGGGGCAATGGCTTCATCGGGGCAGGGCTGTTCGCCGCAGGGCTCAGAGTCAGATCGGATACCGCAGTGGCCGGATTGTTTTTAGAAGTCATTGAGCGCCATCTACCTGGACTGGTTGGTTCATCGACCGCTGTCGTCGAACCTCACGGAATGGGAATCTCGCGTCTTTTTTCTGCGCGTATTTGGCCCGTGCGTCAGGGGTCTGGCCTGAGTGTCGCGCGGGGGAATCCTTTCCTGATTGATGATGGATCGGCCATTATTCGGCGATCTTTAATCAAAAGGAGGCTAAATGATGTCAACGCGACCTTCGTTGGGTTTTGCCGGAATCGGCCTGATGGGCCTGCCGATGTGCCGCCGTCTGCTGGCTGCCGGTTACCCGCTGACCGTGTGGAACCGCAACCCGGCCAAGTGTGCGCCGCTGGTCGAGGCGGGCGCCCGGCGGGTGGCGACGCCCGCTGAGCTCTGTGCGCAGGCTGACGTGGTGATGCTGTGCCTGGCGGACACGGCGGTGGTACGCGAAGTGGTGTTCGGCCCGGCCGGTGTGGCGCAAGGGGCGAAGCGCGGTCAGTTGCTGGTGGATTTTTCCAGCCTCGAACCGACGGCCACCCGTGAAATGGCGGCCGAACTGGCCGACAAGACAGGCATGGCCTGGCTCGATTCGCCGGTGTCCGGCGGGGTGGTCGGCGCCGAGGCCGGCAGCCTGGCGATCATGGTGGGCGGTGATGCAGCGGATCTTGATCGCGTACGACCGGTACTGCTCGAACTCGGGCAGCGCGTCACGCACATGGGTGGCGTCGGCGCCGGTCAGGTGACCAAGGCCTGCAATCAGATGATCGTCGCCTGCAACGCTTTGGTGATCGCCGAAGTGGTGGCGCTGGCCGAGCAGGCCGGGGTCGATGCCAGCCTGATTGCCGAAGCGCTGGCCGGTGGTTTTGCCGATTCGAAACCGTTGCAGATCCTCGCCCCGCAAATGGCCGAAAGCCGTTTCGAGCCGGTGAAATGGCACGTGCGCACGCTGCTCAAGGATCTGGATACCGCGGTGAAATTTTCCCGGGAAACCGGTTCGGCCACACCGATCAGCGGATTGGCCGCACAACTGATGCGCCTGCATGGGGCGCAAGGCTTTTTGCAGAAGGATCCAGCGACACTGGTGCAAATGTACCGCGGGCCAGACTCAGCGGATTGAGCACGTGCGCGTGTTTGCGCTGATTGATTTCCTCCAGTACCGGGCGCAGTTCGGCCAGTGGCACCGGGCGGCTGAGCAGGTAGCCCTGAATGAAGTCGCAGCCCGAGCGCTCGAGGAATTCGTACTGCTCCAGGCTTTCGACGCCTTCGGTGACCACCTGCAAATGCAGGGTGTGCGCCATGACGATGATCGCCTGGACGATCTCCATGTCGGCGGTGGCCTTGGGAATGTCGAGGATGAACGAGCGGTCGACCTTCAGGGTGTTGAGCGGCAGGCGCTTGAGATAGGCCAGCGACGAATAGCCGGTGCCGAAGTCGTCGATCGACAATGACACGCCGAGGGCGCGGATCTGCCGCAGCAGCACCAGGGTGTTGGCGATGTTGCCCATCAAGGCGTTTTCGGTGACCTCCAGTTCCAGCCGTTCCGGGGCGACCCCGGCGCTGCGCAAGGCGTGCTCGATTTCATTGGCCAGCTCTTCCCGGGCCAGATTCAGCGGTGAGCAGTTCCAGGCGATCTTCAGCTCTTCACAGCCATGGCGCGACAGTTCGCCGAGATCTTCACAGGCCTTGCGCAGGACCCAGTTGTCGAGCTCGGCAATCAGGCCGTTGTTTTCGGCGATGGCGATGAATCGATCCGGGGTGAGCAGACCGTGCACCGGGTGCTGCCAGCGGATCAGCGCTTCGAGCTTGGTGACCTTGCCGGTCTTGAGTTCGAAGATCGGCTGGTAATACAGCAGCAGACCGTTCTCCTGACGCAGGGCGTGGCGCAGCTCTTCCTCCAGTTGCAGTTCGAGGCTGGCGCGGTTTTTCAGGTTGGAATCGAAAAAGTGCACGCCGTTGCGCCCGGCGCCTTTGGATTGGTACAGCGCCAGATCCGCGTGCTTGAGCAGTTCATCGCAGGTCGAGCCGTCCTCGGGAAACAGGCTGATACCGATGCTGGTGGTCATCACCATGCGTCGTCCGGCAAGTTCGATCGGTTCTTTCATCTTGAGCATGATGCGTTGCGCCAGATTGCGCGCTTCTTCGCGGTCGCGCAGGCCGATGAGGATGCAGAACTCGTCGCCGCCGAATCGCGCCACCACGTCTTCATGGCTGCGCACCGAGCCCTTGATGTGCTGGGCGATGACCTTGAGCAGTTCGTCGCCGGCGTCATGGCCGAGGCTGTCGTTGATGCGTTTGAAGTGGTCGATGTCGAGAAACATCACTGCCAGCATCCCGCCTTCGCTGGTTTTCTGGCTGAGTTTTTCAGCGAAGATCTGATTGAAGCCGCGCCGGTTGATCAGGTTGGTCAGGGCGTCGTAGTTGGCCACGTGTTGCAGCGACATACGCGCCTGATCGAGCTGGCTGAGCAGAGCGTTGACCCGGCGCAGATCGTGTTCCTTGTTCTGCAGCTTCTTGTCGGCCAGCGCGGCGCTGATCGCGCTGCCCAGGATCAGCAACGTGATCAGGGCGACGGTGAGGCCCAGTTGCAAGTGACTGGATTGCGACGCCAGGGTCGGCAATTGCCCCTCGGGCAGCACCAGTTGCAGCGCCGCCATGCCGGTGAAATGCATGCTGAGGATGCCGGCGCCGAGAATCAGCGCGGCCAGGTATTTGAGCATCTGGATGTGCAGGCCACTGCCTTCGCGCAAGTTGCCGGCGACCCACAACGCCGCGAAGCTGGCGCCGATGGCGATCACGATCGACGACAGGAACAGGGTGGGCTCGTAGTAGGCCGTGGCGGCGGATTCGATGGCGGCCATGCCGACGTAATGCATGCCGGCGATGCCGAGGCCGATGACGATGGCGGTCTTGAGGTACTGCAGCAGGTTCGGTTGGGGCGTGCTCAGGGTGTGCATCGCCAGCCAGGACGCCAGTAACGCGATCAACAGGGAAAACAGGGTCACGGGCAGGTCGTATTGGATGTCGATCGGCGCCTGGAACGCCAGCATGCTGATGAAGTGCATGGCCCAGATGCCGCCGGCCAGGCAGGTTGCGCCGATCCAGCGCCACAGGCGTTGCGAACCGGGCTCTTCAGCGTGGGCGACCCGTTCGGCCATGTCGAGGGTGGCAAAACTCGCGGCGCAGGCAACCAGATAGGCCACCAGCACCAACAGGGGATTGTGTGTGCAATTGAGGATGACCTGCCCGCTCTCCGGCTGCTCGGCAACAAATTGCAAACCAAGCCACTCCATAGCATGCCCCGTCTCTGAATACGTCCTTACTGCGTCATCAACGCAGGCGAATGTTTGCAGTATAGAGGCGGTTTTTGCCGTGCAAGCGGTAGTGGCACATTGGCGCTAATGATTTCGGCATTAGCGTCATAGCGATTGGCTCTAAGCGTTGAAGCACCTGAATTCAGGCGACTTCGTTCCAGTGCGGTTGCAGCGGTGGCAGGCCGAAACGGGCACGTGCCTTGTCGCAGTCGGTATTCTGTTCGCCGTTTTCCCACGACGCTTCGAACTCCCGGCAGGGGCTGGAACGCTTGTCGTAGATCGTGCAACTCACGGCTGTTCCGACTTCGCCCTCCAGCGCGGTGCAGCGCGGCGCCTTGCGGTCGGTGCCGATCATCGCGACCCGGCTGGGCGTGATCTGGGTGACCAGTTCATCGGGTACGGTCCCGCCGGAGGATGCGCATTCACCCCAGAAAAATGACACACGAAAATGGGAACAGCAGGCACCGCAATTCAGACACGGACTGACTTCGGACATGGGCGGGATATCAAAGGGGTTGATCGGCAGGATCCGGACGGATCCGGCGGCCATTCTAGGCTTCGCCACGGCATTGGGAAGGGGGGCGTGAAAGTATTTTTTCATTGCCGGATTTTTCTGCAAAACCCCCGGTTTTCGGGGGATTCGAAGCATTTCAAGGGCTTACGTTTCGTTACACGGCCATGGCCCGTCATCAGGCTTGCGAATGATCACAGACAGCCCCGACGAGCGTGACTAGATTGCAGGTTCCGGGCTCGATGCGTTGGCAGTGAAGCCCTAATAACAATAAAGAGACGGACCCATGCAGAACTCGACCCAAGCGGCGAATGCCTGGCGCATTCTGTTCCTGCTGTTCCTTGCCAACCTGTTCAACTTCTTCGATCGCACCATACCGGCGATCATCATCGAGCCGATCCGCATGGAGTGGCACCTCAGCGACTTCCAGCTGGGGATCGTCGGCACCGCGTTCACTCTGGTTTACGCGATTGCCGGATTACCACTGGGCCGCCTGGCCGACACCGGTTCGCGCAGCAAACTGATGGGCTGGGGCCTGGCGACCTGGAGCGCGCTGACGGCGGTCAACGGTCTGGTCGGCAGTTTCTGGAGTTTCCTGCTGGTGCGCATGGGCATCGGCATTGGTGAAGCCAGTTACGCGCCCGCCGCCAACTCGCTGATCGGCGATCTGTTCCCGGCCCATCGCCGGGCCCGGGCCATGGGCATTTTCATGCTCGGCCTGCCGTTGGGGCTGTTGCTGGCCTTCTTCACCATCGGCTGGATGGTCAAGGCGTTCGACAGCTGGCGCGCGCCGTTCTTCATCGCCGCCGTGCCGGGGCTGGTACTGGCGGTGTTCATGTTCTTCATCAAGGAACCCAAGCGCGGCGCGGCGGAAACCGTGCAGGTGTCCCAGGAGAAAGTCGACAAGCCGATTCGCCGCGTCCTCGCCGTGCCGACCTTCCTGTGGCTGGTGATGGCCGGGCTGTGCTTCAACTTCGCGACCTACGCCTGCAACTCGTTCCTGGTGCCGATGCTCCAGCGTTATTTCCTGATGCCGTTGCAGGACGCGGCGGTGGCGACCGGGGTGATCGTCGGTGTGACCGGATTGATCGGCCTGACCCTCGGTGGCTGGATTGCCGACAAGATTCACCAGCGGGTGGCTAACGGGCGACTGCTGTTTGCCGCGTTCAGCCTGATCATCTCGACCCTGTGCACGGCGTGGGCGCTGCATGCCGGGCGCATCGAGATCGGGGTGTTCGTCGCGGTGTTCAGTGTGGGCTGGCTGTTCGCCTACAACTTCTACACCTGTGTGTACACGGCGATTCAGGACGTGGTTGAACCGCGCCTGCGGGCCACGGCGATGGCGCTGTTCTTTGCCGGGTTGTATTTGCTGGGGGGCGGTCTGGGACCAGTGGTGGTCGGTGGTTTGTCGGATCACTTCGCCAAGTCGGCGATGGCCGCCGCGGGCGCCGAGCAGATGACCGAGGCGTTCAAGGCCGTCGGGCTGCATGATGCGATGTACCTGATTCCGGTGGCGCTGTTCCTGACCATGGTGTTCCTGTTCCTCGCCTCGCGCTGTTTTGTGCGGGATGCGAAGCGGATGAAGGACGGGCTGGTGGCGGTGGTTGAGCCAGAGGGCGCAGCGGTGACTGCGTAATCGCCTTCGCGAGCAAGCCCGCTCCCACATTCGACCGCATTTCCTCCTGAAGGAAACCGGCCAACTGTGGGAGCGGGCTTGCTCGCGAAGAGGCAATCAGCCGCGCAGGATAAATATCAGGCAAACAAAAAGGCCCGCATCGCTGCGGGCCTTTTCATTTTGGGCGATGGAGCAGGGCGGTTTAGCCCGCCACCAGCACCCGGATCGCTTCCAGTCGCAGTGCGGCCTTGTCGAGCATTGCCAGACCTTGTTCGCGCTGCTTGCGCAGGGCGTCCAGTTCGCTGTCGCGCACGGTCGGGTTGACCGCCTGCAACGCGGTCAGGCGTGCCAGTTCTTCGTCGGTGTCGGCTGCCAGACGGCGGCGGGCCTCGGCGACGCGCTCGGCGTGACGCGGGGTGACCTTGTCTTCACCGGCGTTGATCCGTGGCGTCAGCTGATCGCGCTGGGCCTGGATGAACTTGTTGGCGCTGGCGCGCGGCACGCTTTCCAGTTGATCGTTCAAGGTCTCGAACGCCACGCGCGACGACAGGTCGTTGCCGTTGGCGTCGAGCAGGCAGCGCAGGGCGGCCGGCGGCAGGTAACGGCCCAATTGCAGCGAACGCGGGGCAACCACTTCGCTGACGTAGAGCAGTTCCAGCAGCACGGTGCCCGGCTTGAGCGCCTTGTTCTTGATCAGCGCGACGGCGGTGTTGCCCATCGAACCGGACAACACCAGGTCCATGCCGCCCTGCACCATCGGGTGTTCCCAGGTGATGAACTGCATGTCTTCGCGCGACAGCGCTTGGTTGCGGTCGTAGGTGATGGTCACGCCTTCGTCGTCGCCCAGCGGGAAGCTGGCGTCGAGCATCTTCTCGCTCGGCTTGAGGATCAGGGCGTTTTCCGAATGGTCTTCGCTGTCGATGCCGAACGCGTCGAACAGGGTTTCCATGTAGATCGGCAGGGCGAACTGGTCGTCCTGTTCGAGGATGGCCTCGACCAGCGCTTCACCTTCGCCGGCGCCGCCGGAGTTGAGTTCCAGCAGGCGGTCGCGACCGGTGTGCAGCTCGGCTTCCAGGCGCTCGCGCTCGGTGCGCGCCTCGTCGATCAGCGCTTGCCACTCGCCGTCGTCGGCCTCTTCGAGCAGCGGCAGCAGGCGTGAGCCGAACTGATGCTGCAATGCGTTGCCGGTCGGGCAGGTGTTGAGGAACGCGTTCAGTGCTTCGTGATACCACTGGAACAGGCGCTCTTGCGGGCTGGTTTCCAGGTACGGCACGTGCAGTTCGATGATGTGCTTCTGGCCGATCCGGTCGAGACGACCGATCCGCTGTTCCAGCAGGTCCGGGTGCGACGGCAGGTCGAACAGCACCAGGTGGTGGGCGAACTGGAAGTTGCGACCTTCACTGCCGATTTCCGAGCAGATCAGCACCTGTGCGCCGAACTCTTCGTCGGCGAAGTAGGCGGCGGCACGGTCACGCTCGAGGATGTTCATGCCTTCGTGGAACACCGTGGCCGGGATGCCGGAGCGCACGCGCAGGGCATCTTCCAGGTCCATCGCGGTTTCGGCGTGGGCGCAGATCACCAGCACTTTGGTGCGCTTGAGCATCTTCAGCTGGTCGATCAGCCACTCGACGCGCGGGTCGAATTTCCACCAGCGTTCTTCTTCGCTGGCGTCCGGCTGGGCCTGGAAGCTGACTTCCGGGTACAGCTCGGCGTGTTCGCCCAGGGGCAGTTCGAGGTATTCGTCCGGGCATGGCAGCGGGTACGGGTGCAGTTTGCGCTCCGGGAAACCCTGCACGGCGGCGCGGGTGTTACGGAACAGCACGCGGCCGGTGCCGTGGCGGTCGAGCAGTTCACGCACGAGGCGGGCGCTGGCTTCGGTGTCGCCATCGTTGACGGCGGTGAGCAGGGCTTCGCCTTCGTTGCCGAGGAAACCGTGGATGGTCTTGTGCGCGGCCGGTGACAGGCGACCCTTGTCCAGCAGCTCCTGAACGGCTTCGGCCACCGGGCGATAGTTTTCGCTCTCGGCGCGGAAGGCGGCCAGGTCATGGAAACGGTTCGGGTCGAGCAGGCGCAGACGGGCGAAGTGGCTGTCCTGACCGAGTTGTTCCGGGGTCGCGGTGAGCAGCAGCACGCCGGGAATGACTTCGGCCAGCTGTTCAACCAGCGAGTATTCCGGGCTGACTTTCTCTTCGTGCCACACCAGGTGGTGGGCTTCGTCGACCACCATCAGGTCCCAACCGGCAGCGAACAGGGCGTCCTGTGCCTTTTCATCGTCGACCAGCCACTCCAGTGCCACCAGGGCCAGCTGGGTGTCTTCGAACGGGTTGGTGGCATCGCTTTCGATGAAGCGTTCTTCGTCGAACAGCGCGACCTGCAGGTTGAAGCGGCGGCGCATTTCCACCAGCCATTGGTGCTGGAGGTTTTCCGGCACCAGGATCAGCACGCGGTTGGCGCGGCCCGACAGCAACTGGCGATGGATCACCAGGCCGGCTTCGATGGTCTTGCCCAGACCCACTTCGTCCGCCAGCAATACGCGCGGCGCGATGCGGTCGGCGACTTCACGGGCAATGTGCAACTGGTGGGCGATCGGTTGCGCACGCACGCCGCCCAGGCCCCAGAGCGAAGACTGCAACTGGCGGCTGGTGTGTTCCAGGGTGTGATAACGCAGGGAGAACCACGCCAGCGGATCGATCTGCCCGGCGAACAGACGGTCGCTGGCCAGACGGAACTGAATGAAGTTCGATAGTTGGGTTTCCGGCAGGGTGACCGCTTCGTTCTGCGCGTTGAGGCCGTGGTAGACCATCAGGCCGTCGACGTCGTCGACTTGCTGGACAGTCATCTTCCAGCCTTCGAAGTGAGTGATCGAGTCGCCGGGCGAGAACCGCACGCGGGTGAGGGGCGCATTCCGTAGCGCGTACTGGCGAGTCTCGCCAGTGGCCGGGTAAAGCACGGTCAACAAGCGGCCGTCCTGTGCCAGAACGGTGCCTAAACCAAGCTCTGCTTCGCTGTCACTGATCCAGCGTTGCCCCGGTTGATACTGCTGCGCCATGCTGCCTGACTCCCACCTTGAAAAAGCGGGCTATCTTAACGGAATGAGGGCCCGAGGCCAAAGGATAAGGAGCCTCGGCCCGGCTTTTAACCGCAATCGGCCAATTGCAGGGAAGATTAGGTCATGCATCGGTTTTACGGGATGTTGCGGCACCCTTGAGTGCCAAACCGGTCACAAGTTTGCGACCGATGGCTCAAGGCACCCCTGGCGCCGCCGATAACCTGCTGACAGGAGACCCTCATATGCTGCCACCGATGCTCCCCCTGAGCGCCGTGCCGATCACCTCCCAGCAGGATCCGATCCGCCAGCGACCGGATATTCCCCCTGTGGTGCCGGTGCAGGAAAGCTCAAACGAAAGCACCATCGACCTGCAAAAGCGCGACCCGGAAGAGGACGGCTATCTGCTGCGCGAAGAGCAGCGCCGCCAGCAGGAACGTGATCGCCGGCGCCGCGAAGCCGACGACGACCCCGAAGCGCACCTCGCCGTGCCCGGCACCGAACTGAATGCCGACAACACCGTGCCGGTGGCGCCGTTGATGGAAGATCAGCCGCGTCAGGGGCTTTGGGTCGACATCGAAATCTGAGGTCGGGCGGCCAGCTCTGTCAGGTTTTCCAGCAACACGTCGATTTCTTCTTGTGTGTTCAAGTAGCTCACCGCCACCCGTGCAATATTTGTCAGCCCGCGCGCCTGCATGTCCAGCGGCGTGTAGGCCACGCCATTGGCGCCGATGTTGATTCGCCGTCCGGCCAACGTCTGCTTCAGCGCCACGCTGTCCCAGCCTTCAAGCGTGAAGGCGATCAGCCCGGATTGTTGATTGGCCGCGCCGAGATCCCTCAGTGTCAGACCGGGAATCGCCTTCAGTCGTTGGCGCAATCCGCTGCTCAGTTGTTCGATGCGCTGGCGGACGGGGATCGCGCCGAGGCGGTTGTACTCCTCCAGCGCATTGGCCAGACCGGCCAGCAGGGCCAGCGATACCTCGCTGGTTTCAAAGCGGCGGGCGTCGTCACGCAGGGTAAAGCGCTTGCCGTCCCACGGCGCCGACAGTACATCGCGTTGCACGGGGAGCAGCCGTTGCAGGAATTGCGGCCGGATGTACATCAACGCCGTGCCGCGCGGCCCGCGCAGGAACTTGCGTCCGGCACCCTTGAGCACGTCGCACTGCAAGGCCTGAACATCGCAGGGCAACTGTCCCAGTGCCTGGCCGGCGTCGATGAAATAAGGGATGCCGTGGCGCCGCGCGACATTGCCGATCTGCGCGGCGGGGTTGATCAGACCGCCGTTGGCCGGCAGCCAGGTCAGTGCGATCAGCCGCACCTGGCCGTCGATCATTTGCGCCAGGGCATGCGGATCGACTGCACCGTGGGCGTCGCAAGGAATCACTTCGAGCCGCGCGCCGGCCTTCACCGCTTCGGTCATGCACGCCAGATTGCCGGCCCATTCATGGCGACCCACCAGAATCCGTTCGCCGGGCTGCCACGGCCCCAGCGCGTTGAACGCCTGGCTCCAGGCCGCCGAGCCGCTGCTGGCGAAGGCGATGTCTTCGGGCTGGGCGTTGAGCAGGGCGGCGGCCGCATTGCGCGCGCGTTCCTGGACCCGGTTGTCTGCCGACTCCATCGGCCCGCCGAGTGCTTCGCGTTGCAGCTGTTCGATCACTGCATCGAGGGTGGCGTTGCTTGGCAGCGAGGCGCCGGCGTGGTTGAAGTGGATCACCTGGGCGCAGCCGGGCGTGGCGGCGCGCAGCCGCAAGATGTCGTCGATGTTCACGGCTTGAGCTCGAAGATTGCGTCGATTTCCACCGCGACGCCGGCCGGCAGGCTCGCCACGCCGACCGCGGTGCGCACGTGTCGGCCCTTGTCGCCGAGGGCGTTGACCAGCAGATTCGAGGCGCCGTTGGCGACGACGCCCTGAGCCTTGAAGTCCGGCGTGGCGGCCACGAAAACCCCGAGGCGCAGAATGCGCACCAGTTTCGACAGGTCATCGCCCAGCGCATGGCTCAACTGGGCGAGCAGGCCCAAGGCAGCCAATTCAGCGGCGTTAACCCCTTCTTCGTCGGAAATTGCTTCGCCCAGTCGCCCGATGAACGCAGGTTTGCCGTCGAGCAATGGAATCTGCCCGGAGATGAACAACTGGTTCTGGCTGACCACGTGGTTGACGTAGTTGGCGATCGGCTGGCTTGGTTCGGGCAGACGCAGGCCGAGTTGTTGAACGCGTTGGCTGAGGGAATCGGTCATGGGAAGTCCTCCTGAGTGAGGGCTTCAGCATGTTGGGGCGAGCGAAGGGCGACAAACGGATAGATTTAATCCGACGCATCCAAAAAACTCATGCGTTCGCGGTTTCCTCCAGCCACTCGCAGAAACTCTGCGCTGCCGGCGTGGGCGGGCGTTGCGGCGTGACCAGCCAATAACCGATCTCGCCGAGCATCGGCGGCGTGTCGAAGGCTGGTACCAGCGCGCCTTCCTTGATTCGCCGTTCGATCATTCGCTGGCGGCCCATGGCAACGCCCTGGCCGGCAACCGCGGCTTCGACGACGATGTTGTAGTCGTGCAGCATGACGCTGGGCACATGAGCCAGATCGATGCCGCTGTTTTGCTGCCAGTCGATCCATTCGAACGGCTGGTGCGACTTGGCCATCAGCAAGGGGCCGTTGGTCACGCCTTTGGCCTTGAAGGCCGGGCTGCAGACTGGCGTCAGGGTTTCAGCCATGAACCGCCGGGCCTGAACTTTCGGCCAGCCGCCCTTGCCGTAGCGGATCGCCAGATCCACCTCGCCGGCGTCGACATCCGCCAGTTGTACGGCGGGCAGCAGTTCGACGTGGATGTTCGGGTAAGTTGCGTTGAAATCCGCCAGACGCGGCGCCAGCCACAAGGTGGCGAAGGAGGCGAGCAGACCGATGCGCAGGGTGGTGGAGCGCTCGCCGCGCAGGTCGTGGGTGGCGGCGGCAATCGCGGCGAGGGCCGGTTCGATCTGCCGGTAGTAATGTTCGCCGGCGACCGTCAGATCGATCGCCCGGGTGCGGCGCACGAACAGTCGCTGATCGAGGAATTCTTCGAGTTTGTGCACCTGATGGCTGATCGCGCTTTGGGTCACCGACAGCTCATCGGCAGCCTTGATGAAACTCAAATGACGGGCCACGGCCTCAAAGGCACGCAAGGCCATCAGCGGTGGCAGGTCCTGATGCAGGGGCACGGCGTAGATCCTTCGGGTTCAGGGCGAGGCGCCGATTGTGCAAGCAAATCCGGTGGGCGGTACATGAAATGTTGTAGAGGGTTCAGGCGAGTGGCTGGTCAGCGTTCGCGCCAGGCCGCATTATTGGCGCAGTCCTGCCGTTGAAGCGGCAGTTTTGATTCAGTCCAAGCGATGCACCGAACGCCATGAGCCAAGACGACAAGCTGATCGACCTCAACACCGAACGCGCCAAGCGGGTTCATGACCTCAACGAGAAGCGCCTGAATGAAGTGCGCCAGGCTTTCGAGCAGGCCATGCCGTTGGGTAAACCGAAGAAAAAGCCGAAAAACAAACCGAAAAAGCGTTGATCTCCCCTGCATCCGTTGATGCAGGTCAGTTATTTCCCTTCCTTTCCTCCCCATGGTGACCGGCATTGATCCCGGTCAATTCCTGCGCCTGCCTGATTGGTTAACTTAGGTCCATCGCAGCAAAGCAGGGGCCAGGAGGCCAGTCATGTTTTTCGATAACGTGGTGTTTGCCGGGGTCCTGACTGTGGGCCTGATGGTTCTGTTTTTTGCAGGGTTTGGATTTTTTATCTGGAAGGATGCGAACAAGCGCAAGAAGCCTTGATTCTTCTGGATTTGATGAGCACGCAAGGCATTTTGGGCAACTTCGGTTGCCCTTTTTTTTTGTGTCTTGGCGGCCGTTGGGCCGACCATGCTTTGGGTTGTTTTGGGTGAATATCCGTTTCTGCGGGTGCTGCCGCTGGCGGTTTCGCCCTTACGGCGAGTCCCTTTTTCAGACGCCAAAAAGGAACCAAAAGGCTGGGCCCCGGCGTTCGGCACCTCGCTTTGGCTCGGTGTTCCTTCGTTCCGGGATTCAT
>NZ_JBQEQB010000030.1:0-61437 GCF_052046055.1 Pseudomonas sp. 22082
CCGGATGAATCCCGGAACGAAGGAACACCGAGCCAAAGCGAGGTGCCGAACGCCGGGGCCAAGCCTTTTGCTTACTTTTTGGCGTTTGAAAAAGTGAGCCGCTGTAAGAGCGGAACCGCCAGCAGCAACCCCCTAAGCAACGGATATTCACCCAAAACCCCAAGAACCTGGTCGGCCCAGAGGCCGCCAAGGACAAGCCAAACCTGGCGAAGAATGTTAGCTTGCTTGGCAACCCAGAACAGCCGAGCCCAATGCCAATGAAAAAAACAGTCCTGGCCTTCAGCCGCATCACGCCCCCCATGATCGAACGCCTGCAACAGGAGTTCGACGTCATCGTCCCCAACCCGAAAAACGGCGACATCAACGCCCAGTTCAACGAAGCCCTGCCCCACGCCCACGGCCTGATCGGCGTCGGTCGCAAACTCGGCAAGGCCCAACTGGAAAACGCCGCCAAACTCGAGGTGGTCTCCAGCGTCTCCGTCGGCTACGACAACTACGACCTCGCCTATTTCAACGAACGCGGGATCATGCTCACCAACACCCCTGACGTGCTCACCGAAAGCACCGCCGACCTGGCCTTCGCGCTGATCATGAGCAGCGCCCGCCGCGTCGCCGAACTCGACGCCTGGACCAAGGCCGGCCAATGGCAGGCCAGCGTCGGCGCACCGCTGTTCGGTTGCGACGTGCACGGCAAGACCCTGGGCATCGTCGGCATGGGCAACATCGGCGCTGCCGTCGCCCGTCGCGGCCGCTTCGGCTTCAACATGCCGATCCTCTACAGCGGCAACAGCCGCAAGACCGAACTCGAACAGCAACTCGGTGCACAATTTCGCAGCCTTGACCAACTGCTGGCCGAGGCCGACTTCGTTTGTCTGGTGGTGCCGCTCAGCGACAAGACCCGCCACCTGATCAGCCATCGCGAACTGGCGCTGATGAAGCCGGATGCGATTCTGGTGAACATCTCCCGTGGCCCGGTCGTCGACGAGCCGGCATTGATCGAGGCATTGCAGAACAACTGGATTCGCGGTGCCGGTCTGGACGTTTACGAGAAGGAACCGCTGGCCGAATCACCGCTGTTTCAGCTGAAAAACGCCGTGACCCTGCCGCACATCGGCTCGGCCACTCACGAAACCCGCGAAGCCATGGCCAATCGTGCCTTGGCCAACCTGCGCAGTGCCCTGCTCGGCGAGCGTCCGCAGGATCTGGTGAACCCGCAGGTCTGGCGCGGATAAACAAATCGGGCAAGTACTGTAAAGTGCTTGCCCGTTCAACTTTCAGCCAATACATACTTTGCAAATCAACACGCCAACGAAATAAACCATCCCGCTATAAACTTTCCCGGCTTTATCCAATACAAAGATAAACACACCGGAGAATAGTAACCGTGAGAATTTCCAATACCGATCAATTAATCCGTTACAGCAAAGTCTGCCTAATGGCTTACATCAGCTTCTTTGGACTACTGGTGATGTACGGAAACGTGACCGACTACTCGGCAAACTATGAGTACGTCGGACACATCCTGAGCATGGATACAACACAGATCAACGAGAACATACGTTACAGGGCGATTGAATCGCCGATGATGCACCACCGGATCTATTGGTTCATCATCACCACGGAAGCGATCTACACCGCTTATTGCCTGCTCGGTACTTATTATCTCTACCGCAAAGTCAACGAGTCCGCGGCTGTCTTTCACGAGGCAAAAAGGTTCTCGATCATTGGCTTGCTGATTGCGATCTTCACCTATTATGTTTGCCTGCAAACCATCGGTGTTGAATGGTTCGACATGGACACTTCACAAGTATGGAATGCGAAAGACTGGGCGCGGCACATTGTCGATTTCATGTTGCCGGTACTGATTTTCATAACATTGAAAAACGAGCGTTGAATAATCAACGCTCAAGATTCAATCAATCTCAGGCCAACTTTCCATGCTTCGCCACAACCGCAACTTCGGGTTTACGAAACACCAGCACATTCCCCAGCATCACCAATACCAGCCCCGCCAATGCCGGTGCCGTCCATTGATAGCCTTCGGCGAAGGCCGAGACATTCAGCGCCACCACCGGGAACAGCACCGTGCAGTAGGCGGCGCGCTCCGGGCCCATGCGGCCGACCAACGTCAAGTAGGCGGTGAAGCCGATCACCGATCCCGGAATAACCAGATATAGAAGCGCGCCAATGTAGCGCGACGTCCACTCCATCTCGAATGGAATGCCCTTGACCAAGCACCACACCGAGAGCATCGCCGCACCGTAGGCCATGCCCCAGGCATTGGTGGTCAGCGGCTTGAGACCGGCCTTCTGTTGCAGGCTCGAGAGCATGTTGCCCGCCGAGAAACACAACGTGCCGCAGAGCGCCAGGCCAAGGCCGAGCAGGGTTTGCGGACTGGCGTGATGCCCGGCCAGCTCCGGCCAGAACAACAGGCCCAGGCCCGACAGCCCCAGCGCCCCGCCCATCAATACATTGCGCGCGATCCGCTGGCCGAAGAACACCCGTGCATTCAGCGCGTTCCACAACGTTGCCGTGGAAAACACCACCGCCACCAGACCGCTGGGAATCCATTGGCTGGCGGTCAGGAAACACATGAAATTGACACAGAACAGGCACAAGCCCTGCGCCACACAGATCAGATGCCCGCGCCGGTTCATCGGTTGCAGGCGACGGCTGAGCAGCAACAGCGCAAACAACACCAGCGCCGCGAGACCGAAGCGATAGACGATCGACACCGGAATCGCCACCACGCCCAGTTGCCACTTCAAGGCTATCCACGTGGTGCCCCAGATCAGCACGGTCAACAAATACAACGACAGGTTCATGGCAGACACTCCTCGATTGGGTTTCAGTGTCCGCCTGCGCCTTCACCCCTCGCTTGCATAAACTTGCGCTTTTGTCGGCGTGCAGGCTGGCAGCGCAACATCTACGGAGTAGGATGCAAGGCGTTGAAGAGAACCGACCATGGCCGCCATCGATACCCTGCAAGTCTTTCAAGCCTTGAACAGCTCGCCCAACGCATGCCTTGTGCGCAGCGCCGAGCTGGGGGACGGCCTGTCCGCAGCCTTGTGGACCAACCACCACGACGCCCGCGACTATGACGCGCCGAGCCATCACACGCTCTCCTGCTACATCGCTGGCGGCACCGGCACGTTCCGCCGTGGCGCCCCCGGAAACAAAGGCAGTCCGGACAAGTTGTGCATCCTGCCAGCCGACCACGAGTCGGGGTGGGTGATCAATGGCGACATTCGCCTGGCCCACCTGTATTTCAGCGCCGAACAATTTGCCTTGGGTTGCGTCACGCTGCTGGATCGCGAGCCCCGGGAAATGCAGCTGCGCGAACAGACTTTTCTGGAAGATCCGCAACAGGCCCGACGGTTTCGCCAGTTACTCACTCTCAATTGGGACGAGCCTGGCGAGCGTCTGCTGACCAGCAGCCTGGCCCACGAACTGATCAGCCAAACCTTGTTGAGCCAGGTCGGCGTACGCCACGGCTTGCGCCTCAAGGGCGGGCTGGCGCCGCATCAACGCCGGCAACTGGTGGAGTTCATCGACAGCCAACTGGCCGAGCCGATCAGTCTCGGGCAACTGGCGGGGTTGTGTGCGTTGTCGGAATACCACTTCGCGCGGATGTTCCGGGTGAGCTTCGGACTGCCGCCACATCAGTATGTGCTGGCGCGGCGTTTGAGTCGGGCGCGGGAGTTGTTGCGGGGCACGGCGTTGCCGCTGGGGGAGATTGCCCTGGCGTGCGGATTTGCCAGTGCCAGCCACTTCACCAACCGCTTTCGCCAGGTGCTGGGTGGAACGCCCGGCGAGTATCGCCAGGCGTTTTTGCGCTGATCAGAACTCCAGCGTACTCGACAACGAAATCTGCCGCGAATCGCCCATCGACACGAAGAAACGGCTCGCCGCCGAGGTGTAGTAGGTGCGATCGAACAGGTTCTTCACGTTGAGCTGGAACTTGACCTTCTGCCCCTCGACCCGGGTGTCGTACGTGGCGAACGCATCGGCCACGGTGTAGCTCGGCAGATCGAAATCGTTGACCGCGTTACCCGCTCGTTCACCGACATAGCGCGCGCCGGCGCCGACCCGAAGTTGATCACCACCGATCACGCTGCCGAAGTCGTAGACCGCCGACAGCGAGCCGGTATTTTTCGCCACGTTCTGCAGCCTGTTGCCTTTGTAGTCCGGATCTTCCGTAACCTCGGCGTCGGTATAGGCGTAGCTGCCGATCATGCTCCAGCGGTCGCTGAGCTGGCCGGTCAGGTCCACTTCCAGGCCCCGGGAACGCACTTCGCCGGCGGCGCTGTAAATCGTCGTCGGGCCTTCGGAGTTAGCCACCAGTACGTTGCGTTTCTTGATGTCGAACAAGGCGATGTTGCCGGTGATGCGCCCCGGCATATCCAGACGTGCGCCCAGCTCCCAGGACTTGGCCTCTTCCGGCGCAATGCTGCCGTCGAGCACGGTGCTGCTGCCGCTCAGCGGCGCGATGGTCGAGTTGGGTTTGAACGATTCGGTGTAGCTGCCGTAGAACGACAACGCGTCGGTATAGCGATACACCAGACCCGCGCGCGGCACCCACTTCTGGCCGTTGCTGTCGGTGTTGGCCTTGAACGGCACGCCTTTGCCGGCGTACTGGTCGTACTCCTGGAAGCGCCCGCCGGCCACCAGAATCCACTGGTCGTTGAGGTGGATGGAGTCCTGCAGGAACACCGAGTCGCTGCGCAGCAGATCGGTTTGCGCACTGTCCGCCGGGCTGACGGTGGTGCCTTCAACTTCGCGGCCGTAGACCGGGTTGACGTAACTGAAGGTGCTCAGGCTTTTCTGGCGGATCAGGTCGGCGCGGTAGATCTTGCGGTACTCGTCGTCGACGCCGAACACCAGATCATGCTGCATGCCCAGCACATTGACCTTGCCTTCGAGGCTGGCCGTGGTGAAGCGGTCGGTGCTGATCGCGCCCTGGGTGCCGTCCATGCTGCGGGTCAGGGTGCCTTTTTTGGTGTCGATCGCGGTTACGCGGACCTGGCTGGCGTCGTAGGTTTCGCGGTTCCAGCTGTAGCCGAAATGGGCTTTCCAGTCGTCGTTGAGTTCGTGATCGGCCTCGAAGTGATAGAGATCCGAGCGCCCTTCCATGTCGTTGAATTTCTCGTCGAGCCGCTCGTTGCGCGAGATGTCCAGCGGATGGTTGGTGCGTGGATCGATCAGGGTTCCACGATCAAACGGGGTCAGGAATTCACGGTGCTCGTAAGCGAACAACAGCTTGGTGCGCTCGCCGTACCAGGCCAGCGACGGTGCGATCAGGGTTTCGCGGTGGGTGCCGAAATTGCGCCAGTAATCTTCGTCTTCGTGATCCAGCACCATGCGATACGCGAGGCCGGAATCCCCCAGCGCACCGGTGCTGTCGAAGGAACCGCCGCTGCCATTCTTGCCGTCGCCGTAGGTCGAGCCGCGCAGGGTCAGCGCGTTGTACTGGGTCAGTTCGGGCTTCTTGCTGACCATGTTGACCACGCCGCCCGGGTCCTGAATCCCGTAGAGCAGCGAGGCCGGGCCCTTGAGCACCTCGACGCGATCCACGGTGGCGTTCATGCCACGGCCCTGCACCACCGGCATGCCGTCGCGCATGATCGAGCCGTTGCGGTTGTCGCCGAAACCGCGGGTCATCACCGAATCCTGGGTGCTGCCCAAGGTGTTGCCCTGGGTGATGCCGCTGACGTTGGCCAGTGCATCATCGAGATTGCGCGGTGCCTGATCACGAATGACCTGGGCCGCAATCACGTTGACGGTCTGCGGGATTTCCTGAAGCGAAGCGGAAGAGCGCATCACCGAACTGGTTTCCGGTGGCTGGTAGCTCATCGGCTGGTCGACCACCGAGGTGATGTTCGTCGCGCCGAGGTTCAACGCGCCTGCGGTCGGTTGCGGTTCGAGCGCCAGGGTATGGCTGTCGGTGCGGCGGAAGGCCAGGCCGGAGCCGGTGAGCAGACGTTGCAGCGCCTGTTCGGCACTCATCTGGCCGTTGATCGCCGGAGCGGTCAGACCATATGGCGCTTCATCGGTATAGACCACGCTCTGCCCGGTGACACGACTGAAATCACTCAGGGCCTGAGGCAACGGCTTGGCAGCCAGGGAAAAACTGAATTGCTTTTGCGGCTGGCTGCTGACGGATTCAGCGGCCAGCGCCACGCTCAGCGGCAACAGGGCCAATGCCGAAAAACTCAAGGCTGAAACGCCCAACCACTGTTTGACCGAACCCGATTTTGCCTTGGACTTCATTGCTCATGACCTGTGTAGAACCGCAACGGATGCGAATGACTCGCAGTTTCAGTCACTACACGGATGGCGTCCGGGTTTACCTCACCACAAAGTTGAAAATATTTTCAGCGCAGGATGATCAGCTTGCCCAACACTTGATGCTGCTCGAATCCCAGAACCCCTTGCAGCGAATTCAGCACGGCTTGCGGGTCCTTGCTCGGAAAGCTGCCGCTGACCTTGCGCGCGCCCAGTTCGTCATTGAGCAACACGATCCGTCCGGGGTAATAACGCCGCAGATCCTGCACCACATCGGCCAGTGTCGACTTGTAGTAAGTCAGCCAGCCCTGGCGCCACGCCAGTTGCGCTTCGCTGTCCACGGCGTGCAGTTTTTCTGCGGTGCCTGCGCCGTATGCCACTTGCTGACCGGCGGTGAGAATCTGCTGTTGGCCGTCACGGGACGCCGTCACGCCGACGCGTCCGGACAGCACCGTCACCTGGGCGCCTTGAGGTTGCAGGCGCACTTCGAACTGAGTGCCGAGCACCCGCGCCTGGCCCTTTTCAGCCTCGACCACAAAGGGATCCCCCGTGTGAGTCACGCTGAAAAATCCGGCCCCTCGGCGCAATTGCACATGCCGCTCGCCATGACTGAAATCCACGGCGATGGCACTGTCGGCATCCAGCGTCACCTGCGATTGATCGGCCAGAGTCACGGTGCGGATCTCGCCCGGTGCCGACACGTAATCGGCGCCCAGATCATCGATCCAGCGCTGCGGCTGCCAACCGCTGCCGAGGCTGATCATCAGCAGTAGACAGGCCGCCATGGCCAGCGCGCCGGCCCAACGCCGGACCTGCGGACGGCGCGGTCGGTCCATCGCATTGAGCAAACCCTGCAACGCCAGCGCGTCTTCGTCGGCCAAGGTGCGCGCCGGCCCTTCGCTCAATTCCCAAACCACCTGCGCCTGGGCGTAGGCCTCGGCGTGAGCCGGATCGGCATGCAGCCATTGACTGAAGGTCAGTTGATCGCCGGTGCTGGGGCGGTCGTGCAACAGGCTCAACCAGGCAAAAGCGGCCTGTTCCTGCGCGGGCGTCGGGATGACGCGGTCGGAGTTGTTCACGGTGCTTTCCCTGGCGTGCGTGGCGCGGGTTCGCGCAGGCTGGCCTTGCAGGCCTCGAGGGCGCGCATCATATGTTTTTCCACAGCGCTTTGGGACAGGCCCATGGCCTTGGCGATCTCGGCGTACTTGCGCCCGTGGATGCGATTGAGCAAAAAGATCTGCCGCGTGCGCTCGGGCAGCGCGCGCAACGCCGCTTCGACATGGCGCAAATCGTTGCCCGCTTCGAGCGCCGCCTGCGGTTCGCTGGCGCTGCTGTCCGGCTCATCCGGTTGCCAGCCTTCGTTGACCCGCACCCGCGCGCCTTCGCTGCGCAAATGATCGATGGCGATATTGCCGGCGCAGCGCAACAGATAAGTGCTGAGCTCTTCGACCTGCACCAGCGGCCGACGCCAGAAACGCAGAAACAGATCCTGCACCAGATCCGCTGCCGTTGCCCGGCAACCGACGCGCCGGCTCACCAGCGCTTCCATCTGCGAACGCTGGGACAGGAACACTTGAAGAAAATGCGCGCGGGCGCCATGGGGTTCGTCGTCGCGGTGCTCGGGAGGATGGCCGATCAGCATGTCAGTTCAAGGCCCATGCAGCGACCGGGCTGGCGAGCAGGCTAAGTCCGGCCATGGTCAAGGCCAGGCGTGGGCGATAGGGCAACAAAAGCACCAGAGTCAGCGCGCTGAGCATCAGCACCGCGCACCAGTCGACCAGGCCAAAACTCCAGCCCTTCATGGAAACCGCTGCCCACAGCGATAGCCCCAGCAACAGCCAGCCCACGAGTTTCAAACCTTGCCGACGGCGAGTCGAAGATTTGTGGCCCAGCAGTTCTTCATGATGCCGAGGCATCGCCAGGCACAGCGCCGTGAAAGCGCAATAACAGAGCAACAGCGGCAGCAGCATTCAGTTCGTCCCATGCTCAAGGGTGATCGGCCGGGCCGTTTCGCGGGCTGGCTTTTGCACGCTGACGGTGTGTCCAGCGCGCTGCATTTTCCGCGCGGCCCAGGCGAGAAAGAGGCCACTGCCCAGACACGTCAGGTCGAAACCGGCCAAGGCCCAGTCGCCTTCAGGCACTGTCACGCCGAGGTGGTAAGGGGAGGTCAAACCGTTAAGAAGCGGAACCGCGATAAACAGTGCAGCCCCCAGCGACAGCTGTTCGACCCAGGCCTTGCGTCCCGGCCGCAACATCGCGTGCACCACGCTCAAGCCCCAGGCGATGAAAAACGCGTTCACTTCCCAATCGGCACGCCCGGCCAGACTCACCGGCAGCAGACGATTGGCCCAGAAGAACACCGCGACCGCTGCCACCAGCCCTGCCATGCTGGCAATGTTCAGCACTTCCACCAGCCGCAACTCGTAAGGCATCACTCCGGTCTTGGCATGTTTGAGCTGACGCTTGCCGAGCCAGATCACCAGCCCGGTGCCGATCATCGCCGTGCCTGCCAGACCGCAGATGAAATACAGCCAACGCAACACCGGCCCGGCAAAGTGGCCCATGTGCAAACCGTAGAAACTGCCGGCAACCGCCATCGCCATCGGCTGATCGGGCGTTGTGCCGATGACTTGTCCGCTGACACCGCTGAAGGTCACGGCGCTACCGGAATCATTTACCACACGGTCGGAGCCCGCACGGGACATCACCACTGCGGCGTTGGAGTCGCCCGGATTGTTCACGCTGATACGCCCGACTTGTCCACCCGACCATTGCTCGCTGGCCACCAGCAACAGGGGCGCCAGCGGTGCCAGTGTCGCCGGTTGATTGGCCCGTTCAGGAATGCTGGATTCGGGAAAAACCTCGTCGTAAAACGCTCGAACGTTGTTGCCGTACGAAGCCAGAATGCTCGCCGGCATCACCATCGACATGAAGATCACCAGACTGCTGTAGGTGATCATCAGATGAAACGGCAACACCAGCACACCCACCGCGTTGTGTCCGTCGAGCCACGAGCGCTGGCCCTTGCGCGGGCGGAAGGTGAAGAAGTCCTTGAAGATTTTCTTGTGGGTGATGATCCCGGTGATCAGCGCGACGAACATCACCATCGCGGCGATGGTCGAGAGCCAGCGACCCCACGGATAAGGCATTTGCAGCTGGAAGTGGAAGCGGTAGAAAAACTCGCCGCCCATGCTTTCCCGGGCCTGCACTTCGACCCCGGTCTGCGCGTCGAGCGTCTTGCGGGTGAATGCGCCGCGTTCGCCGGGCTTGGCTGGCGTCTGCTGCCAGCCCACGCTCAGACCGGGATCTCGGGCGTCGGGCTGGCCAATGATCCAGCGCGAAGCGTCGGGGGCGTTTTGTTGCAGATAGTGCTGGGCCAGCGTCAGGCTTTTTTCGGCATTCAATGGATGGGCCGTGATCTCCGGCTGCATCCAGTGACTGATTTCGTCTTTGAAATAGGCCAGGGTTCCGGTCAAAAAAATCGCAAACAACAGCCAGCCGAAAACCAGCCCGGTCCAGGTGTGCAGCCAGGCCATCGCCTGCCGGAAGCCCTCTTTCATGCCAGACCCAAACCGCGCGCTGCCCCGGAAACGGTCGCCAGGATCACGCTTGGCACCAGCAGACCAACCCACGCCGACCACGCCGTGCGACAGGCGAAACACCAGAGCACCGCCACCAGATAGACCAGGAACGAAACCGTCATGCCGGTCACCACCGCCTCGGCGCGGTTCAGCGGCAGCCACAACGTCAGCGTAACGCTGGCCAATGCCGCGACCAAATAGCCGCCGAACACCGCCGCGAGCACCCGCGAAGTGACGGCCAGACGATAGGACAGGGGAAGTGTGGCGAGTTTGGCTTTCATGTTTCGACCCTGAAACGATTAACGTCCGACCAAGACGCCGAACGACAGGCGAGCAATATTAATGATAAATATTCTCATACGCAAAAGAGTCTGATTGCCGGGCATCCCTGACAGCCCTACAATGCGAACCATTCTTGTTCTCTAACGCATCCTGCATGCGCCCGGAGTGATGCCGTTGCCGTCCGCCCATCCTGTCGAATCGCTCTATCAGGCCCACCACAGTTGGCTCATCGGCTGGCTGCGGCGCAAACTCGGCTGCCCGGACAGCGCCGCCGATCTGGCTCAGGACACCTTCATCCGGGTGCTGACCGCCCGCGAGCCGCCAGTGATTATCGAACCGCGCGCATTCCTCACCACCCTGGCCAAGCGCGTGCTGTTCAACCATTACCGCCGCCAGGACCTGGAGCGCGCCTACCTCGACACCCTCGCGCAGATGCCGGAGATGGTCGCGCCTTCGGAAGAAGAGAAAGCCATCATCCTGCAAACCCTGATGGAGCTCGATCAGTTGCTTGATGGCCTGCCGCGCGTCGTCAAACGCGCATTTCTGCTGGCGCAGGTCGATGGCCTGACTTATCCGCAGATCGCCGCCGAACTGGGCATTTCCGTGGCCACGGTCAAACGTCATCTGAACAAGGCAGCGATGCGCTGCTACTTCGCCCTGTGAACCCGTCGATGGATTTTTCCGCGCAGGTCGCCGAACAGGCGGTGCACTGGTTGCTGGAAATGCAGCAAGGCCCGTTGAACCCGCGCCAGCAACAAGCCTGGCAGCAATGGATCGATGCCCACAGCGAACACCGCCGCGCGTGGGAGCACATTCAGCGGGTCAATTCGCGGTTGCGCGGGTTGTCGTCGCCACTGGCCCACGCCGCACTGAATGCGCCGAAGTCCGGCAGCCGTCGTCAGGCGCTGAAGTTGTTGCTGATTCTCGGCGCCGGTTCGGCGGTCACCTGGGGCATGCGCGAGCACAATCCGTTGCCATCGCTGCTGGCCGATTACCGCAGCCCGATTGGTCAGCGGCGCAAGATCTCGCTCGGCGCCGACGGCCAGTTGCAACTCAACACCGCCAGCGCGGCGGATGTCCGGGGCGATGGTTTGATCCGTCTGCTCGAAGGCGAGATGCTGCTGACCGCCACGCAATCCTTCGACGTGCAAACCGCCCAAGGCGTGCTGAAAACCCAGGGCGCGCGAATAAACGTACGGCAGTTTGCCGACCGCACGCAGATTGCACTGTTTGAAGGTCGGGTCGAATTGAACGCACAAGGTCGCGCGCCGATGCTGCTGCCGGTCGCCCGACAACTGAGTTTCAGCACCACCGGCGTCAGCGTGGCAAAACCGCTGGACGCCAACAGCGGCGCCTGGGCCGACGGCATGCTGGTGGCCGCGCACATGCGTCTGGGCGACTTCCTCGATGAACTCGGTCGCTACCGTCGCGGGCAGCTCCATTGCGATGCGAAAGTGGCTGACCTGCTGATTTCCGGGACTTATCCACTGGACGACAGCGAGCGGATTCTCGACCTGCTGGAAATCAGCCTGCCGGTAAAAGTGAGGCGCTTTACCCGTTACTGGGTGACGGTCGAAGCTAAAGCCTGATCGTTCCCACGTCGAGGCGTCGAACCGTCCGCGTGGGAATGCAGCCCCGGGACGCTCCGCGTCCCCTGCAAAAATAAATGAGCCGTTTTTCAGATCTGGCGTGACAGAGAAGGAAAGCCCCCTTGATTCAACCTTCTCAGGACCGTCCTCCATGCACCCCACCCACGTCACGCCGCTGGCCCGAACCCTGCGCAACCTCGTTCTCGGCGCCAGCCTGAGCTTCAGCGCCCTGCCCCTTGCGCAAGCCGCCGATACCAAGGCTTATCACATCGCCCCGTCGACGCTGGAAAACGCCCTCAACCAGTTCGGCCGTGAAGCCGGCGTGCTGATCTCGTTCGGCTCGCAAGTCACCAGCGGTGTGCAAAGCCGTGGTCTGGAAGGCAACTACACAGCGGAACAAGGTCTGAATGCGCTGCTCGAAGGCACCGGCCTGCAAGCCCGCGCCGAGGGTGGCAACGCCTTCAGCCTGCAACCGTCGAACGACAACGCCCTGGAGCTGGACACCTCGAAAGTGGTCGGCGACTGGCTGGGTGAGGCTGCGCAGGTCAACGTCTTCGAACATCCCGGCGCCCGTGACGTGATCCGCCGCGAAGAATTCGAACGCCAGGGCGCGACCCAGGCACGTGACGTGCTCAACCGCATTCCCGGCGTGAACGCCCCGGAAAACAACGGCACCGGCAGCCACGACATGGCGCTGAACTTCGGCATTCGCGGCCTCAACCCGCGCCTGGCCGCACGCTCGACGGTGTTGATGGATGGCGTCCCGGTACCGTTCGCCCCTTATGGCCAGCCGCAGTTGTCGTTCGCGCCGATCAGCATGGGCAACATGGATGCGGTGGACGTGGTGCGCGGTGGCGGCGCCGTGCGTTACGGCCCGCAGAACGTCGGCGGCGTGGTCAACTTCGTGACCCGGGCGATTCCGGACGAGCCGACCGTGAAAGGCGGTTTCCAGACCGAAACCAGCCCATCGTCCAGCCATGACGGCTTCAAGACCAGCGCCAACCTGCTGGCCGGCGGCACCAATGCCAACGGTCTGGGCGGCGCGCTGTTGTACTCCGGCACTCGCGGTGGCGACTGGCGTGAGCACAGCGATACAGAAATCGACGACCTGATCCTCAAGGGCAAATACCAGCTCGACGAGGCCAACAGTTTCAACGCCATGGCCCAGTATTACGAAGGCAAGGTGGACATGCCCGGCGGTCTGAATGTCGCCGATTACGATGCCGATCCGTACCAGTCGACCCGGCCAAAAGACCAGTTCTGGGGCCGTCGCACGATGTTCAATTTCGGCTATCGCTATCAGGAAGATCGCCGCGAGTTCACCGCCAATACCTTCTTCACCAAGACCCTGCGCAGCGGTTACCTGGATCAGGGCACGTTCCTGTCGCTGTCGCCGCGCGAGTATTGGGTGCGCGGTCTGGAAACCCGCTTCGCCCAGGGCTTTGACCTTGGCGCCACCAGCCATGAAGTCGGCGTCGGCTATCGCTACATAAACGAAGCCGGCCACGAACTGCGCTATCGCACGCCGATCAGCAGCAACGAATACCCGACCACCAACAGCCGCAATGACCGCGACACCCGTGGCGGCACCGAAGCCAATGCATTTTTCGTCGATGACCGGATCGACATCGGCAAGTGGACCATTACCCCGGGCGTGCGCTACGAGATGATCGAGTCGCAGCAGACAAACAATCTGACCAACGTCAAATACAAGGGTGACTACAACACCGCGCTGCCGGCGCTGAACGTGCTGTATCACCTGTCCGACAGCTGGAACCTGTACGCCAACACCGAAGGTTCGTTCGGTAGCGTGCAATACAGCCAGATGCCCAACCGCGTCAGCAGCGGCGAAGTGAAACCGGAGAAGGCCCGCACCTGGGAAGTCGGCACCCGCTACGACAACGGCGCGCTGCGAGCGGAGATCGGCGCATTCCTGATCAACTTCGACAACCAGTACGAAAGCAACCAGACCAACGATTCGGTGATCGCCCGTGGCGAAACCCGGCATCAGGGCATCGAAACCAGCGTCAATTACGCTCTCGACGACTTGAGCCCGGCGCTGGCCGGCTTCGACGTCTACGCCACTTACGCCTATGTCGACGCAACCATCCGCGAAGATGGGCCGAACAAGGGCAATCGTGTGCCGTTCTCGTCCAAGCACAAAGGCACGATCGGCGTCGGTTACACCGAAGGGCCGTGGAAACTGAACCTGGACAGCAGCTTCCAGAGCGACCAGTTCGCCGACAACGCCAACACCTCGAAAGAAAGCGCCGACGGCAGCACCGGCAAGATCCCGGGCTACATGCTGTTCAGCAGCCGCGCCGGTTATGACTTCGGGCCGCAGCTGTCGGACCTGAACGTAGCGGTGGGGGTGAAGAACATCTTCAACACCCAGTACTTCACCCGCTCGTTCGATGACAACAACAAGGGCAAGTATGTGGGTGAACCGCGCACGGTGTACGTGCAGACCTCCGTTGCTTTCTGATCCCTGCTGAAAACAGAAAGGGCCTGCAATTGCAGGCCCTTTCTCATTGGGTGGCTTGGAAAATCAGCGCATCAACTGTTGATCGCTGCCTGTTCGTTCTCGTCAAACTCTTCCGCCAACAGCTTGTCATTAGCTTTGCTTGTGAATGGCACCACTGCGGCTCGCGGTTTGCCGCGCAGTTTGCCAAACAGGTGCTCCAGCGCGTGCTCCAGTTTTTCGGCTGCACCATCGATCGCCTGTTCCAGCGAATCGGCTTTGTGGGTGACGGAAATCGGTTGATGGCCTTTTGGCCGCGCTTCCAGTTGGCAGCGCAAATCATGAGGACCTGGTTTGTCACCGTTCTCGTCGCTCAGATGGACTTCGACACGGGTCAGGTCTTCCTCATAACGGTCGAGCGTGCTCTCAATTGTGGTTCGTACCCACTCCTCCAGTCGTTTGCTGCTTTGAATATGGTTGTCGCTGTTGACTTGGATTTGCATAGTTCATCCCTTATTTCAGCTAGCTCGCAAGAGGCCTGGAACAGGATTTCGTGACCTCTTGATTACAACAATCGGCCCGCCGGACGAACATTTCAACCCCTTAAAAAAGATAAATATTCATTCGCAAAAAAAGCCGGACAACCGAGTAAAGCGCTGGTAAGGTCGGGAGTTGGGTCGCCCCACCACCCCGAAAAATCTGCTCACAATTGGCCATCACCCAACGGGTGCAGGCTGCGAAAAATCCCCGCCTCTTCCACCAGCCAGTCATGCACCGCCCGCACGCCCGGATGGCTCAGGGCCCCCGGCGCATAAAGCAATACATAGCGCTTGTGATTGGGCACCGAAATCCCGAACGGCACGATCAACGTCCCCCGCTCCAGCTCGTCGTTGAGCAGCGTGCGCCGGGCAATCGCCACGCCCATGCCGGCAATCGCCGCTTCGATGGTCAGGTGGTTGCGATTGAACGTGTGCCCGCGCCGCACATCCGCGCCCTCGAAACCGATGGCATTGAGATAAAACTCCCACTCCGCGTATTCATAGCTGCCGCGCCAGGCGGTGATGTCGTGCAGCAGCGGAAAATGCACCAGATCCGCCGGCCCGTGCAGCGGCGGCCGTCCGCGCAACAGGCCCGGTGCGCACACCGGAAAAATCTGCTCATCGAGCAAGGCTGTGGATAACAATCCCGGATAGCTGCCGTCGTTCAGGTCGATGGCCAGGTCGAAATCCCCTTCATGCAACGGCACGCTGCTGTCCTCGGCCACCAGCCGCAACTGGATGTCCGGGTAACGCTGTTGCAGGCGTGGCAAGCGCGGGGTCAGCCATTTGCTGAGGAACGACGGAATCGAGCGCACTCGCAGAATCCCGCTGATCATCCCCGCGTCGAGGCGACGCAATTCCGCGTCGATGCTGCCGTAAGCCTCGTTGACCGTGATCGCCAGTCGCTGCCCTTCCGCGCTCAACTCCACGCCCCGCGCACGGCGATGAAACAGGCGAAACCCCAGTCGCTCTTCCAGCTGTCGGATTTGCTGACTCACAGCCCCCGGCGTGATGTGCAGTTCCTCGGCACAGCGGGTGAATGACAGGTGCCGCGCGGCACAGGAAAACACCTGCAGCCAGACGTAAGTCTGGGCATGCAATTGACGACTCATGGTTTAGTCCTGCTAAAGGCTTACTTAGGAAGTTTCGTTAGTCACGTTGAAGCGAGGTAGGCAGTATCGCCGACATTGCGCTTGTCCTACAAAAAATGGCAGCGATTCCTACTCCATTGCTTGTAAGGGTTTAGCATGGCTATCAGTGTTTTCGATCTATTCAAAGTCGGCATCGGTCCGTCCAGTTCCCACACCGTCGGCCCGATGCGCGCCGCCGCGACCTTCGCCCAGGCCCTGATCGACCAGCATTTGCTGAACGATGTGCAGCGGGTGGAAATCCGCTTATATGGCTCGCTTTCGGCCACCGGCGTCGGCCATGCCACCGACCGCGCAACGGTCATGGGCTTGATGGGCGAATGGCCGGACAGCATCGATCCGTCGACCATCGAGCCGCGCATCCAGCAAGTGCGCGAGACCGGCCAACTCTCTCTGGCCGGTAAACGCTCGATCACCTTCAACTGGCAGCACGATCTCCTGCTGCTGGACGAGAGCCTGCCCTACCACCCCAACGCCATGTCGCTGACAGCCTTCGGTGCATCCGGCCAATTGTTCGAGCAAACGTACTACTCGGTCGGCGGCGGTTTCATCATCGAAGCGGCCGAAGCCGAATCCGGTGTAGCGCCGGCCGGCGACGTCGAGTTGCCTTACGAATTCTCCAGCGCCGTCGAACTGCTGGCGCTGTGCAAGCAGCACAACCTGCGGGTGTCCGAACTGATGATGGCCAACGAACGGGCCTGGCGCAGCGACGCCGAGATCCGCCAGGGCCTGCTGCACATCTGGTCGGTGATGCGCGAATGCGTCGAGCAAGGCTTGCGCCACGAGGGCATCCTGCCCGGCGGTCTGAATGTGCCGCGTCGTGCGGCGAAATTGCACCGCAGCCTGCTGGAAATCGGCAAGCCGAACGTCATCAGTTCGACCCTGTCAGCGATGGAGTGGGTCAACCTGTTCGCCCTCGCCGTCAACGAAGAGAACGCCGCCGGCGGGCGCATGGTCACCGCGCCGACCAATGGCGCTGCCGGGATCATCCCGGCCGTTCTGCACTACTACATGAAATTCAATCCGGACGCGTCGGACGACGACGTGGTCGCGTTCTTTCTGGGCGCGGCAGCGGTCGGCATCCTGTGCAAGAAAAACGCTTCGATCTCCGGCGCCGAAGTCGGCTGTCAGGGCGAAGTCGGCTCTGCATGTGCCATGGCCGCTGCGGGTCTGGCCGATGTGCTCGGCGCTACTCCGGAGCAACTGGAAAACGCCGCCGAAATCGGCCTGGAACACAACCTCGGTCTGACCTGCGACCCGGTCGGCGGCCTCGTGCAAGTGCCGTGCATCGAGCGCAATGCCATCGCTGCGGTGAAGGCGATCAACGCTACACAAATGGCCCTGCGCGGCGACGGCAAACACTTCATTTCTCTCGACCGGGTGATCCGCACCATGCGCGATACCGGCGCCGACATGCATGACAAATACAAAGAGACTTCACGGGGCGGCCTGGCCGTGAGCTGGGTGGAGTGCTGAGGAGCACTCCCTGACCGCCCGTAACACGTGAGCCCGAGCAAGAATAATAACGAGGCAAAAACGATGACCGATGTACGCACACCCGCTGCCGAAAATCCCGCTGTAGACCGCACACGCAATACCGAAACCGCCCACAAGGGCTGGAGCAAATTCGACACCACCTGGATGCTCGGCCTGTACGGCACCGCCATCGGTGCCGGCACCTTGTTTCTGCCGATCAACGCCGGTGTCGGCGGCTTCTGGCCGTTGCTGATCCTGGCGTTGCTGGCGTTCCCGATGACCTTCTTCGCGCACCGGGGCCTGACCCGCTTCGTGCTGTCGGGCCGCTCCGGTGACATCACCGAAGTGGTGGAAGAACACTTCGGCATCGGCGCCGGCAAACTGATCACGCTGCTGTATTTCTTCGCGATCTTCCCGATCCTGCTGGTGTACAGCGTGGCGCTGACCAACACCCTCAGCAGCTTCCTCGAACATCAATTGCACATCGCCCCGCCACCGCGAGCGGTACTGTCGCTGGCGTTGATCCTCGGTCTGATGGCCATCGTCCGCTGCGGTCAGAGCGTGATCGTCAAAGCCATGAGCGTGCTGGTCTATCCGTTCGTCGCCGCGCTGCTGTTGCTCGGCATCAGCCTGATTCCGAACTGGAACGGCGCGTTCTTCGCCAGTGCTCAAGAACCGATGGAACTGTCGGTGTTCCTCAAGACCCTGTGGCTGGCGATCCCGGTGATGGTGTTCTCGTTCAACCATTCGCCGATCATTTCCGCGTTCGCCGTCGAGCAGAAACAGCGCTACGGCGAGCAGTCCGAACGCAAGAGCAGCGGCATCCTCGCCATGGCTCACGGCATGATGGTGGTGACGGTGATGTTCTTCTGCTTCAGCTGCGTGCTGGCGCTGTCGCCGGCGGATCTGGCAGCGGCCAAGGCGCAGAACATCTCGATCCTGTCGTACCTGGCCAACCACTTCCAGACCCCGGTCATCGCTTACGCTGCGCCGCTGATTGCGTTGGTGGCGATCACCAAGTCCTTCCTCGGCCATTACATCGGCGCCAGCGAAGGCTTCCAGGGCATGATCGTCAAAAGCCTGCGCAGTCGTGGCCGGGTGATGTCGGCGAGCTGGCTGAACCGTGCGACCGCACTGTTCATGATCCTCAGTTGCTGGGCCGTGGCGACCTTCAACCCGAGCATCCTCGGCATGATCGAAACCCTCGGTGGGCCGGTGATTGCCTGCCTGCTGTTCCTGATGCCGATGTACGCCATCCGCCGCGTGCCAGCTTTGCGCCAGTATTCGGGCCAGGCGTCCAACGTGTTCGTTGTGTTGATCGGCCTGATTGCACTGTCTGCGATCATCTACTCGGTTCTGCCCTGAAACGGGCCGCAAACGAAGAAGGCGAGCCAGGGGCTCGCCTTCTTTTTGGCCGGTTTCATTGTTCGACAATATTCCCGGCATGTCCCTTGCTACATCACTGAAGGAGACAGGACCACGGAAAGGCCGATGGTCAGGTTTGGCGAACCAACCCGATCAAGGCCGGTCAACAACTGCACGTTCAATCAGGCGGTGACGCATCATGGACAATCCTTTTCAGATCATTACCGATGCCTTCGCGCCGGACTATCAGATCAATCTGAGCATTCAGGGCCTCGACGGCAGCATCATGCTGACCCTCTCCAAAAGCGGACGGATCGTCGCCAAGCGGATGATCAGCGCCGAACAGCGCAATGACCCCAAGCGCCTCAAACGCCTGGTGCAAAGCATTCAGTTCGGCATTGCCATCGAACAGGGCCACAGCGCCATGGCGGTACTCGACGCCATGACACGCGGCGACGGAATCGCTCCGCCACCGCGTCAGGCCAAACATCAGCCCCGGCCAACGGCCGGCCTTTAGAGTTCGCCCTTCTCCACTTCCGGATGTTCACTGGAACCCGTGCCGATCTTGCGGTGCGGATTCTCGATTTTCACCGAAGGGAATTGCGACGAGGCGTAACGCACCACCAGGATCGAGAACGCCAGCAGCAGAATCCCGCCGCACAGGTAAATGATCCCCATGTCCGGCGGATTGTGGTGCGAGACGTTGGAGATCAGCAGGCGCGTCAGTGCCGTGATCGCCACGTAGATCAGGAAGCGCACCGGCATGTGGTTGGTCTTGAAGTAAATCCCGACCATCGCCCCCAGTTCCAGATAGATGAACAGCAACAGAATGTCATCGATCTTGATGTGCCCTTCCTCGAGCATTCCGAGAAACTCCATCACCGCCGCCCATGCGGTTACCGCACCAATGGCGAACAGCGCCAGATAGTGGAAGGTCTCGACGAACAGGTTGCCCAGGGACTCGGCCAGTTGATGCACGTTTTGCCGCAGTTTCTCGGCCCAGTTGATTTTCACGATGAAGGTTCCTTAGCCCGGTTCGAGCGGATGTTGCTTGCTGGACGTGACGGTTATTGCGCACGTACGCAGATGCATGCAGAAAAGAGGCCACGCCATCATGGCGAGCCGCCGCGAAACCTGCGCCGTGGCGTTTGGTCGCACCTGTGCGCAGGCGTCGGGCTGACAAAATCCGAATCCGGTCTACATTGAAAAGCCACTACCCAAAGCGCAGGGATTCGCTTATCCTTTTCGCTGTATATAGATACAGTAGTCGCAAAGACAACTTAATGTGAAGGCATGTGAGGTGGTGAATGGCCGTCGAAGTGGTATACCGCAGCAGCCGAGATCTGGAGCGCTTGTTCATGGATAAAGCCGAAGCTGACCGTCATGACAAAATGCTCGAACTGGCCGAACTGTTGGCCGAAGTGCTGGAAAAAGCCGTTCCTTCGTTGAGCGAGCAGCAAGTGGAAGAAGTCGGGATCTTCATGGCGAAGAACCGCGATGTGTTCGCCCGGGCGTTCAAGAGCCAACCTGATGCCCTGTCGGAGCTGATCAACGCACCGGCGGCACCGGTTGTGGCGACCGAAACGGCCGAAGTGGCCGAACCGGCAGAAGCGCCAGCCAAACCTGCAAAAGCGGCGAAGGCTGCGAAGTAATCGGCATCTGAATCGAAGCCTCTGAATTGAATAGCCCCTGAGTTGAAAGACTCAGGGGCTTTTTCATGTCCGGACAAACCTCAGCGGTACAACACCTTTTCCGCCAGCTCGTCCGCCACCCGCGCGGGTGAACGTTTTTCCGCCTGGGCGTGGGCGAAGACTTCGGTCAGGCGCGAACTGATCTTCGACAGGTGCGCGGTGATGGTCGTCAGTTCTTCGCCGCGATGCTTGAGGGAAACGTAGATCAGCCCGCCGGCATTGATCACGTAATCCGGCGCATACAGGATGCCCCGCCGCTCCAGTTGATCGGCGACGTCCAAGTGCGTCAGCTGATTGTTGGCCGAGCCCGCCACCGCCGAGCAGCGCAACTGGGTGACCGTGTGGCTGTTGAGCACCCCGCCGAGGCCGCACGGCGCGAGGATGTCGCACGGCGTACTGAGCAAAGCGTCGTTGGCAATCGGATGAGCGTTGAGCTGCTCCATCGCCAGTTGCACCTTGCCGTGGTCGATGTCGCTGACCAGCAGTTCGGCCCCCGCTGCGTGCAGCTGCTCGGCGAGCGCAAACCCGACATTACCCAGCCCCTGAATCGCCACGCGCAAGCCTTCTAGGTTGTCGCTGCCCAGCCGCGCCATGGCCGTGGCGCGAATTCCGGTGAACACGCCCATCGCCGCATGCGGCGCCGGGTCGCCGGCGGAGGTGGTGCTGGTGACATGCTGGGTCTGCTGGGCGATGCAATCCATGTCCGCCACCGAAGTGCCGCTGTCGATGGCGGTGATGTAGCGCCCGTCGAGCTGATCGATGCAACGTCCGAAGGCTTCGAACAATGCAGCGCGGTTTTCCACATGGGCCGGCCGCACGATCACGGCCACCCCGCCACCCTGAGCGAGCCCGGCCAGCGCAGCCTTGTAGCTCATGCCCTGGGCCAGGCGTATGGCGTCCTCGACTGCGGATTCGTCGTTCGGGTAGGCAAGATAACGACACCCGCCCAGGGCAGGCCCAAGGCGACTGTTATGAATGGCAATGACCGCCTTCAATCCGGACACCGGATCAACGCTAAGGTGCAGCGATTCCAGGCGAGTGCTTTGCATGAGAGCGAACATCGGCAGGCTCCCGAATCACTTCTGGTAGACGCCAGTATAGGCTTGCGCCTGAAAATTGCTGAAGCGCGCCGGAATAAGCGCCGCCACTGATCGGAGGCTTGTGGCATAACCCGATGGCAGAGCGGCCCGGCACTGGACGAATGGCAAAGACGGGGCTAAAACGAGGCATGCCCCGGAGATTGAGATGAGTCCGCGCCAACGTTTTTTCGAATGTCTGCACCGTTCACCGCCCGCGCTGTTCGAAGCCGCGTTGTGGATGGCCGCCGAACACGACAAACAAGTCGATCCCGAAGCACTGCTGCAGGACTTCAAGGAGCTGCAACAGCGGGTCAGCTATGGCTTGCCGTTGCTGCCAGTCAGCGAACTGGCGCAACCGTTGTTGCGGCGGATGACCGATCTGGGCTTCGCGCAAGATGATTTCATACCGCTGCGCCCACAGGCCGCGATGGTGCACAAAGTCATGCAGACCCGACGCGGCCAGCCGCTGGCGCTGGCACTGATCGCTCTGGAACTGGCCCGTGGCCTGGAGATTCCGCTGGTCGGGGTGAACTTCCCCGGGCATTTCCTGCTTAAGGTTCCCGGGGCCGACCACCTGCTCGATCCCTGCGGCGGACGGCGTCTGTATCCGAACGACTGCCGTGAACTGCTGCACCGTCAGTACGGCCACCAGATGAAACTCAGCGCCGACCATCTGCTGACTGCCGAACCGGTGCAGATGCTTCAGCGCCTGTCACGCAACCTGCGCCAGTTGCACCTGACCCACGACGACTTCATCGCCGCGTTGATCGATGCCGAGCGCGTGCTCGAACTGGGTAACGCCAGCGCCGCCGACTATCTGGCCCGGGCCAGTCTGTACCAGCGCCTCGATTGCCCGAACGCCGAGCGTTTCGATCTGGAGCACGCGCTATTGCTCAGTGACGACCCGATTCAGCGACTTCGCCTGACGGAACGGCTGGGGCATCTGCCGCCGAACTCAGTCGTCCACTGAGCAGGGCAGTGGCTGGCGAACGCACCTGAATAATCAGCAACGCCGCAATCACCGCCGGGATCGCGCAGAAGAAGAAAATCTGCTCCACCGGAATGTGCATTGCCAGCAACAGGCTGCCGAACAGCGGCCCGAGAATCGAGCCGAAGCGCCCTACCCCCAGCGCCCAACCGGTGCCGGTGGCGCGCACGTGGGCCGGATAGAAATTGCTGGCGAACGCATTGAGCGTCAGTTGCCCGCCGATGATGCAGAACCCTGCCGCGAACACACAGGCCACCAGATAGCGCGGGTTGTCGTGATTCAGGCCCAGCAGGATCGTGCACAGCGCCGCGCCGGCCAACACGCCGGACAGCAGTCGCACCTTGCTTTTCAATCGGTCGGCGAACCACGCCATGCAGATTGCGCCGAGTGTGCCGGCGAACAGGAACATCGACGTCACCAGGTTCGCTTCGTTGAGCTTCAGGCCACTTTCCAGCAGCAGCGACGGCAGCCAGCTGATCATGAAATACAGCAGGATCAGACTGACGAAAAACGTGGCCCAGATCAGCAAGGTCGGGCGGGCGTAACCGTTGCGGAACAACTCCACCACGGTCAGTTTGCTGCCCTGCTCGCGCTCGTTCTGCTCAACCGATGCGGCGGGCGGTTGCCAGTCCGGCAGCATCCGCGCAGTGACCTTGCGCAGGCGCGCATACGGTGGAGCGTCACGCAGCAGCCGAGGCAAGGATTCCGGCAGCATCCACCAGAGAAACGGAAACAACAGCAGCGGCGTGACACCACCGGCAAGGAACACCGCTTGCCAGCCGAAGCGGTCGATAAAACCCGCCGCGACAAAACCACCCGCCGCCCCGCCGAAGGAAAAACCGCAGGCCGCCAGCGTCACCATCAGCGTGCGCAGGCGTGGCGGCGAATATTCCGACATCAACGCCATGGCGCTGGGCATCGCACCGCCCATGCCGATGCCGCAGATGAAGCGCGCGATCATCAGGGTATTCAGGGAATCGGCGAACACCATCAGCACGGTGAGACTGGCATAGATCAGCACACAGGCGAGCAAAATCCGTCGAACGCCGAAGCGGTCGGCCAGCGGCGTCACAGCAAGGGAGCCGAGGGTCAGCCCCAGCAGGTTGGCGCTGAACACCGGGCCGAATGCGGATTTTTCCAGGCCCCAGTCCTGCGCCAGCGCCGGCACCACGTAACCGAGCACCTGGGCGTCATAGCCGTCGGTAACCAGCAGCAAGGCGAGAAGCATCAGGAGCAACCACTGAAAGCGGGACACAGGACGGGCGTCGAGTGCCGCCCGGAAGCTGGCAATCTGGTTGTGCATCGCAAGGTACCTGTTTTGTTTTTATGATTTTTTGCGGGTAACCGGAATGGCTCCCGTGCGCTGCACGGGAGCCATCAAATGCTACTTCGGCGTGTCCGGCTGATTCGCCGGATGCGCTGCAATGAACGCCGGATGCTCAGCGGCCAATGCGGCCACCCGACGAATCCGTGGATACGCCTCCAGCGATACGTTGAACCGCTCGGCCGCGTACAACTGCGGAATCAGGTAAACGTCCGCCACGCACGGCCACTCGCCGAAACAGAAGCCGCTGTCGCCGATCAACTGCTCGACCGTCGCCAGCCCCTGACTGATCCAGTGGCCGATCCACTCGTTCACCTGTGGCTCGTCATGCCCCAACCCACGCAGGCGATTGAGCACGCTGACATTGTGCAGCGGATGCACGTCGCAGCCGATCACCGCCGCCACACCACGCACCTGGGCGCGGGCAGCGAGGTCTTCGGGCAGCAGCGGCACCTGTGGATAACGTTCTTCCAGATACTCGATGATCGCCGGTGACTGAATCAGCAACTTGCCTTCGTCAGTACGCAGCGCCGGCACCCGGCCCTGGGGATTGATCGCCAGGTACGCCGGTTGCCGATGCTCGCCGCCGGGCGGTGCGATCAGGTTGACCGGCAACGCCTGATAGTCGAGGCCCTTGAGTGCCAGCGCGATCCGCACCCGGTACGACGAGGTGGAACGGTAATAGGTGTAGAGATCCATGAGCCGCTCCTGTCAGCGTGCCGCCAGCACGGTGCCACGGCATTCGCCGAAGCCGATCGAGGCAAAACCTTCGCGGGCGCAGCGGGCGCGCAGGATGATTTCGTCGCCGTCTTCAAGGAATTTGCGCACCTCACCGGAGGCCAGCTCGATCGGCTTTTTACCGCCCTCGGTGATTTCCAGCAGGCTGCCGAACTGACCGTTTTCAGGGCCGGACAAGGTGCCCGAACCGAACAGGTCACCGGCCTGCAACTGGCAGCCGTTGACACTGTGGTGCGCGACCATTTGCGCAACGGTCCAGTACATGTAGCGGGTATTGCTCAGGGTCAGGCGATGGGCCGGCAGGTTCTGCTCGCGCATTTTTTCGGTGAGCAGCAGCACTTCCAGCTCGATGTCGAAGGCACCGCCATCCTGATCGCGCTTGTCGAGCAGGTATGGCAGCGGCTGCGGATCGCCTTGCGGACGCGCCGGTTGCGCGGTACGGAATGGCGCCAGCGCTTCGGCAGTCACCACCCATGGCGAGACGCTGGTGATGAAGCTCTTGGACAGGAACGGGCCGAGCGGCTGGTATTCCCAGGCCTGGATGTCACGGGCCGACCAGTCGTTGAGCAGGCAGAAACCGGCGATGTGTTCAGCGGCGTCACCAATGGCGATCGGCTCGCCCATCTCGTTGCCCTGACCGATCCAGATCCCCAGTTCCAACTCATAGTCCAGCCGTGCGCACGGGCCGAAGGTCGGCTCCGTCGCGCCGGCTGGCAGGGTCTGGCCTTTCGGACGGCGCACGTCGGCACCGGAGGCGCGCACCGTGGACGCACGACCGTGGTAGCCGATCGGCACGTGTTTGTAGTTCGGCAGCAGCGGGTTGTCCGGGCGGAACAGTTTGCCAACGTTCTGCGCGTGCTCGATGCCGACGTAGAAGTCGGTGTAGTCGCTGATGCGTGCCGGCAGGTGCAATTGGCAATCGGCGGCCAGTGGCAGCAGTTTTGCGCCCTGGGCTTCAATGTTGCCGCGATGGGTACTGCCTTCGCTGAACAGTTCCAGCAGACGCTCGCGCAGGGCAACGCGGGCGTCGCGGCCGAGCTCGAAGAAGGCGTTCAACTGGCCGCCGCGCATGGCTTCGACAGCACTGCGCGCGGCGCCGTCGAACAGCCCGGCCTCCAACGCCACTTGCAGATCGAAGATGTGTTCACCAAGCGCCACGCCGGCGCGCGGTGCCGAACCGTCGTTGCTGAACACGCCCAGCGGCAGGTTCTGCAACGGAAAATCCGCGTGACCGTTGGCCGAGGCGACCCAGCTGCGGGTGATGGAATTCTGAGTCATGGGTTATCTCCGGGTCGGGTCGAACGTGGCGGGCAGCGTGGCCCAGCAGGCGTCGTAAGTGGATTGCAGTTGCGGGCAGTCGAGGGCGAAGCGGCTGGGGCGCAGCACCTGGCTGGTCTCGAACATGAAGGCCATGGTGTTGTCGATCTTCGCCGGTTTGAGGTCCGCGTTGATGGCTTTGGTGCAAGTCTCGCCGTCCGGGCCGTGAGCGCTCATGCAGCTATGCAGGGACGCACCGCCGGGCACGAAACCTTCGGCCTTGGCGTCGTACTCGCCCTGGATCAGGCCCATGAATTCGTTCATCAGGTTGCGGTGGAACCACGGCGGACGGAAGGTGTTCTCGGCCACCATCCAGCGCGGCGGGAAGATCACGAAGTCGAGGTTGGCCAGACCGTGGACGCTGGTCGGCGAGGTCAGCACGGTGAAGATCGACGGATCCGGGTGATCGAAACTGACGGTGCCGATGGTGTTGAAGCGGCGCAGGTCATATTTGTACGGCACGTTGTTGCCGTGCCAGGCGACCACGTTCAGCGGCGAGTGATTGAGTTCAGTGCCCCACAACTGGCCGAGGAATTTCTGCACCAGGGTGGTCGGCTGTTGCAGGTTTTCGTAGGCGGCGACCGGGGTCAGGAAGTCCCGTGGATTGGCCAGGCCGTTGCTGCCGATCGGCCCCAGATCCGGCAGGCGCAGTGGCGCGCCATGGTTCTCGGCGACGTAACCGCGTGCTTGCGGATCGAGCAGTTCGACACGGAATTTCAGGCCCCGTGGCAACACGGCGATTTCCAGCGGCGCCACTTCCAGCACACCCAGTTCGGTGGCGATGCGCAGGCGCCCGAGTTGCGGCACCAGCAGCAGCTCGCCGTCGGCGTTGAAGAACACGCGCTCCATCGAGCGGTTGGCGCAATAGTGATAGATGCTGATGCCGGCCGGTTTTTCGGCGGCGGAATTGGCCGCCATGCTCACCAGACCATCAATGAAATCGGTCGGCTCGGTCGGGAGGTCCAGCGGGTTCCAGCGCAGGCGATTGGGAGTCACTTCACCCAAGGGGCCGCCCGCCAGTTGCCGCTCCAGCTTGACGAATGCCGGGTGATTGGCCGACGGCTGGATCCGGTACATCCAGGTGCGCCGCGCTTCGCTGCGGGTCATGGTGAATGCGGTGCCGGAGAACAGTTCGGTGTACAGACCGTACGGGGCTTTCTGCGGGGAGTTCTGGCCGACGGGCAGTGCGCCGGGCAACGCTTCGGAGCTGAATTCGTTGCCGAAACCGGACTGGTAAGCCAGGGCTGAATCGAGGTTCATGGAGCCTCCTGAACAGGGAGTCGGCATGGCCGGACGCTCTGGATCGGAGGTCTTGGCACGCCGGGGTTGTTTTTATCGTAATTCAATTACGCATAACGTAATTTGCTCGCTATCGAGCGTCAAGCTATAAAGACGCCCATTCGTTCCGGGACACGGCAGCACCATGGAAAAAACCAGCGACAGCAACGGCAAACAGAAAGTCCGCTCCGCCGAAGTCGGCACCGACATCCTCAAGGCCCTGGCCGAGTTGTCACCGTCCACTTCGCTGTCGCGCCTGGCCGAACATGTGCAGATGCCGGCGAGCAAGGTTCACCGTTATCTGCAGGCCTTGATCGCCAGCGGTTTCGCCGAACAGAACACCGCCACCAACCACTACGGCCTCGGCCGCGAAGCGCTGCGCGTGGGCCTGGCCGCACTCAACAGTATGGACGTGCTGAAAGTCGCTGCCCTGCCGCTGGCCGAGCTGCGCGACGAACTCAACGAAACCTGTTTCCTGGCGGTGTGGGGTAATCAGGGCGCAACCGTGGTGCACATCGAACCGGCGGTGCGCGCGGTGACGGTGGTGACGCAACTGGGCTCGGTATTGCCGTTGCTCAGTTCCTCCACCGGTCTGGTGTTCGGCGCCTACCTGCCGCATCGGGAAACCGATGAATTGCGCGAACAGGAAATCGCCGTCGGCGGCCATCCGCTGGCGGACGAAAAAGCTTATGAGGCATTGTGCGAACAGATCCGCGAACGCGGTCTGCATCATGTCCACGGCTTGCTGATGCCAGGCGTCGATGCCCTGTCGGCACCGGTGTTCAACGCCCTCGGGCAGGTCGCGGCGGTATTGACCATCGTCGGCCCGACATCGTTGTTCCACGCCGACGAAAACGGCCCGGCGGCGCAGCGGTTATTGGCTGCGACGCGGGCCGTGAGTTGGCGGATGGGTCATGAGCCTCAAGCACTAAACGCTTGAGGCTCGATCCGCCTGTCACAGGACGGTGGTCTGACTCTTGCGGCTCTGATGATCTTTCATCAATTGATCGATGATTTCGATCAGGCGCTTTTCTCCCAGCTTCTGTCCGGTGGCCTGAGACATCCAGCCCACCACGGTCCGGGCGTCCTTGCCCAGGTCAAACAAGGTCTTTTGAGCAGACGTGACCTTGACCGCTTTGCCGGCTGCGGCTGCCTTACCGAGACTCACCAATCCAATCAGTGCGGATTTACCATGTCCAAGGGCCGCCGAGTAATCGCCCAGCTCATAGGCTCTGGCACCGTCGTAAAGACTCTTGAACACTTCCACGGCGGTCACGACCACCCCGACCGGGGGAATTACCAGACTGATGAGATTGGCGGCAAAAATCACGTTGTCGTACACCAGGCCAGCAATGACCTCGTTCAGGCTCGTGGTCTGTGCGTCGATGTCGCTCAGAACGCGATAGATACGGTCGTCATGGAGCATATTCAGGCCCAACAACCGCATCGCGCCCTCCGGCTCGGGCGGTGCGACGGCGTTGACGGTGGCAACCAGATTGTCGAAGTAATCGTTCACCACCTTCCGATCGTCAATCTTCACCCGTGCCGCGTAGTAATCCCGCATTGGCCCGTAGCGCAAACGAATGGAGCCGACGAACTCGTCGATCGAGCGCACAGCCAAACTGTCCGGCGCATTGGGTGTGTAAAGGTAGTCATGGAATTTCCCATAAATCGAGATCCGGAAAATATAAACACCTTCAACGACTCGCCGGTTCGGCAAGCAGAACTTGTAGATCCCCTCTTTAATATTCGACGGAAACGGAGAACTCTCATTACCCGCGGTCTCCACGAGGTTGTCGAGCAGGCGTTGAATCCCCCTGAAAACCTCCAGAGAAAGTTGACCTGAGTAATGCTGGTGACAGGTGTCGTATCGCATCTCGCAACGTATTTTTCTGGCATGCACGGCTCGCTTGAACTCATAGCCCGGATGCTTGCGATCCAGGTAATCGCTTTTCAGAAACCGGGTGTAATGGTCGCCGGGACGCAAGGTTTTCGACCAGCTCGAAAGATCCCTTATATCCAGTTTTTCAATCGAAGGATGACCACCGGTCACATAGAACCTGGGGTTTTCATCAATCGTTCGGCCAGGTGTGGCGGGGACTTCAAAGTGGCGCTCCTCGATCAGGACAGTGGTCAGATCCAGATGAAAGTCGTCGGTCTGGATCATGATTTTGTCAGGATCGACTTGAACCTTCTGACCACGCGACAGCAGCACCTCTTCAATCCGCCCCTTGATCAGATCACGGGAAAACTGTTCGAAAGTCGGATAGCCGTTCTCCCGGGAATCCACCATCGACAATGCCCGGAGTTCAGTGCTGAGGCGAGCATAAGTTTGCCACGCCTGCGGTCCGGCATATGTATAGGCCGCCGGCGCCAACGCTCGAACACGGGCGGCCTCACTCGCGTACGCCACTTCACCATGACTGAATAATGGCTCACTGGCATGCAGTCCAATGAGTCCCGGCACCGGATCCAGTTCATACATGTAGTACAGGGGTGTTTTCCCGCCCCCCATCAACTGGCCGGCAGCAACCAGCTCGTCCGGCGCTATCAACGATTCGGCATAGGCACGATTATCAGACAACATGGATTCCAGCCAGCGTATGAACTGGTAGATGTCGGCGAACTTCACCCATTCAAACTGGCCGTGAGGCATTTTTATCAGTGCGTAACGGGTCCTCGCTGTGCGCGGCACGAACAGCAGCACGTTCTGCAAAATCGAAGGCCGGTATTTCAGTTTTACTCCGCGAATTTCCACCGCAGGATCACCCTGCAAGGTGCGCGTGATCAACTCAACGTCGGCTTCATTGAAACGTGCAGAGTGTCGGGCGAAGTAGAGCGCGAACTCCGCCTGACTGTGCAAGTAGTTATAGTAGGCCTCGCGAAACGCCTGCGGGGTATCGCGGGGCAGGGACCTGCTGAACTCCACGCGCAGATCCCGGTTGGACAGCCAGCCTTCAAGTCTGGCGACGGTCAACCCGCTGTCCGCCGGAGCGCCTTCGATACGCAAGGTCGAACGGTTGGCGGGATCATGCAGGCCGATGACGATAAACTCGGTCAACGTGCGAGTATCCTCCTGCTCGATCGTGCGTCCGCCGACGTTGATCCGGTACAGACTGTGGACGTTGATCGCATCCGGATCGAGACGCATGCCCAATGCGCTTTCACACCAGCCGGCAAAACTGTTCACGGCGAAATCACGTAGCGAAAACAGCCCATTGAATACTTGGGCATACTCGAACTCATATCCCGCCTTCGAAACCTCGAGAGCTTCGTAGGTATGGCGTACCGTTTCGCTGGCCGACTTCACCCAGTCTGGCCACTCCTGGCGCTTAACCAGTATTCGCAACGCGCTGATCCGCCGGAACAGATCGGCATGCATCGCAAAAACCTGTTGAATATTTTCCAGTTCGCGGACAAATCCCTCTTCGCGCTGTTCACTGGATCTGAGGCGCGCGGCAAACTGCGCTTCCTGATCCTTCAGCCGGCTGTCCACACAGTGCGAGGACACGCTCACCGACAATGCAGGATACGTAATCGCATCAGGCGCCACGGCCAGTCGGCCGCAGACTGCGGCATGCAGATCGGAACTGCTGGAGAAATACTCAAAACCGTTGTCCGGCGTATAAAGAAACCAGCCATAAGCGTCGCTGGACAGCTTGATCTCGGAAGACGCGATGGCGGAATAGGACATGACGAAGCCAGAGACCAGATCCTGCGCACGTCCGGACGTCGAACGGATACTGATCTTGAATGCACCGGGTGGCCGGGCCTTCAGCAACTCGGCGGCGCGCAGCGCCTGGTAGTCCCGGAGCGAACCGGCAACTTGGGTCAAGGCCAACTCGGCCTGCAAGGCTTCGGCAAACGCCGTCTCCAGCGATATCTTTCGAGATGTCGACGCTTCGGACTGGCTGTGAACCGGGCTGTTCCAATACTCTCGAAGTGCATTCGCCTGATAACTTGCCAATTGCTGCAAAGCGTGCAACAGAACGGTCTCGACTTGCGTGATCTTGATGGATTCGACTCTCAATCGTGCATCAGTCGTCCCCGGACTGAAATAAACAAAGTCATTTCCCTGAATATAATTCAGGTCAACTCCGCGCTCCAGACACTGCATAAACACATCGAGTATCGAACCCGACGGCCGGCTCTCGATCCCATCCTGAATGTTGCCGGCATTGATATATAACTTCTCCACATCAAGAGACGTGCCGAGCCAGCTGAACTGTTCCGAGAGATGGGCTCGTACAATTTCCCTCAAGGAAGGAGAAGTTTCCAGAAGCTCCCTCAGCTTATCCCCGGCATGCCTGGCATTATCCAATGCCACTTGACCATCCGGATTTCTCAAGACCGGATCAACAAATAAATTCTTAGCGATCGCACCCATTTAAAACACTCCGTTGCTTTATAAAATAGAAAGTAACTTGATGCCACTTTCACAACAGGAGCGAAGATCACCCATCCAATTAAAAAACGAAAGCCACCACCTATTTCAATATATACAAAACGCAATATCCAGAATCAAACAGCTCAACATAAATTCAGCAACTTTGCCTTTGCAACCGCCTGAGTTCGGCGCTCGACGCCCAACTTTCCATGTATACGTCGAACATGCGTTTTTACTGTATGCAATGAGATGAACAACTTCTCGGCTATCTGTTGATTGGAATCGCCAAAGGCAATCAGCTCCAGGACTTTGAGTTCTCGCTGGCTGAGTGGATTGAGCGACATGCATTGTTCGTCCGCCTGCTCCGCCGTTCCTGCGACGCGCCAGTGCAAGGGAATCTCCGCGCACCGGCCATATAGCCCGGTCAGCAGTTGCTGCAGGTTGCAGCGTTGAATGATCTGAATGCCCTGTTCGAAGAACTTCCTGGCCTGATCCGGCTCTGCAAGGATCAGCGCCGCCTCGCTCAGCGTCATCAGCAACTCGGCCTCCAGCCTGACCATCCCGCGTGCCTGCGCCGACTCCAGCAGTGCAAGCAGCCGGACCAGCGGCTGTTGGGCGTGCCCCAAGCGGACTTCGGCCAAAACCAGCAAACACTCGATGCGTGGAATCAGCTCCAGTGTCGCCGGTGGCGCCTGTCGCGCACGCGGTCCACGAAAGTGCCTGAGCACGCGACTCAATGCCTCGCGAGCCAGTTCCGGCCGCCCTTGTTGTAGCCAGAATTCGCTGCTGGCCTGCAGCAAGGCCCCGCGATAAACCGTGTCCGGAATCTGTCGCTGCTGCATCAACCGTTCGGCATCGCGCAAACGCATGAATGCCTGTGGGAAATCACCTTGATCGGCAGCCAGCTGTGCCTGTCCGAGAAAGCCAAAGAGCACACGTTTATCAAAACTGCGCAGACAATCGTCGAGCCCTTGCTGAAAGAAACCGGCAGCCTGCGCCTGCTGCCCCATGCTCAGCGCCAGCCGCCCACGGCGCAGAGCGATCCGGCCGAGCAACGGCGTCGGCCGTTCGGCTGACGGATCCAGCATCTCAAAGAAACCGGCCAGCACCGCTTCGGCGCGGGCCGGTGCACCGCGCTGTTCCAGCAGTTGGGCGTGGTCGAGTTCCAGCAAGCCTTCGAACAACAGTGAATTGTGTGCACGGGCCAGGCACAGCGCCTCGCGATTGATCGAGTGGGCCAGTTCCAGCTCACCGAGCAACAGCGCCTGTTGTGTGCGCCCCGACAGACACAGAAGCCGCACGGTCCAGGCGTCCGGAGCCAGATCCTGCAACGCTTGCTCAAAATGCTCGCGTGCCGCATCCATCCATCCTTGCAAGTGCAACAACCACCCTTGCTGGGCCTGCCATCGGGCGATCAACTGGCGCTGCTCATCCGCCGAGCGTGGCGGCAGGAAGCGGGACAGTTGCGCGATGCACTCACCGGCCTGTTCGAAACGCCCGGCGAACAGCAGCGCCGCCGTGATCAACCCGACCAGTTGCGCAGACCCCACTAACAGTTCCTCGCCGCGTTGCTCGTAAAGACGCAACAACAGCACGACCGTCTGCTCCTCGAACAGTTGCTCGAAACTGAAGTGCTGCAACAGGCTCACCGCGACTTCGTACTCTTCAGCCAGCAGCGCCTGTTCAAAGGCGCATTTCCAATGGCGTCCGGCGGTGAACCACTGACACGCCCGGCGATGCCAGGAACGCCCGGCAGGCCACGGCTCGCTGCGCATCAGGCGCGACAGCGGGGAACAGACTTGCAACCATTCAGACGAGGCCCGCCAGGGTTCGATAAAGCATCCCAGCGTTTGCAGATCGCGCATCCATTGCGCCCCTTCGCCGGCGCCGAACAAGTGGTCGCACAGGCTGGCATTGAACCGCGGCAAATGCGCCAGCACTCTCCAGGCCTCGGCCAGTTCCGGACTCAGACCGCTGAACAGTTCGTGTTGCAGGTAGTCCAGCAAGGTGTCCATGCGTTGCTGCGGCAAGGTCTTTTGCGACCAGTCGCATTTTTGCATCAACAACATCCGCACCCCGGCGCACCAACCGCCGCTGCGCCGAAAGATGCGTCCGGCCACGCTATCGGCCTGGGCCGGGGACAAGTGGCGCAACACCTGTGCGATCTCGTCACGGGTCAGCGCCAACGCCGCGGCTTCACATTCGTACAACGCATCATCGAGCAACAGGCGCGGCCAGTTGCAGGGCGGACGCCGCCGAGTACCGATCCACCACGTCAGGGCCGGGCTGCTGACCGCCAGCATTCGGTCGAGAAATGCATCCAGCGCAGGCTCCGGGTATCGGCAGTAATCGTCGAGCAACACCCAGGTCGACGAAGTCCGTCGCGACAGTTCATGCAGCAGTGACGCCTCGTCCGATGCGGCCAGCCCCATAGCGTGTGCAATCCGCTCGCAAAACTCGCCAGTGCCAAGGGACACACCTGCCAGCGGCAACCAGCACACGGTGCAATTGACCGGCGCCTGCAGCAGGCATTCGGTGAGCAGCGCGGTCTTGCCGCTGCCGGCTGGCGCGCAGATCAGTTTGACCCGCGCCGCGGACTCGAGCAGAGCCGCGCAAAGGCGAGGCCGCGCAAGGTGATGGGAAGACAGTCTCGGGAGAAAATCCGCTCGATCCGGAGCGTGGGTCATGGCGGTCATCGGGTACGCCTTTTTATCGTTGTGCGCTCACCCTAGTCCTCTCCCTGCTGCTTGTTGACGAGTATTCAGTACGCTGATTGGCGCCCATAAAAAAGGCGACCGTGCGGTCGCCTTTTGCCTTGCCAATGTATCGAAACCCTTACCGTACGCCCTCGGCGCGCAAGGCCGACGGGGTATAGTCGGCAGCCTTGGCTTCGAAGCCGAATTCGAAGCTGTGCTTCTCTTCGTTCTTCATCCCCAGGGCAATGTAGCGGCCGGCGATGATGTCGTAGAGCGCTTCGAGGGTATAGGCCTGGGCCTGGTGATCGTAGTAGTACTGCGCGTGTCCTTCAGCCACTCGCCACAACTGCCCGCGACCGTCGTAGTGATCGGCCAGCGCCACTTGCCAACTGTCCTCGTCGATGTACATGTGGCGCTTGGCGTAGATGTGCCGCTCGTTCGGTTTCACCGTGCCGACCACTTCCCACACCCGATGCAGCTCATAACGCGTCAGGTCCTGGTTGATGTGCCCGGCCTTGACGATGTCGTCGTACTTGAGGCTCGGCGAATCGAGCTTGTAGCTGTTGTACGGAATGTACATTTCCTTCTTGCCGATCAGTTTCCAGTCGTAGCGGTCCGGTGCGCCGGAGAACATGTCGAAGTTGTCCGAGGTGCGCAGGCCGTCGGCGGCGGTGCCCGGCCCGTCATAGGCGACTTGCGGTGCACGACGGACCCGACGCTGACCGGCGTTGTAGATCCACGCCAGACGCGGTTCCTTCACCTGATCGAGGGTCTCGTGCACCAGCAGCACGTTACCGGCCAGACGCGCCGGAGCCGTCACCGACTGCTTGAAGAAGGTCAGCACGTTGGCGGCTTTTTCCGGATCGAGATCCTTCATCAATTGCGGCACGGCGATCTCTTCTTCGAAGCGGATCGGCGTGTAACTGCCATTGGTCTGCGGCGTCACCTGCGTGATGATCCGCCGCAGGTTGCCGCCGTGATAACGGGTGATGTGGTTCCACAACACCTCGACGCCATTTTTGGGAATGGGGAACGCGTAGTAGCGGTTACCGGTGAAATTGGCCAGGCCGTTGCCGTCGTTGATGCTGGTGACGTTGAGTGCGCTGCGTTTGGCCGACTCGTAGATTTCCGGCGGTGCGGCCACGGTGCGATGGGTCGGGTAGACCGGGATTCTGTAGGTTTCGGGGTAGCGTTTAAACATCGCCACCTGACCGTCGGACAGCTTGTCCTTGTACTTGTCGACGTTGGCGGCGGTGATGGTGAACAGCGGTTTTTCGCTGGCGAACGGGTCAGCCAGAAAGCCCTTGCTGTCGACTGCCCCGGCGTTTTTCGGGATACCGCCGGTCCAGGCCGGAATCGAGCCGTCGGCGTTGCCGGCCTTTTCGGCGCCCAGCGGCGTCAGGCTGGTGCCGAGCTTGTTGGCTTCGTCCGGCGACACCGCCGCGATCACGTTGGCGGCCAGCAGGCTCAGGGCCAGGACACCGCATTGCAGAATCATCTTGCGCATTGCATTCATCCTTCTCGGGCAGATCAGAAGTTCACACCGAAGCTCAGGGCCACGAAGTCACGGTCTTCGAGGGTGTTGTAGTCACCGCCGAAAAAGTCGGTGTAACTGAGGCTCGCGGTATAGGTGTTGCGATAGTCGGCATCGACTCCGACGCTGACAGCCTTGGCGCCTTCGTTGAACAGACCGTTGGGGCCATAACCGGCGACGTCGTGGGACCAGGACAGGTTGGGCTTGAGGTTGATCCCGCCGATCACGTTGGCGTAGTCGAGGATCGCCCGGGCGCGATAGCCCCAGGAGGTGGAGGTGACGAAACCGTCGGTGTCGCCGCCGAAACCGTACTGGCCGTACACCGAGTCGCGGCCGTAACGCAGCTTGCTGCGCGACTCCAGTCCGCCGACCCGCACCACGGCGGCCTCGCCCACCAGGGTCAGGCGCTCAGCGCCCCAGACCTGATCGAAAAAGTGCGTCAGCGTGCTCTGGATCTGCGTCACTTCCTTGCGTCGGTAGCCCTTGTTGTCGGCCCCCGGCGAGGTAACCAGCGGCGACGCCGTACCGCCGGCAATCGGATTGACCAGCGCCAGGGTCAGGTCGTTGGTGTTGACCTGCACCGGCGCATTAGGGCGATAGCTGATCTCGCCGGTCCAGGCGGTGCCGGTCGGCAACGTGGTGGAGAAACTCGCGCCGTACAGGCGAATGTCTTCCGGGTATTCGAGGTAGTACTGGCCGCGCCCGAGCATCACGCTTTGCGCCAGTCCCGAACCGCTGCCGGGGGCCAGCCGATTGGCGATCCCGACCATGCCCGGCAGCGCCGCGAGGGTCGACAGACCGGCGGTACTGGTGCCGACGGTCGGCGTGCGGCTGTGGTAGTTCATGAAGTAAAGGCCGTACTCGGTGTCGTCGCCGAGCCAGCGCAGCGCCGTACCCCACTGCCCGGAATCCCGCGCATCGCGATCACCGCCACGGGGCACGATCACACCTTCGCGGGTCACCTGGATCGGCTGGCCGAAGGCTGCCGCCAGCGGCGCCAACGGGGCGATCGCCGGGCTGCCGACGGTGTAGCCGTTGTTGCAGCCGTCCGCCGCCACGTCGACCCCGAAAAAGGTCCCGCAGTTGTCGAGGACGGTCTGATCCCATTCCAGTTGATAGAAGCCCTCGACCGTCAGTTGGTCGGTGAGCCCCTGAGAGGCGAACAGCATGTTCACCGGAATCAGCCCCTCCTTGATCTCCGCACCCGGCCGCCGGAACGCCGAGACGTCGATCGGGTTGATGCTGTTGATCGAGTTGCCGATGAAGGTGCTTTCGCCCCAGCTCACCACCTGTTTGCCGGCGCGCACGGTGCCCGGCAGATCAGCGATGGAATAGTTGTGATAGACGAACGCATCGAGAATCTGCGCGCCCGACGACTTCGCGCCCTCCTTGCGGCCCTTGTCGCTGATCTGTTTGAACTCGCGGTCTTCGTCCTTGAGTTCGAAGTCGTACCAGTACTTGCCGCGCACGAACACACCGGTGTCGCCGTATTTCAGTTCGAGGTCGTGGATGCCTTTGAAAATCTTGGAAAAGGTCTCGCCCTTCTTGAAGTTCAACCGCCCGTCATCACCGGTGGAAGACTGGCCCGTGCCGCCGTTGACCGTACCCACCAGCGACTTGTCGGCATCGCGCATGCCCCAGCTCGCCCCGACCGACAGCGACGAGTCGAACGTGCCTTCGATTTCCCCGATATTGAAAGCGACCGCGTGCGCCTGGGCACAGCAACCCAAGGCCACCGCAGCGGCGAGCGCTTGCGGCGTGAAGATGGCGCGCATTGTTGTTTTTGTCATGCGTCTTCCCCGGTGAGTGACAGAAGGCCCCACCCTACTGCCGCGCCACGGCGAGGATAAGCGCACCAAGGAGGTATTCGCGCTGTCGCTCGAAAGGATGAATCCCCGCCTGCGGCAAGGCTTTGCGCCCGCCATGAACAGGCTGGATGAACCACTATCAACACAACGGATAATGACCAGGCCAGTGCGCGCCACTGTTACATGCCCCGTAACAGTGCATGTCCGGAATCGCTATTTTTCCCTGACGCGCCAGCCCTTATTCTGTGCGGGCTTTCACCGCAGACCGCGAGAAAGCACGAAGTCCGCGACCGAGTCGTCGGCAACCGATTTCTGATGGCGCGAAGCGTTTTTCGATCCATCGCCCCGGTGTTCACTGACGTTGATTTGTAGCTCCTTGATCCAACGTCTTACCTTGGCCGCTGCGTTTGCAGCGGCCTTTTTTATGGGCGCTTTTTGCCCCCCGATAAATGATCGAGTGGTGCTCGCGCTGTTTTGAAGTGCCTTTCCCCTTTCAGCGCAGGAAACTTCTTTTAATACGTAAGAAGTTTCCTGAGTCTTTGTATAAGCAACGAAAACTCATACTTAAACGCAAGTTATAAGCTACACCCTTCTCGGACACCTCCGCACAAACTCTCCTGTAACTTTATTAGGCAAAGACCCATTAATGATTCGGATGTTTATGTGCTGAAAAACCAATGCACATTCAAAAGGATATGAATATGCAAAGACCACCTCCATTTGAATTGACGGAGCCTGTGTGGACAACCGCTGAAGCACCGCCGCATTTCAACCCCGGCATTTCCACTGTTGATCACAATCGTTATAACGGTCCGTTCGGCACGCCGCGCAGCCCTGCCCGTTATCAGCAGGTGTTGCAGAACTTCATTACCCCGCTGACTCAGGAATACCAGGCGAAGGCTGCACAAATCCCGCAAGCCATTGAAGTCGATCTGGCCGCGACCCGCCTGGAAGAGTCGACCCAGCCGCTGCCGCCCGCTGCCGCGATCAGCCGAGAGCTGGGCGTGCGCAACCGGCTGATCCAGCGCAAGAACATGCAACTGCAACAGCAGACCCAACTGTCCCATGGTTTCTACGGCAGCGATCCCACCGACAAGACGGTCTACCAGTTCCTGTCCCGGGCCTACGCCGTGGACAAGGTGCTGAGTCCCAACGGACCGGGGATGAACCTGTGGAAGCAATCCTATCGCGCGGCAATGGAAGTCAGATTGCTGACCCAGACGCTGGCGACGCTGCATCAACAACACGTCAACGTGCACAACTGGCTGGCGGCGGTACAGGCCAATGACGCCGCGCAGGCCCAGGCCGCAGAAACCGCACGCCGCGCCGCCGAACAGGCGCGGATCGCCGCAGAACAGCAACGCCAGAAAGCCTTGGCGGAGACGGCGCGGCGCCAACAGGAACAGCAAGAAGTCCAGGCCCGCGAGCAAGCGCGGTTGGCGGCGCTGGCCGAGGCGCAACGCAAGGCTGCGGAACAGGCGCGGATTGCCGCCGAAGCCGCTGCACGCCAGCTTGCGGTTGAACAGGCGCGCCTGAAGGCCCTTGCCGATCTGCAGCGCCAGACAGAGGCTGCACGCCAGGCCCGTGACCAGGCACGAGCGGATGCAGGCCAGCGGGTTTATCCAGCGTCTGCCGCGGCGGCCAGCGCCGGGCCGGTGATCGCATTCGCCTCGAACGCAGCGCGCCTGAACCCGTCAACAGCCACAGCGATCCTCACGGTCCTGCGCTCGGCGGTCGTCGGCATCAACGCCTTGGGCGCCTCGCTGCTGGCACCGGTTGCGGTCGGGTTCGCGGCTTTGCTGGCGCCTTCACGTCTGGGCAACGGTGAGCGTTTCAGCGTCAGCGTGCCGCTGGTCGAGTTGTCTTCTGCCATGCCGCAGGCATTACGCGAGATCGCGCAGCGCCAGGGCACATTGCAGATACCGGTCGGACTGGGGACAAGAAGGATGGGCGCCGGCGCCGAAGTCTTCGTGGTCAGCGCTGACGACTTTCAGGTACGCAGCGATGTTCCGGTGCTGCGTGCGACCTTCGATTCGCTCAACGGGGTTTACGAGACCGTCCTGCCCGATTTGCCCAACGACATTCTGACCTGGACCCCGGTCATCAGCCCGGGCGACAGCTCCACGCTGCTCCCGAGTGCCGATACCGATCCGCAGACATACAGCGGCGCGCCGATCATGCCGATCGAGGGAAGGCTCGACCTCCACCCGAGCCTGGAGGAGGAATGGGAGCGCTTCGTCATTATCTTTCCGGAGGACTCGGGGGTTGCGCCGCTGTATGTGGTGATCAGCAGTCCGTATGAGGGAGGGAGTGAAGACGGCGAACACAGCGGCCGAGCATTCAACCCGAATGAAACGGGTGGCCCGATTCAGGAACTGGGTTGGGCGACAGCGACGGCTACATCAGAAGGGGAAATTATCGTGAAACTGCATATTTCCAGGTTCTCGGCATCAGCCGCCAATAAAGTAATGCTTGATCGCCTGGAGAGAATTGTTCGTGGCGAACTTGAAGCAACGGATACAGACAAGCGCTTCTACACTCATGAGCTGAGAGAGTTCGAAAGATTCAGAGCCTTGGGCTACGGCGATACCGAGCGACCTGATCCGGAGTCACCGGTGTGGAACAATGTGCACACGGCAACATTGGAAGACTTTCAACTGGCGGATGATGCTTCACTGCTTTACACACCGGAAGCACTGGCCGCAGACGCAGAACAGGATGAGCGCGATTACCAGCGGCTGTTAAAGGAGATGTGGAAATGAGCGTGGTTGAACAGATTGTCAAAAACGAATCGCTGGATGACATCGTTACTGTGTTCGCATTGACCAGGCCAAATCCGCTTCTGGACATGATGATCAGGCGTTACAACCCGGAGATTCTCAAAGGGTACGGTGCGTTGGAAAACGCTTACTCTCGACTCTTCGCCGCCGGTGTACTGGCTATTGATGAGAGTGGTCTGGCGATCAAAGGCCCGAACTGGTCCCCTCCAAAATTCATGATCGAAAACAGATACACCTGATCGGCAAATCGGCCACCAGGCTCTCACCTGGTGGCCACTTCGGGTTACAACGAATACTTCTGCAAATTCCCCATCATCTCCTTCAGCGCCTCGATGTTGTCCTTCGGATGCGCCGCGCCTTCGAAATCACAGATCTGCTGCCAGTGCGCCGCAACGTCTTCCGGGGAAAACCCGACACGAGGATCGAACCCGGCACCCAGGCTGCGCTCCCAGCGCACCTTGCCCATCCAGCCGCCACCGACTTCGAACAGGCCCGAGGTTTCCTGGCACTGCTCGCTGGCCAGGTACACAACCAACGGGCTGACCAGTTCCGGTTTGAGTTGTTCGAACACTTGCGGCGGGATCAGGCCTTCGGTCATGCGCGTACCGCCGGTGGGGGCAATGGCGTTGACCAGGATGTTGTTCTTGCGACCTTCGATAGCCAGGGTGCGGGTCAGGCCGTAGAGACCGAGTTTGGCCATGCCGTAGTTGGACTGGCCGAAGTTGCCGTAAATGCCCGAGGTCGATGCGGTGAAAATCACCCGGCCATAGCTTTGTTCACGCATGTGCGGCCACGCGGCGCGAGTCACCTTGTAGGCGCCTTCGACGTGGACGCGGTAGACCAGATCCCAGTCGGCGTCTTCCATTTTGTGGAAGGTCTTGTCGCGCAGGATCCCGGCGTTGTTGACCACCACATCGACTCGGCCGAACACATCGAGCGCGTTCTGCACCAGTTTGTCGCCGTCGGTGACCGAGTCATGGTTGGCTTCGGCGATGCCGCCGGCCTCGCGGATTTCCGCCACCACACGATCGGCGGCTGAAGCGTTGGCGCCTTCACCCTGGGTCGAGCCGCCGAGGTCGTTGACCAGCACTTTGGCGCCCTGTTTGGCGAACAGCAAAGCGTGAGCGCGTCCCAGGCCACCACCGGCACCGGTGACGATCACGACTTTATCTTCGAAACGCACAGAATCATTCATCGGGGCAACTCCAGCAGACCTGAGGGACAGTGTCCCTGAGTGTCAGGCACAGGGCGTGCGGTCACAACGAACACGGCTGAGGCTGAATGGTGCGCGATAAGGCTGGGGGATGATGAAACGTGCCGAGGCGTCAGGCGCCTCGGGCACTAAGTCAGGAGCACGCCACCTTGCGCGGCGGCAACACGAAGTGATCGCGAAATTCGAGGTAGTGCTTGAGCACCTGCACTGGCGCTTCGCTTTGCGGGTAATGGCCGATGCCTGGCAACAGCACGGTGTCGGCGTCGGGGATCAGCTCGCGATAACGCTCGACCATGTGCGCCCCGGAAATCGGATCGACTTCGCCATCGATCACCCGCAGCGGCACCTCGCCGCGCTGCATCGCCGCGACCCAGCGATCACGCTGAACCCGGCGCTCGGGAATGTAGTGAATCAGCTTGTGCATGACGCGTTGCCCGCGATTGCATTCGATCAGGCTCCAGAAATCATCCATTTCGCTTTCGCTGGGCCGGGTGTCCGGGCCGAAAATCTGCTGGAAGCTCTTGACCAGCGCATCACGGGTGAAGGCCCGGCCGATCATCCAGCCCAATGGGCTGAGCAGCAGTTTTTGCGCCAGCAGCGGTCGATGGGTTTCCGGGAACAGACCACCGTTGAGAAACACGCAACTGGCGACCTCGATCAGATCTTCGTAATGCCGGGCCAGCAACTCCTGAGCAACACTGTCGCCGTAGTCGTGGGCCAGAATGTGCACCGGTTGTTCGACCGACAGATGCGCCAGCAAGGCCTGTTGCAGATCGGCCTGCTCCAGCAGGCTGTAAATGTGATTCAGCGGCTTTGCCGAGTCGCCGAAGCCGAGCATGTCGCAGGCAATCACCCGGTAGCGCTGGGACAGCGGCTGCCACAGGTAATGCCAGTCCCAACTGGCCGTCGGAAAGCCATGGATCAACAGCAGCGGTTCGCCCTGCCCGGCTGTCCAGTAGCGGATCGGCTGACCACGGAAGACAAACGTCTGGCCGCGTTTGCGCCAGACACTCAGAGGGATCTCGGCGAGAGGCATTAGAGTCTATACCCCGGGTCTTGTTTATCGAGTTTGCGCAGCAGCGCCGGCCAGGCCAGCGCGCCCCCCATGCCTTGGGCACTTTTGGTGACGCCGGCAATCATTGCCTTGGCGCCTGCCAGAATCTGCGGTTCGATGGCGATCAGTTCGGCACCGCCGGTCTGCGCCATGACCTGGATGTCGCAGGCGCGCTGGAAGGTGAACATCATCAGGAACGTGTCGGCGATGGTGCCGCCACAGGTCAGCAGACCGTGGTTGTGCAGCATCAGGAAATTGTTGTCGCCCAGATCCGCCTGCAACCGCGCTTTCTCTTCATGGTTGAGCGCCACACCTTCGTAGGCGTGAAAGGCCAGGCTCGACAGCACGAACAGCGATTGCTGGCTGATCGGCAACACGCCCTGCTTCTGCGCCGATACCGCAACACCGGAAGCGGTGTGGGTGTGCAGCACGCAGGCCACGTCGTGCCGCACTTCGTGCACGGCACTGTGGATGGTGTAGCCGGCGGGATTGATTTCGTAGGGGCTGTCCATGAGCTTGTTGCCGGCCTGGTCGACCTTCACCAGACTGGACGCGGTGATCTCATGGAACATCAGGCCGAACGGGTTGATCAGGAAATCTTCGGTGCCGGGCACCTTGGCGGAAATGTGAGTGAAGATCAGATCGTCCCAGCCATGCAGGGCGACCAGACGATAACAGGCGGCCAGATCGACCCGGGTCTGCCATTCCGCGGCACTGACCTGATCTTTGACGTTCACGGACGAAGGGACGGGGGCTACGCTCACTGTATGCACCTCTGCGTTCTTATTGTTTTTGCGTGTGTCAGCAGTCTAGTCAGCCTCGGACGGTCGCGTAGTTGCATTGGCAGCCAGCTTGATGACTGAACGAGTCAGCGACGCAATCTGCTTGGATCCATGTCAAAGCAACGACGCCAACAAAGGCGCGGCGAACAGATTGAGCAACCCGGTGAGCACCATCACCAGCCCCGCGACCGAGCCCTCTTCGCCGCCCACTTCATGGGCGCGGCTGACGCCCGCACCATGAGCACCCACGCCGAACAATGCACCGCGCGCCAGGGCGCTGCGCAACGGCAGCCACTTGAGCAACACACCGCCGAGCATCGCGCCGAACACCCCGGTGAACATCACGAACACCGCTGTCAGCTCAGGCACGCCACCGAGGTCCTGCGCCAGCGGCATGGCGAACGGTGTGGTGATCGAGCGCGGCACCAGCGACAGCGTCACCGAACTGTCCAGCGCCAGCGCTTTCGCGAGGCCGAACGACGTGGCAATCGATGCCGCACTGCCGGCCAGCATGCCCAGCAGCAACGCCGACCAATGCCGCACCAGCAATCGCCGCTGTTGCCAGATCGGCACCGCAAACGCCACGGTGACCGGCCCGAGTACCAGCATCAGCCAATGGGTGTTGCTCGAATACTCGGCGTAAGCGGTGTGCAACGGCACGGCAAGCGCGAGCAGCAACGCGGGAACCAGAATCAGTGGCGACAGCACGTAACGTCCGGTCCGCCGATACAGCCAGCGACTGAACAAATAGGCCAGCAAGGTGAACGCCAGCCAAAACATCGGCATCAGCTCAAGCTTCATGGGACCGCCTCAGGCGCACGGCCAGCTCCACGGTGAACGCGGTCACCAGCATCACCATCAGCGTACTGGCTGCGATCACCAACAAGATCCGCCAGCCGTCGTCGCGCAGCAACGCGCCGTAATCCAGCAGGCTCATCAGCGCCGGAATGAAGAACAGCAGCATCTCGGCCATCAACAAGCCTGCGCCCATTTGCAGCGCCGCCGGTTTGACCCAGCCGAACGCAAAACCCAGCAGCAACAGCGCCATGCCGACCACGCCGCCGGGAATCGGCCAGGCCAGCCACGCTGCGATCTGGCAGCCGAGCAGGTAAAGAGCGAGCAGCACGGCCAGTTCGGCCAGCAGGCGAGAGAGGTATTTGAGGGTCGAGGCTTTCATCGATGGGCTCCTTTCAGGTGGCTATCTTACGAACCCGGCTGCCATCTCCGAAGCGAATTGTTAGACTCAAAGCCATTCCAATCTGGAATCACGCCATGGAATTCAAACAACTCAGAAGTTTCGTCGAAGTCATGCATCAGGGCGGTTTCACCCAAGCTGCAAAAACCCTGCACATCAGTCAGTCCGCCGTGAGCAAGCAGATCGCCCAGCTCGAACAGAGCCTCGGCACCCCGTTGCTCGAACGGTTGGGCTCGCAGATACGCCTGACCGCCGCCGGCAGCGTGGTGCTGCATCGGGCCGAAGGCATGCTGCGGTTGCGCAATGAATTGCTCAGCGAACTGGATGACCTCAGCCAATTGGCACGCGGCGAGTTACGTCTCGGACTGCCATTGCTAGGCAGCGATGCATTGTTTGCCGGGCTGTTTGCCGAATACCGACGGCGCTATCCGAACATCAGCGTTCAGTTGCTTGAGGGTGGCAGTCGCAATATCGAACAGGCGGTGCTCAGCGGGGAGCTGGAGTTGGGTGGCAGTCTGCTGCCGAAGGATCCGCAATTCGACTTTCAGCCATTCTGCGATGAACCGCTGGATGCGCTGTTACCGGTGGATCACCCACTGGCGGCGAGAGGTGAAATTGGTCTGGAAGAACTGGCCGATACGCCGTTCCTGTTGTATCAGCGCAGTTTTGTGCTCAATGATCGTTTGCTTCAGGCGTGCCAGCAGATGGGTTTTACCCCGAAGGAAGGCGGACGCAGTGGGCAGGCGGATTTTCTCGCGGCGCTGGTCGCCGCCGGACAAGGCGTGGTGCTGCTGCCCAGCGTGGTGGCGCGCGGTCTGGTGCGGCCAGGCGTGGTGCGCCTGACCCTGAATGCGCCAGACTACTTGCGCTGGGACATCGCCTTCATCTGGCGCCGGGGCGCCTATCTGTCGAAGGCTGCACAGGCCTGGCTGGCGCTGTTGCGTGAGCGCGGGATCAACCCTTGAGGATGGCGATCAACTGTTCCAGCCAAGGCTCGGCGTCGGTTTCCGGGGTAACGCTTTCGCTGGCGTCGATGCGCAGCATGTCCTGCACTTCGCGCACGCCCAACTCGCCGAACAATTCGCGCAGTTGCTCGCCGCCGCCGCAGAAGGTGTCGCCGTAGCTGGCGTCACCCAGTGCGATCACCCCGCCGGGCAAACCACGCCAGGCTGCCGGCAGTTGATCGCGAATGGCCGAATACAAAGGTTGCAGGTTGTCCGGCAGCTCGCCCATGCCGGTGGTCGAGGTCACGCCCAGCAAGGCTTCAGGGCCAAACGCCTGGAGATCGGCGAGGCTGGCGCGCGAGTTGTAGAAGGTTTCAAAACCGGCGGCGTTCAACAGGCTCTGAGCGTGGCGAGCGACTTCTTCGGCCGTGCCGTACACCGAGCCGGAGAGGATGGCGACTTTCATCAATCTGATCCTGAAACTGAAAAAAAGAGCGGCGATAGTAACAGCCAGCGGCGCCCTGTTGCGATTGGCTCTCGATAAGGGCTGGTGGCCAGTAGACAGCGCTGGACGATCTTTTAGAATGCCAGCCACTGACAACCTTGAAAGGACTCAAAGATGATCAATGCCAGCCTGCTGAAAATGGTGATCAACGCGTCGAACGACGGGATCGTGGTAGCAGAAAAAGAAGGCGATCAGGACAACATCCTGATCTACGTGAATCCGGCTTTCGAAAAACTGACCGGCTACACCAGCGAAGAAATTCTCTATCAGGACTGCCGTTTTCTGCAGGCCGGGGATCGCGACCAGGCCAGTCTGGAACTGATTCGCGATGTTTTGAAAAACGGTGGTTCATGCCGGGAAATCCTGCGCAACTATCGCAAGGACGGCACGCCCTTCTGGAACGAACTGTCTCTTTCGACGGTAAAAAATGCCGACGACGGGCAGACCTACTTCGTAGGGGTGCAAAAGGACGTTACGGTTCAGGTCAAGGCGCAGCAGCGGGTGGCGCAACTGGAAGCCCAGGTTGCGGCACTGGAAGCAGAAATTGCTGCCTTGAAAGCGACGAACGGCGCAAACAAAACAGCGAACTAATTGTCATTAACTACAATCACCAAAGACTTTGTAATTATTCATTTCGAGTTAGCCATGCAGCGTGACGCCCTCCTGACCCAGGATGAGCTGGATTTCATCCAGACCATGCAACACAACCCGCAACTCAATGTGCGGGATGCGACGTCGAGCCTGCTGGTCAATGGTGGTTCACAGATCCGTGATTTGCTCACGCGTCTGGCGGCCCATGAGCAAGTCACCATCCAGGCCAACTTCGAAAATCAGCAGATGACTTTCCCGCTGCATCTGGTGGAAGACGAGTTCCACGCTCTGCACCTGCGCCTGGGCGTACCGAGCATTTATGAAGACGGGCCGATGGTGCGCCCATGGCGCCTGACCCTGGAAGAGCCGGTGGCACTGGAAAATGCCAAGGGCCAGCCGGGAACGTTGTGGGTTCACGAGGTTTCGCACAAGGGTGTGTTGCTGGAAGTGCGCAACAAAACCAAACCGCCGAAGCACTTTGCGTTGTGGTTCAGCCCATCGGGCTATGAGCGGATTTCCCTGCGCGGCACGTTCGAGCGGGAAACCGAAAACGGCTTTTATGCTTACGAGTTAAGCCAGAGCGATGCCGACGAAACCGAGCGCCTGCGCCAGTTCATCCTGCAACAGCATCGTCTGACCCACCCTGCCCTGCACACCTGATTCTCAGGTATCCAGCGTCCCTGCGAGGAACTGATTCATGCGCTGGCGCATGGTCGAACCTTCATTGCCCAGACAGCCGACCGATGATCCCGCCAGGCTGTCCTGTGCCAGATCGGCCGCATCCCCCGCCAGCATCAACTGACAATCAAGACTCAGCGCCAGACGATTCAGTCGACGTGGCAGCTCGGGTGCCGGGGCGTGATTGGAAAACAGCACCAGCGCCTCGGGCTTGATCTTCTCGCACACCAGTGTCAGCTCATCGAACGGTTGACCGGTGGTGAGCACACGAACCCCCGCGTCATTGCCGCTGAGAAACAGCGCTGCCACCAACAACTCAAGCTCGCGACACTGACCGGCCAGCGCGCTGACGATCACCTTGCGCGGTTGCGAGCCCCGCAGCGCGACGATGCGCTGCAGCACTTTCGCTCGCAGAAAACCATCGAAGAACAGCCACTCGCTGGTTTGTCCGAACGCATCCTGACGCTGGAGCATTTGCAGCCACAGTGGCATCAGGATGTCTTGAAACACCACAGGCAAGGCATAGGTGGAGAAAATCTGACCGTAGACCCGATCAAGCAACTGATCGTCGAACGAACTGACTGCCTGCCGGACCTGTTCCTGCCACTGGAGGTAGTCCGCCTGCACCAGATCATCGGGAATGAAGTGAGCCAGCATTTTCATTGGCTCGGTCTTGGCCAGGATCTTGCCGACCTTGCTCACCGAAACGCCCCGATCGATCCAGTCGACGATGCTGCGAACGCGCTCGATATCGGTCATCGAATACAGACGATGCCCACTTTCGGTGCGTGTCGGCTGGATCAAACCATAGCGGCGCTCCCACGCGCGCAGCGTGACCGGGTTCACGCCGGTCAGACGCGCCACTTCGCGGATCGGGAACAACTCCTCGCGCTCCAGCGCAACAGGCGCCTGCAAAGCAGGGCGAACGTCTGTGATCACAGGCATTTGTGCGGACACGTCCTTGTTGGCAAAGTTGGATCCATTCTACTCCTGATGCCCTATGAGGGTTCAAGCAATCAAATGGGACGAAAGTCTCTGGTTCGACACGAAAATGAGGAATAATCCTTGCTTGTCAAAAAACGCAGCCCTCTACCCCGGCGCTGCGTCAGGCGAAACTCCTACCCGGAGCGACGCACCTGCAATACGGAGATACACAATGTCTACTTCCCCCGTCACGCTGATGGTCGCGCGTCGTGTCGCCAATGGTCGTTATCAGGACCTGATCGCCTGGTTGCGAGAAGGCGAACAACTGGCCACCGACTTCCCCGGTTATCTCGGCTCCGGCGTACTGGCCCCGCCTCCCGGCGACGATGAATTCCAGATCATTTTCCGCTTCGTCGACGAACAGACCCTGCACGCCTGGGAACACTCGGCTTCGCGCACCGCATGGCTGGCCCGTGGCAGCGATCTGTTTGCCCACCCGACGGAACATCGGGTCAGCGGGATCGAAGGCTGGTTCGGTGCTGCCGGTCATCGCCCGCCGCGCTGGAAACAGGCCGTGGCGATCTGGCTGGCGTTCTTCCCGGTGTCGCTGCTGTTCAACTTCGTGCTGGGCCCGCTGCTCGCTGAAATGAGCCTGTTGCCGAGAGTCTTCATCAGCACGCTGTGCCTGACCCCGTTGATGGTTTACTTCTTCATTCCGCTGTCAACCCGACTGCTGGCCGGCTGGCTCAACCCGTCGTCTGCACGCCCGCTGCCTGCCGCACCCTCCACACAAAATCGCTGAAGCCGTCGCTCGCGTCGCTGTTATAGTTTTTGCTCTGACTTCGACGCGAGCCGTACATGACTTCTCCCACCGCTCCCATCCTTATCACCGGCGCCGGCCAGCGGGTCGGCCTGCATTGTGCGCAGCGTCTGCTGGAAGATGGCCATCGGGTGATCTTCACCTATCGCAGCGATCGGCCGGGGGTGAAGGTGCTTCGAGATCTTGGTGCCATCGGGTTGCATGCGGATTTTTCCAGCGAAGCCTCGATCCTCGCGTTCATCACCGAACTGAAGTCCCGCACCGACAGCCTGCGCGCCATCGTCCACAACGCCTCGGAATGGCTGGCGGAAACCGGTGACGGCGAAACTGAAGCCTTCACCCGCATGTTCAACATCCACATGCTGGCGCCCTACCTGATCAACCTGCATTGCGCCGAACTGCTGCAACGTTCGAGCCCTGCCGACATCATCCACATCAGCGATGACGTCACGCGCAAGGGCAGCAGCAAACACATCGGCTATTGCGCCAGCAAGGCCGGGCTCGACAGTCTCACGCTGTCCTTCGCCGCGCGCTACGCGCCGTCAATCAAGGTCAACGGCATCGCGCCAGCCCTGCTATTGTTCAATCCCGACGACGACGCGGCGTACCGCGCCAAGGCGCTGGCCAAGTCCGCGCTGGGAATCGAACCCGGCAGCGAAGTGATCTATCAGAGCCTGCGTTACCTGCTCGACAACCCGTATGTCACCGGCACGACCCTGACCGTCAACGGCGGGCGGCACGTCAAGTAATACGCCCCCGCGAGGATGCTCCATGACCCGTTCCCTGCCCGAGAATTACCGCGAGATCCTGATCGGCCTCGGTGAAAACCCTGACCGCGAAGGACTGCTCGACACACCGGCGCGGGCGGCCAAGGCCATGCAGTATCTGTGTCACGGCTACGAACAGAGCGTTGAAGAGATCGTCAATGGCGCGTTGTTTGCCTCCGACACCGACGAGATGATCATCGTCGCCGACATCGAGCTCTATTCGTTGTGCGAACATCACCTGCTGCCCTTCATCGGCAAGGCCCATGTGGCTTATATTCCGACGGGCAAGGTGCTGGGGCTGTCGAAGATCGCGCGACTGGTGGACATGTTCGCCCGCCGCCTGCAGATCCAGGAAAACCTCACCCGCCAGATCGCCGAGGCGGTCCAGCAAGTCACCGATGCCGCCGGTGTCGCGGTGGTCATCGAAGCCCGGCACATGTGCATGATGATGCGCGGTGTCGAGAAACAGAATTCGACCATGAACACCTCGGTCATGCTCGGCGCCTTCCGCGAGTCGAGCAACACCCGCCAGGAGTTCCTGCAATTGATTGGACGGAGCAAATAAATGCCACAACTTCAACCGGGAATGGCGCGCATCCGGGTCAAGGATCTGCGCCTGCGCACCTTTATCGGGATCAACGAGGACGAAATCCTCAACAAGCAGGATGTGCTGATCAACCTGACCATCCTGTACGCCGCGCAGGAAGCGGTGCGTGACAACGACATCGACCACGCGCTGAACTACCGCACCATCACCAAGACGATCATCGCCCACGTGGAAGGCAACCGCTTCGCGCTGCTCGAACGCCTGACCCAGGAGCTGCTGGATCTGGTGATGGCCAACGAATCGGTGCTGTACGCGGAAGTCGAAGTCGACAAACCGCATGCCTTGCGTTTTGCCGAGTCGGTGTCGATCACCCTCGCCGCCAGCCGCTGAACGTGTCTGGCGCTCCGGGCGTCAGACTTTTATCATCCGCGCCACGATTTGACTGCACAGAGCCCATCATGACCGAGCAACAACGCCTCGAACTCGAAGCCGCCGCCTTCCGCCGGCTGGTCGCCCACCTGGACAGCCGCAAGGACGTGCAGAACATCGACCTGATGAACCTCGCCGGGTTCTGCCGCAACTGCCTGTCCAAGTGGTACAAGGCGGAAGCCGACCAACGCCAGATCGAGATCAGCCTCGACGATGCCCGTGAAGTGGTTTACGGCATGCCGTACGCCGAGTGGAAAGCCCAATATCAGCAAGAAGCCAGCGCCGAACAACAAGCGGCGTTCGCCAAGGGAAGACCCAACGGTTAGGCGCTTGCCAGGTATCAAAAACAGGCATGCCTGACGAACAGGGAATCAGACAGCTTCCACTTCGTTGCTACCCCAGCAAAGTGTGAAGCTGTTGGTGCAACTCACCGGATCTCAACTTCATCTCATCAATGAAGGCGTTAGCAACTGGCGTCTGTGGCCGGTACAGCGGTCGGATGAGGTTGACGGAAAACGGTATCGAGATCGAAAACCGCCGCAAGCACACACCCTGATCGGCAAAACTCAAGGCCGTCAGCGGATTGATGATACCGACCCCTACGTTTTGCTGAACGAAGAAGCAGACGGCTGCTGCGCTGTGGGTTTCTATGACCGTGCGCGTCTTGACCTGGGCGTCGGCAAGTATCTTGTCGAAGATGATCCGGTAGGGGTCCTGACCCGATAGGCTGACCATGTTGATACCGGCCATATCCAAAGGCGTAATCACCTTTTTGTCGCACAGCGGATGACTGAGTGGCAGCACGCACACTTCATCGCCGGTAAAGATGTTTTCACACCGAGTACCTGGCGGCGTTTCACTGTTTTCAGTCAGTCCCAGATCATACCGCTGGGCTGTCATCCATTCCTCAAGCAACGGGGATTCCTGCGGGGTGATGTTGATGTTCACCTCCGGGAACGCGTTGATGAACCGACCACACACATAAGGCAACAGGCTCTGCGAAAAAGCAGGCAGGCATGCGATCGTGAGACTGCTCTGGAAATTCTTGATCGACTGCGCCGCATTGTGGATGCGTTCGAGCCCGTAATAGGAGGTTTTTACCTCCTCGAACAAACTCAGTCCCTGAGTAGTCGGCTGCAAGCGCGCTTGTGTTCGTTCAAACAGTTTGAGCCCCAGGACATGCTCGAACCGTGCGATTTCACGGCTGACGGTCGGCTGTGAGGTTTTGAGCAACGCCGCCGCCTTGGTCACGCTGCCGGTGGTCATGACCGCCCAGAATATTTCGACTTGCCTGAAACTGAATCTCACTCTACCCCCAGACAGATACCGCCTGAATTCATTGAAAAGCGCCAGCGAGCATAACAAGCGTGGCTGTTTGAAGCTTGCTCAGGGCATATCAGAAATGAAAGCCCCCTCAGAAGAAATGATATTTTGAATGTAGTGGCCATATAACTACAATGGCCCGACAAAATAAACCTCTGCCACTGCGCCCTTCAGATCCGAGATCAACTGCCCGTTATTCAGCGGTGCCGACATGATCATCGGAAGCCGGCGCGTGCGAGCAAGAGGCGGATCAGGTTTACCAACGGATTAACCGGAATCGACCCAGGTGAGGGGTCAACTTATGGACATGCATGATTTGGTTGGCGTTGGTTTTGGTCCTTCGCATATTGGCTTGGCAGTCTCGCTTTATGAAGATTACAAAGAAGAGACTGAAGGCAAAAAAATCATGTTCTTTGAAGCCAAGAACAAACATGGCTGGCACCATCCGATGATGCTACCCAGTGCCAAAATGCAAATTTCTTTCATGAAAGATCTTTGTTTCTTGCGCAATCCAAAAAGTCATTTCACATTTGTGAACTACTTGCATGAACATCGCCGACTGGGTTCTTTCGCCAACCTGCGAGACTTCAATCCCAGTCGCAAGGAATTTGATGATTACCTGCGCTGGGTCGCCGGTCACTTCAATCATGTAACGCGTTACTCATCATGGGTTCAATCTGTTTTACCGGTTAAAGAAGGTGATCAAGTCGTAGCTCTTGATGTAACCGTCAATGACACGCTGACGGGCAACACACAGGTCGTCAGGACACAAAACCTCGCCATCGCAATTGGCGGTGAACCGGCAATGCCTGTGGCGTGCGCCAGTCCCCATGTCTTCCACTCTTCGCAGTTGCTGGAAAAACTGCCTGAATACGACGAGAACAAACGCTATCGTTTTCTGGTCGTGGGCTCCGGACAGAGCGCGGCGGAGATCTATCAGCACCTGATAGGCCATTATCGTCATGCAGATGTTCGAGTGGCCAGCAGTGGTATCGGGTTCAAGCAAGCCGATGACAGTGAATATGTAAATGAAGTATTTGATAACGAAATGATCGACCGGATTTATTATCTGGATCCGGACAATCGCCAGGCACTGATTCGAAAACACTTCGACACCAACTATTCGGTGGCCGATCTGGCAATTATTCAAAGCCTTTATCGCGAAGAATACGAAGCCACGATTGGCGAGAACGTCGATCGCTTCGGAATGCTCAAGTTCAAACGACTCACCGAGGTAGTCGAGCGCAATAATGCGTTGTCCGTCACATTGGTCTCGACGCTAGACGGCGAGCATCAGGAACTTGAAGTGGACGTCGTCATCTGCGCAACCGGCTACAGCCGTCGGAACAACCTGGCGCTGCTGGACTCCCTCAAGTCTTATTGGGCAGAGCCTGCACACATGCCGCGTTTGAGCCGTCATTACGCGTTGCAGATGAATGACAACTTCAAACCCAACATTTTTATCCAGGGCATGTCGGAACATACGCATGGCCTGAGCGATACATTGCTTTCGGTTATTTCACGGCGGTCCCATGAAGTGGGTGGGGAGATCGTCAACACTCTGAATAACGAAGTCTTGCAGGGAGCATTGACGACATGAAAACACGCAGAGAGCTGATCGTTTTTTTAATCTGTTCCACGGTTTACCGGTTGTTTTCCGGTGCACTGCTGGTTTCCCTGACATGGACCATTCTCAATCAGGATGAAGGCGGCTACTTGCCGCTGGCACTCGCGATTTTCTGCTCCTTCATTCCGGCGTTTGTTACGCCGATGATGATCAAACGCCTGTCGACCCGAATGAACGGACGCCAGATGAGCAGTTGGTTCCTGGTCTGTCTCGCAGGTCTGAGCCTGGTCGCCGGGGTGTGCCGTGATATCACGGTCGGGCTGTTGATCACCAATCTGTTTGTGTGGCTGATATTCATGTTGCTGGAGGCCAGCCTGGATATGTGGTTTACCCAGGTTCAGCGCGGTATGGATGTAGCGACAGTCAGACGCATCAGCGGTGCGACCACCGCCACCAGCCAGGCGGCGCTGATGATTGGACCGTTGCTGGCGGCCGGACTGATGCCGATTCTGACCGGCATGGGGTTTTCCATTCTTCTGGGCGTCAGCTTCTTGCTCGTCGCAGTGGTCTGCTACACCCGAAACGGCGCCGCCGTGATTGAAGCCCGGGAAGGCAGTGCCCTGGCAGCGCCGGCGAAGCTTCCACTGACCCTGTTCATTCCAATGGTGTTGATCTGGCCCATCCTCGGAGCATTCAATTTCATGCTTCCGGTGTACGTGTCGAGCCATGGCTGGGCGCTGTTTGAGTTAGGTGTGCTGGACGCCGTATTCGGCATGGGCATGGCGTTAATCGGTGTGCTGATCATTCTGGGCAATACCGGCCGTAACCTCTTGGTCTTCCTGTCCGGCCTGATTGCACTTGCCATCACCGCCGCTCTGGTGTGGTTCCTGGTGCCTGACACACTTGTGCTCAAGGCCCTGAGTCTGCTGATTCTAGGCATGGCGTTTGGCGGCGCCCGGGTGCATATCCGCGCTGCGATCGCCTATCGCTACAGCGAGGCCGCCGTCGGCCTTTGTGTCAGCAGAGCGAATGCGCTGGCTACGCCGGTGTTGTTGCTGATTCTTAGCCTGCAACTGGCAATGATCGAAACGGCCTGGTTTGTGCCGTTCCTGATGATCACGTTGTCCATCGCGCTCCTGCTGCAGACCTCAGCGACTCGTTTCGCCAAAGGGCAAGCGAACACTGCATCTGCCAGCGCCTGATAAAGGCCGCACCCTAACTACGTAAAAGTTTGAGGATTCGATATGACCTTATCCAATCGCTACGCCTTGTTGATCGGCGCCGACTTACCCATGAGGGAGCGGGCCGTGTTGTGTACCGCGCGTGCGCTGGGTATGGCCGTTGTGGTGCTGGCCTATCCAGGCGAGGTCCTGGCCCAGCGGCGCAGGCCGGCAGCCAGCCTGGCCGATGACTACATCGTCAGCCCGTACCTGCTGGATCCGGTGCGCGCGCTTGAGGCGGTCAAAGACTACGAACGCAAGACCGGCCTCACACCGGCAGCGGTCATTCCGGTCAATGATTTCGTTCTGGAGGCTGGCGCTGCGATAGCAAGACAATACGCAATACCGTTCCACAGTGACGAGGTCATTCTGCGCTGCCGCGACAAGTTACTGATGAAGACTGAGCTGAGCGGGGCCGGGCTGAACGTCGCGCCGACCCTGGCCGTCAATGAGAGTGTCGCCAGTTACATCTTCAAAGATCAGGAAAAGGTCATTTTCAAACCCAGTGTCTTTGGTGGCAGTGGCGGCGTGCGTCTGGTGAGCAACTCGCAGGAGTTGCAGGTGGCGATTGATGACGCTGCGAAGTTGTTGCACAAGTACAAGGACATTCTTTACATCGATCCTGAGCGGATTCATCTGGAAGCCTTTCTCGACAGCGAGCTTGAAGTCTCCGTCGAAGTTTATTGCAGACCTGGAGAGTGCAAGGCGGCGGCCGTCACCCACAAGCAACTGTCGCCCCGTCCTTTTTTTGCTGAAATGGGTCACATCGTTCCCTATGCCGGGACGGACTACCACGCCTTGTGCGTAACCGCCGAAAAGGCATGTCGGGCGCTGGGTATCGAACGTGGCGTATCACACGTCGAGATCAAGATCGTCAACGGTGTGCCTTTCATTATCGAGGTCGGTGCCCGGCCCGCAGGCGACCGCATCATCGACCTGGTTTATCGCTCGCTGGGTGTCGACCTTTATGCCCTGCATGCCAAGAGCTATTGCGATATCTGGGACGACATGCCCCTGATCAAGCATCGCGGAACGGCGGCCGTCGCTTTCCTGAAAGCGGCACCTGGAAGAATCACCCGTATCAATCCCGTTGCACTGCCCGAGGGTGTGCACGAACTCAGCCTTTATAAAGGCGTGGGAGATTTTTCCGACCGGGACGCACAGAACTTCGAAACCCGGGAAGGGCATGTGGAATGGTTCTGGCCGATCGAGCATCAGGACACGCCCGACTTCATGTTTCAAACCGCCAGGCTCTCAGCCGACCTGTTTGAAATCGAACAAAACTGAGCCGGCTCTGCCAACGCCTTCGCGAGATAAAAGCATGTTTGACAATCGCCACATTCGCTCGCTAGCCAATCCGGCCATGGAATTGATCGAGTACGCAACACCACCTGAAAAGTGCACGCAGGGTCGTCCCGTGCAAACTTTTCACAAACAGTTCGAGAGCGCTGACCGCTTGTTCTCGGTCGGGATCTGGGAATGCAGCGTGGGCAGTTTTACGGTGAATTTCACCGGGCATGAATTCGCCAGCCTGCTGGAGGGGCGGATCATGATCGAAGACGAGCATGGCTCCCAGGTCATGTTTTTACCCGGTATGCAACTGGTCTTTCCCGCCGGTTACAAGGGCGAATGGAATGTGCTCGAACCGTCCCGAAAGTCTTATGTCTGGTACGAACTCAACCCTCCGACTCCTTGAACGGATACCTCATTGTGAACAACTTCAACGATTCACTGATCAACCAACTGGCGCACGAGTTCGGTACGCCGTTCTGGCTCTATGACGCCGATTCCATTCGACGCCGGACCGCACAGTTGCGCGCATTCGACGTGATTCGCTATGCACAGAAAGCCAATCCGAACCTTCAAATACTCAAGTTGATGAAAAGTCTGGGCGCTATGGTCGACGCAGTGTCACTGGGCGAAATTGAACGCGCTCACAGAGCCGGATTTCGCAACGATGAAGGGCATGCCCAAATCGTTTACACCTGTGATGTCCTGGACGAAGCGACGCTGGAGCGGGTGATCGAACTGAACATTCCGGTCAACGCCGGCTCACCGCAAATGCTGGAGCAACTGGGCAAGGCAAGTCCCGGGCATAAAGTCTGGTTGCGGATTAACCCGGGATTCGGTCACGGCCATAGCCGCAAAACCAATACCGGGGGGCCAAGCAGCAAGCACGGCAACTGGCATGAAAACCTGGCTGAATGCTACCAACTGATCGAAACCTATGGCCTGGAGTTGGTGGGTCTGCACATGCACATTGGCTCCGGCGTCGATTACGAGCATCTGCAACGTGTCTGCGCAAGCATGGTCGAGCACGTATTGCGTTGCCCGTTCGATATTTCGGCGATCTCGGCGGGGGGCGGATTGCCGATCGCCTATCGCGACAATGACCCGCAGATCGACATCGACGAGTACTTCCGGATCTGGGATCTGGCGCGTCGCCAGATCGAAGCACATCTCGGGCATTCGGTGACGCTGGAGATCGAACCAGGGCGCCTTCTGGTCGCTGAATCCGGGTGCCTGGTCACTCAGGTCAGAGCTAAGAAGGATGTCGGGCCAAATCATTTCGTGCTGGTGAACTCCGGCTTCAACGATCTGATGCGGCCAGCCATGTATGGCAGTTTTCACCAGATCACTGCCATTCAGAAAATCCCGGTGCTGGATCGGGGGACGTGGCGCAATACCGTGGTGGCGGGTTCGTTGTGCGAGGCTGGGGATGTATTCACTCAGCAGAGCAACGGCGAAATCGATCACCAATTGCTGCCGGATCTACAGGTGGATGACTTGCTGGTTTTCCATGATTGCGGCGCCTACGGTGCAAGCATGTCATCCAGTTACAACACCCGACCGTTAATCCCGGAGTTACTCCTGGATGGCGACTCGGTCAGGGTTATCCGTCGTCGTCAGACTTTCGACGAGTTACTTTCGCTAGAAACGATTTAAAAAAATAAGAACGGATGAAGGGTGCAGACACAAGTCTGCATCCGGGGATTCGTGTGCCCGGTGATTAGCATTTTGCAAGTTGGGGAGACAAGCATGGAAGTCGTCAGAAAGCACCAACAGTTCAAATCCAGTCATGAATACAATGCACTGATCAAGCGTCTCTATCCTGAGCCGTCGCTGCGTACACCCTTCGGTTCTGCCTGTGTCACCGTTGAAGCCGGGACACTAAGCCAACCGCATCTGCATCACGAACATGAAACGTTCATCATCGTATCCGGTCATGGAGCGTTTGTTCAGGACAACACTCGCAGCGATATCTCGGCCGGGGATGTTATTTACATCAAGCCTTTCAGCGAACACTACATCGAGGCTCATCCTGAGTCGCCAGTCGAGTTCATGAGTATCTGGTGGGAAGACGCAGAATCACAACCCGAACCCCGGACCACTCGCCAGATCCTGTTTACTCCGCCACCGACACCTAACGGCAATCTGCACCTGGGGCATATTTCCGGGCCCTATATCTGTGCCGATATCATCAAGCGCTATCTACAGAGTCAAGGCACTCCGGCCAGCCTGATTGTCGGTCTGGACAAGCATCAGTCCTATGTCGACCTGAAGGCTCGGCAACAGGACGTTCCTGCCCGCGAAGTCTATGAACATTTCAGTCGATCGATCCTGAGCACCTTTGACAATGCCGGTATCGATTACGACGACGTGCATGATTGCGACAGTCATTTTCACCTCGAATTCGTCCACGACTTTATTCAGCGCCTGCTGGCCAAAGACATTCTGCAGATCAAACCGCAGGACATCGCATGGTGTGCCGATTGCCGGATCGAAGTATTTGACGCCTTTGCCCGGGGCGGTTGTCCCACCTGTCAGGCGCCCTCCAACGGGTGCGTGTGCGAAGACTGCGGCAGTCCCAATAACAGCTACAACCTGCATGATGTGTCCTGCAACCTGTGCGGTTCGGCGCCGACGCTGCGGCAAGGTAAAAAGGGTGTACTGGATCTGGGCCGATGCGCTGCCGATTTTGTACACGCCGGTTTTCAGGTCACTGCGCCACCTAAACTCGAGAAGTACTTGCTCAAGCAACAAGCGCTCAAGCAAGAAGATTATGTGGTGACGTTCCACAGCGAATGGGGCGTGCCATCAAGACATCCGGAATTGAGGGGGCAATCCTATCTGGCCTGGATCGAAATGGCTGCCGGCTACCTGGCCGCCATTTACAAGAGTGTATTTGGCGAGGAAATCAGTGATGTCGGGCGGGCAATCGAACGCTTGAACGCCGCAGACTTCGAAATCATTCACCTGATGGGTTTCGACAACTCGTTCTATTACGCCCATCTGTACCCACAGTTATTTGCCGCACTGGGCGTACGGGCGTTGAAGATGACGTTCGTGGTCAATGAGTTTCTGCTGTTGGATCAGTTGAAATTCTCCACCAGTCGCAACCACGCGATCTGGGCCAACGATGTATTTACCTCACCGGCCGTTGCTGACTGGTATCGCTTTTACCTGTCGCTGAAAAGACCCGACGTCAACCGTGAAAACTATGATCGCAGTGAATTTGAAAGCTTTCGTCAAAGCACTCTGGCTGATCTGGCACGGTTGTTCGCGACTCATCGGCAGCGACTTGAGGGGCAATTCGCGGGAGTCGTCCCCCAGCCCGGTTCCTGGACTCGGTTGCACCAGGAATACGACACGTTTTTCAATCGGCACAAGATCCATTTGGGCAACGCCCTTGGTGTACCCAACGGCTATGCCGTCAAACAGTACGCCAGCTCGGTCAAGCAACTGCTTGATGTGGTAAGCCGCTTCCAGCGGATGACCGCCGACGACTTCGAGGACTCGGCCGATCACGGCGAGCGACGCACCAGCATGTACCTGGAGACCGAAGCCGTGGCGCTGCTGCGTCTGCACTTGGGCTGCATAACGGTGCGTGTCAAGGCACCTGTCGCCTTGTTCCAATCGTTGTTAGCCAGTTGAGCCCTTAAAGTCAGGGCGCTCTGGGTTTAAATACACCGCATCAGCTAGTTTCCAGTTGCGTGTCCGAGTGCTCCAACGGCTCGGATTAGCTTTCCTGGCATCCTCATAAAGCGCTGCTCTTGCTTGTAATAGCATCGTCGCTTTGCCTTCGTGCCTCTCGTTTGGCGTCACGTATTTCAAAGCGCTATGGCGATGATCTTCGTTGTACCACTCGATGAATTTCTGCACCCAAAGCCTCGCATCAATGACCGTATCAAATGGTTGATCCGGCCAGAGCGGGCAGTACTTTGCAGTGCGGAAAAGTGCCTCTGCATATGCGTTATCGTTACTTACCCTTGGCCGGCTAAAAGAAGGCTCGACGCCAAGTGCAACCATGCTTTCACGCAGCAAAGAACCTCTCATCACGTGTCCGTTATCCGAGTGCAGCACCAGCGGGCGACCCGCTGTATGTTCACGTAAGCATCCCTTTCTAAGCAGCTCGCATGCGTGTTCGGCGCATTCCACTTCGTGCACTTCATTGGCGACCAGTTTGCGGCTGTAGACATCCTTGACCATGTACCAGTAGAAAAATCGACCTCTGACGGTGCTTGGCAACCAAGTGATATCCCAGCACCACACCTGGTTGGGGCCATCGGCACAATGCGTCGTCAGCACCCTACGTTTCGGGGCTTTGGTTCGGCCGCGACGCACGTTTTGATGAGCCGCTTTTAACACTCGGTAAAACGTCGATTCCGAAGCCAGATAGATGCCTTCATCGGCCAGTTTGGGGACGATCTGGTGCGGAGTAAGGCTGGCGTAGCCAGCCTGATTGGCAGCATCAAGTACCGCTTGGCATTCCGACTCACTGAGCTTGTTAGCCGGAGCTGCCCGTTTAGCCAGCAGTCGCCCATCACAGTCAGCATATCGCCAGCGCTGGACTGTACGCAGGCTCAACCCCAACTCATTGCAGGCTCGATATCGACGAGCGCCGCTCTGCACTGCGTCTGCAATCAACTTCATGGCTTGCGTACGATCAGCGGCGTTAATCAGTCTTCCTTGTCCTTGCCCCAGATCGCATTGGCTTTTTTTCTGAGCTCCAGCAAGGCCACCGCCTCCGCACGTCCGGCATCTGACTGGATCAATTGACGCTCGAGTATTTTGATACGCCGTTGCTCGGCCGTTTTAGAGGTTCGAGAGTTGAGATCAACGACCGGATTGGCGTTTTGACAGGCCAGTCTCCACTGCTGAATTTGCTCAGGGTAAATGCCCTTTATTCGGCAATACTGAGAAATTTCCACCTCGCTCAACGGCGCGGTTTCCATAACAGCATTGAATTTATCGGCGCTAGACCATTGGTCACTGGTTTTGCCGTTTCCTGGAACGATCAAGCCTTTGTCTCTGGCCATTTGTCTCCAGTTTCGCAGCGACTGTGGCGTGAGATTGAGTGCAACGGCAAGTTCTGCCACTGACCGATTAAAGGGCGGCATCATTTGCAAAACGACCCAGTCTTTGAAGTCGCTGTCGTAGCGCTTGCCTAAATTGGACATTGTTATGCACCTTCACCCTCTTGAATGAACGAGTCAATCAACAAGGGCGACAGGTAGCCTGACACAGAGGG